>CAYSFN010000014.1:26198-37839 GCA_964430045.1 uncultured Gemmatimonadaceae bacterium
CTTGCTCGAGGTCGGCGGCCAGCGCCGCGTCCGCTGCCGCCGTGGCCCCGCGTGGCCGCGTGCCCGCGATCGGGCGCACGGTGACCGTCCCGTCCTGCAAGCGCACGAGCAGCTCCGGCGAGGAGCCGACGAGTTCCGTCCCGTCCACCTCGAGATGGAACATGTAGGGCGACGGATTCAGCGAACGGAGCAGCCGGTAGAGCACCGCCGCGTCGAAGTCGTGCGGGACCCTGATCCGCCGGGCGAGCAGCGCCTGGAAGCAGTCCCCGGCGCGGATGTAGGCCTTGATGCGATCGACGTCGGCGAGGAAGCGTTCGCGCGTGTACGACGAGTGTCCCACCGCGGGGGCCGCGTCGCCGTCGAAGTCCAGCGCAGGCAGCAGTGATGCGCCGCGGAGCCGGGCGACGACGTCGCCGATGCGCGCGTTGGCGTCGTCGAAGAGCGCACGGAGGCGCGTCGGGGCGACGTCGTCGACGGGTACGGCCGCGACGACGCGCGCCGTCCCCTTCAGGTTGTCGATGATGACCAGGATGTCCGTGAACAGCCACACCGCGTCCGGTGCCCGATGACGACGGGGCGGGGGCGTCGGCAGATCCTCGATGTGGCGCACCACGTCGTAGCTGAAGTACCCCACGGCGCCTGCCCAGAACGGCCCCAGCTCGGGGGCGTCGACGGGTGGGAGCACGGCGAGCCGCGAGCGGAGGTCGGCGAAGACGTCATCGGGACGACGCGCGCCGTGCCATCCGGACGCGGCGGTCCAGTCCTCGACGGTGCCGTCGAGGAGGCGCCACGCCGCGCGCGGGGCGGTGCCGAGGAACGTGTAGCGCGACCACATTTCGCTGCCAGCGGGCGCGGACTCGAGCAGGAACGCGAAGGGGGGGCGGCGCAGTGCGGCGAAGGCCCCCACCGCCGTGGTGGTGTCCAGCAGGATCTCCTCCGCCACGGGGACCAGGGATCCGGGCAGCGCGCGCGCCGCGAAGGTGTCGAAGTTCACGCTCGGAAGCTACTGGTCCGGCACAACCCGTGGCAGGGCGGCGGCGTGTCGCCCCGTACCGTGCCGACGTTATCTTCCGGGCATCCACCGACTCTCCCGCCCCCGACCGTGACCGCTTCGTCCCCCTCGCCCACCGACGACTGGGTGCTCATCACCCTCGAGCGCCTGCTCACCCCCGCACAGGTGGACGAGCTGCGCGCCGTGCAGGTCGAGAGTTACTGGCAGACCGCGGTCCGGCGGGGGTGGACAACCGACGAGGCGGTGCTCGCCGCCCTGGCGACGCGGTTCCGGATGCGCATCGCCGACGTGGACGTCATCCCCGCGACCGCGCTTGCCGCGGTCGCGGAGCAGCTTGCGCGCCGCTATCGCATCCTCCCGCTGAGTGTCACGGACACCATCATCGAGATCGCGACGGCGAACCCCTACGACATCGACTGCGAGCGCACCCTCGCCTTCGTGCTCGGTCGCACGGTCCGGATGTCGCTCGCGTCGCCCTCGCGCATCGCCGACCGGCTCGATGAGCTGTACCGGCCGGAGTCCGTCGTCGAGCGCCTGCTCGAGGACGACTTCACCGGGGACGACGCCATCGAGACCGTCGACGAGGATGCCGTCGATGCCTCGGACTTCTCGCTCGGGCAGGCCACGGACCGGCCGATCATCCGGCTCGTCGACCGCATCATCGCCAAGGCGATCCAGCAGCGCTCCAGCGACATCCACCTGGAGCCGGAGGAGCAGGGGGTGCTCGTCCGCTACCGCATCGACGGGGTGCTCAAGGACGACTCGGTGATTCCGCGCGCGCTGAGCGTGCCGCTGGTCGCGCGTGTGAAGATCATGGCCCAGCTCGACATCGCGGACCGGCTGCGGCCGCAGGATGGTCGCGCGCGGGTGTCCGTCGGCGGCGCCCGCATCGACCTCCGCATCTCGACGCTGCCGACGTCGGTCGGCGAAAAGGTCGTGGTCCGGATCCTGGACGCCCGCACCACGGTGCTGTCCCTCGAAGGGCTCGGGCTCTCGGGCGAGGAGCGCGCGCGCATCACGACGCTGCTCTCTGCGCGCGAGGGGCTGATCCTCGTCACCGGGCCCACCGGCTCGGGGAAGACGACCACGCTCTACTCGATGCTGCGCGCCATCCAGTTGCGCGGCGTCAACATCATCACGGTCGAGGACCCGGTCGAGTACCGCCTGAAGGGCGTGGTGCAGGTGAACGTCAACGAGAAGACGGGCTTGACGTTCCCGGCCGCGCTGCGCGCCATCCTGCGCCAGGACCCCGACGTCATCCTCGTCGGCGAGATCCGCGACAAGGAGACCGCCCAGATCGCGGTGCAGGCGGCCCTGACGGGCCACCTGGTCCTCACCACCCTGCACACCATCGATGCGGCGAGTTCGATCACGCGACTCACGGACCTCGGCATCGACCCCTATCGCTCCGCCGCGGCCCTCAAGGGCATCCTGGCGCAGCGCCTGGTGCGCAAGCTCTGTGTGTCCTGCAAGCAGCTCACGACCGAGCCCGTCGTCGAACGTCTGCGGCCGTACTTCCCGCCCGGCTCGACGCTCCACCGGGCCGTGGGGTGCCGGGAATGCTCCAACACGGGCTACCTGAGCCGGATCGCGCTGCTCGAGATCCTCACCGCCACGCCGGACGTCGAGCGACGCATCGCGGCGAACGACACGCCCGAGCGCATCGCCGAGGCGGCCCGGGCGCACGGCATGCTGTCGCTGTGGGAGTCCGGCGTCCAGCAGGTGGCGAGCGGCTTCACGACGCTCGACGAACTGCTGCGGGTGATGGAGGTGCCGGCCGAGGTCCTGCGCTCGGCGGCCCCCCCGCCGACGCAGGCCGTGCGTCTCATCCCGCAGTCGGCGCGCACCTCCCCGCCCCCGGCGTCCCCTGCCGAGTTCCCGGCGTCACCGCCGAACCCGGCGGAGCA
Organism: uncultured Gemmatimonadaceae bacterium; assembly: GCA_964430045.1. GTDB lineage: Bacteria > Gemmatimonadota > Gemmatimonadetes > Gemmatimonadales > Gemmatimonadaceae > DASRAP01. Next base: position 29,118 of record CAYSFN010000014.1, read on the forward strand.
CCAGGCCGCGGGGCATCCGCCCGCCGCGCCGCCGTCCCTCACCGCACCCGAACGCCAGGCACCACCCGCAGCCACCCGGGGCGGCACTCTCCACGGCGCACCGAGCGCCGCAGCGTTCGACGGCGGCCATTTCGAGCTCGTCGCGGACGATCGCTTCGAGCCGACCGCGTCGAAGGTTTCGGCGTCGGTGCTCCTGGTGGAGGACGAGGCGGCGCTCCGCCGCGTCGTGCGTGACCTGCTCGTGCGCGACGGCTTCACCGTGCACGAAGCGGCCGACGGGGTCGAAGCGCTCGACGCCGTCGACCGCGAGGCCCCCGACATCATCGTGCTCGACCTCAACCTGCCGCGGCTGGACGGTTACGGGGTGCTCACGCAACTGCGGGCGAAGTCCGCGACCGCGTCGCTGCCGGTCCTCGTTCTCACCGCCAAGGGCGACGAGGACAGCGAGGTGCGCGTCTTCGAGTTCGGCGCGACCGAGTACCTCACCAAGCCGTTCCGGCCGCGGGCCCTGGTCGCCCGGTTGCGCGCGCTGCTGCGGCGCTGAGCGGGGTTTCCGCGTCCGCGGGTTCCAGGAGCGGCCTCGAGCGCAGATCCGCCGTGGCCAGCCCCCACCGCCCGGCCCCAGGTTCCGTGTCCGCACCGGCCCGCCGCGGGACGTGACTGGCGGATGCCAGATGCGCGATGCAGGTTTTGGTCGATGGCAAGCGCACGAAGCCGCAGCGCAAGTCACCCCATCACGGCTCTTCATTAAGCGATCGGCAGCACGACGCGCCACCGTCACTCACCTCAAGGAGCATTGCGCATGACAGCCACCCGTTGGGTCGCACCCCTGTTGTGCCTGACGACAATCCTGGCGCTCTCCTGCGGCAAGGACAGCCCGGATCCCGTTGGTCCGCCAGGACCAGGGCCGGTCGCCACGCTCTCGATAGCGCCGGGCACGCATTCCCTGGTGGCCGCTGCAACGGTCGCGCTGAACGCCACGCTGCGGGACGCCGACGGTACGGTGCTCACGGGACGCACGATCACCTGGAGCACATCCGCGGCGGCTGTCGCGACGGTGAGCAGCGCCGGCGTCGTCACGGGCGTCGGTCCCGGCACGGCAACTATCACCGCGACGAGTGAAGGCAGGAACGGATCGGCAACCATCACCGTGCAGGATGGTGGCGTGGCACCTCCCACCGGCGGTACGGTGACCGCTGCCGACGGCAAGGTGGAAATCACGGTGCCGAGCGGTGCGACCGCCGCTGGCATTGCCATCACCGTTGCGGCGGTGGCTTCGCCCCCCGCGGCCCCGACGCTCGTTCCGGGGACGGCGCATGAACTCGGTCCTGCCGGCACGGTGTTCGCGCAGCCGGTGGCCGTGCAACTGAGCTTCGCCGACGCACAGGTGCCAGCGGGCACGGAGGTGAGCCTGCTTCGCGTGCATCGATGGAACGGCACCGAATGGGAAGCGCTCGCCAACGGCACCGTCGATCCGGTGACGCAAACTGCCCGGGGCGAAACCCTTCGGTTCAGCACCTTTGCCGTCATGGGCACGACGCCGCCGGTCCTGGTGAGTCTGAGCGCGACGTCCGTGCGCGTCGGATCACCGGCGCTGGTGTTGACGGTGAGCGGCGACAACTTCGTGAACGGGTCGACGATCCACTGGAACGGGGCAGCCCGCACGACCACGTTCGTGTCGTCGACGGAGCTCACGGCGACGATCCCCGCCAGCGATTTCGTCACGCCGGGACCAGCGGCCATCACCGTCGCGAATCCGGGGCCCGGCTTCGGCGTGTCCGAGCCGCAGACCTTTGTCGTGGTGCCGGCAACGATCGCCGTCACCAGTCTGGATGACACGGACGACGGCAGTTGCACGCCCGCGCACTGCTCGCTGCGGGAAGCCTTGACCGCAGCGAACGGCACGGGCGGCCCCCACCGCATCGAGATCGGTGCCGGGACGATCACGCTCACCAGCCCGCTGCCTCCGATCACGGGCCAACTCGATCTCGTGGGACCTGGGCCGGCGTCGCTGACGCTCGACGTCAATGCCGACGAGACCAATGACCGCTGGGGGCTGCGGATCGCGGGTGCGGCGGTCGCCGACATCTCCGGGCTCACCATCAGAGGTGCCCGCGTGACAGGTGCCCCACCGTTCATGGAGATCACGGGCGGCGGCGTCGAAGTCACCGGAACCGCCAGCCTCCGGCTCGCCAACGTCGTGGTGAGGGAGAACCGTGCGCGTTCCCTGGGAGCGGGAATCAGCATCTTCACGTCGGGACCGGTGCTCATTGAAGATGCGCTGATCGAGGGGAACGAAACATCAGCACCCACCGGGCAATCGCAAGGTGCCGGGATCTACGTCGCAGCGGCGAGCGGCAACGTCGTCATCCGCAATTCGCGGATTCTCAACAACACGGGTGCCGGCCCCGCTGCGCTGGGGGCCGGGATCTTCCTCGGCGTCAACGCGCAGGCAACACGACTGCTTGAAGACGTCGAGGTGCGCGGGAATGTCGGCTCGTCGGCGGGTGCCGGCATCTACATCGGCGCTGGGGCGGCCGGTTCGGCCGTGCTCAACCGGGTCACGGTTGCAGACAACGTGACCGCGGGTCGGGGCGGCGGCATCTGGCTCTCGGCGGCCGGCGTCTACACCATCACCAACTCCACCATCTCCGGCAACAGCGCGCTGCTCGAGCATCCCACCGCTCCCCAGAACGCGCACGGCGGCGGGGGCATCTTCCAGGAGAATGTCGCGGGCAGCCATCTGGTGCTCACCAACGTCACCGTGTCCGGAAACGCGGCGGTCAGCGCGGCCGGGTTGCACTTGGGGCGGGAGGCCGCGCTGACCAACGTGACGATCGTGGGGAACGTGGTCAACCCGGTCGTGGCGGTCCACGGCGGCGCCGGGATCCGGGTGGCGTCACCGCCTGCCCAGCCGCTGACCATGACCAACGTCATTCTGGCGGGCAATGTCCGGGCCGGCGTGCTCGAGAATTGCCGGCTCAACGTGATTGCCGACGGCGCGCGCGTGGTATCGCACGGCAACAACCTGAGCGACGATACGACCTGCAACGTGTTCCTCGACGCCGAGGCGCTCAATGACAAGCCGAACACGCCGGCCGGGGTGAACCCCGTACTCGCCAGCAACGGCGGGCCCACCTTGACGCATGCGCTGCTCGCGGGGAGTGCCGCCATCAACGCCGGCAATACCGCGGCGTGTCCGTCCACTGATCAACGTGGGTTCGGGCGCAATGGAGCCTGCGACATCGGCGCCGTCGAGTTCGGCGGTGGTCAGGGGTCTGCTGCGGCCGCTCAACGCACGCCAGCACCGCCCTGGTCACCGCCGCGACGGAGGTAGCAGGGTGGGGAGGGAGTCCGGGACTTTGCCTCTGGACTCCCCCACTCCGACGTTCTCCCCGCTCAGTCCGCGCGGTCCGCGTCGCGGGCGAGCACGTCGCGCGCGCGCGGCGCGTTCGGCTTCACGCGGATGCTCTTCGCGGGGATCCCGACGTTGACGTGGTAGGGCCGCACGTCCTTGGTCGCCAGCGCCATCGCACCGACCATCCCCTGGTGCGCGACGTGCGTGCCGGCCAGCACCGTCGCGTGATAGGTGATGCGCACGTCGGGCTCGAGCACCGTCAGCAGGTTCGTGACGTCCTGCTGGTCGACGATGCTGTGGGTGTGGCTGTAGATGTTCGCGTAGTCCGAGATCGACACCCGGTCCCCGAGCCTGATCCCGCCACGATCGTCGAGCAGCACGTGGCGATGCACGACCACGTCGTCCCCCACCTCGAGATTGTACCCGAACGACACCTCGACGTGCTGGAAGCACTTGAAGTTCCGCCCCACCCGCGCGAAGATGTGCGGCGCGAGCATCCGCCGGAGCGCCACGCCGAGCGACACCTGCTGCCCGCCGATCGGCAGCCGGTCGAAGCTGTACCACAGCCACAGCAACGGCTTCACGCGCGCGAAGCGTTCGACGTCGCATTCGGCGTAGTACTCGGGTTCGAGCGTGATCTGCCGCGGGTCGAGCGCCAGGAGCGCGAGGCGGGTGGCCATGGGGAGCCCGTCGTCGGCGACGGCCTCCTCCCACTGCGCCGCATAGTCCGGGAACGCGAGCTCGGCGAGGGTCTGCCGGCACAGGAGCGCCCGGTCGGTGGCGGGGTCGGCCAACCGCTCCTGCAGTCCGGCGATCCACGAGGCGCCGAGCGCGTCCAGGTCGGACGACGGCAGCGCGCGGAGGGGCCGCAGCGGCATCAGTCGGCCGACGGCGGTGGACGCCGTCCCGAGGCGGCGCGGGAGCGGATGAGCGCCCGTTCCCGTTCGACGCGCTGCACCACGGTCCGCCAGTCGCCGCCGGTCTGCGCCTCGAGCGTCAGCGACAGCGACTGGTTCGGATTGATCGCGCCGTCGAACACGAACAGCGCGTGGGCCTGCTCGCGCTGCCGGAGCCGCTGGTTGCCGAAGCCCGGCGTCAGCGGCAGGATGTCGAGCGGTCGGAAGTCGCGCCCCATGTTCGTCAGGATCACGTCCTGCGCCGAATAGCGCGCCTCACCCTGCTGCAGGTTGAAGAACGACACGTACCACAGCGAGACCGACGGTACGCCCGTCCGGCGGACGATCTCCGCGATCTCCGCCCGCTTGCTCAGGCCGATGTCGTGCAGCGTGCGGTAGCTGTCGGGGGACAGGGTGCGGATGAAGTTCTCATCCAGCGGGATCACGCGCACCTGCAGGCTCTGGACCGTCAGGCGCATCGCGATGTCCTCCTGGCGCAGCGAGCCCAGGCCGGCCGGGATCAGGGCGGTCGTGTCCGCGGACGCCGATGGTGCCGCCGCCGAGGCGCGCGGCGTTGCCGGCGTACCGCCGCCCGCCGCACCGCCGGCGGCGCAGGACGCCAGCAGCACGGCCGCGCCGAGGCGCATGAGTCGTCGAGAGAACATCGGTCAATCCTCCGCTGGCGGGACTGCGACGAGGTCGCGGATCGCTTCGGCGAGGATGTCGCGCCCCTCGCCCGTGATACCACTGGTGCCCAGCAACTGCTCCGGATCGAGCGAGAGTTCGGCGGCCAGGGCCGCCGCCCGTCCCACGCGCTCGCGTGCTCCAAGTTTGTCAAGCTTGGTCAGCACCACAAGGGTGGGCAAACCCAGGGTCGAAAGATAGTCCAGCATCTGACGGTCCTGGTCCGTGGGGTCGTGGCGCGCATCCAGGAGCTGGACGACGCCGCGCAACGGCGGCCCTCCGCCAAGGTACGACTCGATGAGCGGTTTCCACAGCGCCTGCGCCTCCTTGCTGACGCGCGCATACCCGTAGCCGGGCAAGTCCGCGAGGACGAAGGCGTCGTTCACCCGGAAGAAGTTGATCTCGCGGGTCCGGCCGGGCGTGTTGGACACCCGGGCCATTGCCTTGCGTCGCACCAGCTTGTTGAGGATGGTGGACTTGCCGACGTTCGACCGCCCGCTGAAGGCGACCTCGGGCAGGTCTGCCGGTGGGCGCCATCCGCCCGGTGCCGCCATCCCGCCGATGAAGTCCACGGAGCGGATGGGCAGGGGGTCGTTCGAGCGGTCGTCCATCACTGGGGGCTGGTCGGGGCGGGAACGGCGGCGAGCGCGCCGCGGTGGCGGCTCGGTGTGACAGTCGTGGGTGCGGTGGTGGGGCGCAGCGCGATCGCCAGGGCCTCGTCGGCCGTGGAGACCGCCGTGATCCGGAGTCCGGCGCTGACCTCCGCGGGCAGTTCGGCGATCTCGCGCGCGTTGCCGGCGGGGATCACCAGGTCGCGGACGCCGTGCCGCAGGGCCGCCACGCTCTTCTCCTTCAGTCCGCCGACGGGCAGCACCCGGCCACGCAGGGTGATCTCGCCCGTGAGCGCGACGTCGCCGCGCGCGGCACGTCCCGTGAGCGCGCTGACCAGTGCGACGATGATCGCCAGCCCGGCCGACGGCCCATCCTTGGGGGTGGCCCCGGCGGGGAAGTGCACGTGGATGTCGCTCGTCCGGTGGAAGTCCGCCGCGATGCCCAGCGCAGCGGCGCGCGCGCGGATGAAGCTCAGCGCCGCCGTCGCCGACTCCTTCATCACGTCGCCGAGCGTGCCCGTCAACTGCAGCCGGCCGCGCCCCGCCACGACGCTCACCTCCACGTCGAGCCGCTCCCCCCCGGTCGCCGTGTACGCCAGTCCGCCGGCCACGCCCACGCGGTCCTCGGTGAAGGCCTCGTCCTCGTCATACGGGGCCACGCCGAGCAGCTCGGTCAACGCCTCCACGCGCACCACCTGCGTCATCGCCGTCGGCGTCATCGCCGTCGGCGTCATCGCCGTCGTGACCCCGGCTTCGACCCGCGCACGCGCCAGCTTGCGCGCGATCCGCGCGATCCGCCGCTCGAGGTCGCGCACCCCGGCTTCGCGCGTGTAGCGTCGCAGGACGCGCGGCAGCACGCCCGGCTCCCAGCTCACCGTCGCCGGGTCGATGCCGTGCTGCCGGAGCTGGCGCGGGATCAGATGCTGCCGCGCGATCGCGATCTTCTCGTGGTCGAGGTAGCCGGGAAGGCGCACGATCTCCAGGCGGTCGCGCAGCGCCTCGGGGATGCCGCTGAGCGAGTTCGCCGTGGTGAGGAACAGCACCTGCGACAAGTCGAAGTCCACTTCGAGGAAGTGATCGCTGAACGCGTGATGCTGCTCGGGGTCCAGCACCTCGAGCAGTGCGGCGGCGGGGTCCCCGCGCCAGTCCGCACCCAGCTTGTCGATCTCGTCGAGCAGGAACACCGGGTTCATCGACTCCGCGCGCCGCATGCCCTGCAGGATGCGGCCCGGCATCGCGCCGATGTAGGTGCGCCGATGCCCGCGGATCTCGGCTTCGTCGCGCACGCCGCCGAGGGCGATGCGTGCGAAGCGCCGCCCGAGCGCCCGGGCCACGGCCCGGCCCAGCGAGGTCTTGCCGACGCCGGGCGGGCCCACCAGGCACAGCAACGGGCCGCGCAGGCCGCCGGCCAGCGTCAGGGCCGCCAGGTGGTCGAGCAGCCGCTCCTTCACCTCCTCGAGGCCGTGATGCTCCTCGTCGAGGATCGCGCGGGCGTGCGCAAGGTCGAGCAGGTCATCCGTGCGGATGCCCCAGGGCAGCGCGAGGATCCACTCCAGCAGCCCGCGCGCGACGGTGGACTCCGGCGACGCGGCCGGGAGTCGCCGCAGGCGGCGCAGCTCGCGCTGCGCCCGCTCGCGCACCGCGTCGGGCAGCGTCCGGCGCTCCACCTGCTGCTCGAGCTCCGCGAGATCGTCGCCCTCGTCGTCGCCCAGTTCGCGATGGATCGCCTTGAGCTGTTCCTGCAGGAAGAACTCGCGCTGGTTCTGCGCCACCGCCCCGCGCACGTCGTCCTCGATCTTCCGCTCCAGGCGCTGCAGCTCGATCTCGGCGCGCAGTGCCTCGGCGAGTTGCGCGAACAGCGTGGGGAGGTCGGCCGCTTCGAGAAAGGCCTGGCGTTGCGGGAGCCGCACGCCAAGGTGCGCCGCGACCGCGAAGCCGCGCCGTTCGAGCGCACCGTCCCCGTGGGCGAGCCGGGCCACCTCGCCCGGGAGACGGCGATGCAGCGCGATGTACTCGTCGAACAACTCCACCACCCGCCGTACACTCGCCTCGCCGGCCTCGCCGGCCCCGGCCCGCACGGTGAGCGGCCACACCTCGATCGCGCTCCGCATCACGCCGCGGCGCACGGCAACGCGCGTGAGCCGCACCCGGGCGATCCCCTCGAGCAGGACGCGCGTGGTCCCGTTCGGCAGGGTGCTGCGCTGCGCCACGCGCGCGACGGTCCCGACCCGGAACACATCGCTCCCCGTCGGCTCCGGCAGCTCGGGGTCCCGCTGCGCCACGACCAGCAGGTAGCCGTCCTCGCCGACGGCATCCAGCGCGGCGAGCGAGGCCGCCCGCCCCACGAGCAGCGGCATCAGCGCCCACGGGTAGAGCACGACGTCCCGAAGCGGCAGCGTGGGCAGCCGCTCCGGGACGTCGTGCACGTCCCCGTCGCGCCGCAGGGTGAGCGTCAGGCTTCCTTCCGCTGCTTCCGGGGCGCGATCTCGAGCATCGGGGGCGCCCCGTTGGTGACGCAGGCTTCGGTGACCCGGACTTCGACCACGTCGTCGCGCCCGGGCAGGTCGAACATCACGTCGCGCAGGATCTCCTCGAGGATGGCCCGCAGGCCGCGGGCACCGGTGCCTCGCTTGATCGCCTTCTGCGCAATGGCCCGGAGCGCCGCGTCGTCGAAGCTGAGCCGCGTGTCCTCCAACGCGAACAGGCGCTGGTACTGCTTGAGCAGCGCGTTCTTCGGCTCCTTGAGGATGCGGACCAGCGCCTCCTCGTCGAGCCCTTCCAGCGGCACCGTCACCGGCAGGCGGCCCACCAGCTCGGGGATCAGGCCGAAACGCAGCAGATCCTCCGGTTCGACGTGGGCGAAGGGGTTCTTCGCCTCGCCCGGCGTGAGGGCGGCCGGTCCCACCGAGCTGAAGCCGATGGCCCGCCGCCCCACCCGGGCCTCGATGATCTTCTCCAAGCCGTCGAAGGCGCCGCCGCAGATGAAGAGCACGTCCTTGGTGTTGATCTGGATGTACTCCTGCTGCGGGTGCTTGCGTCCGCCCTGGGGCGGCACCGAGGCGACCGTGCCTTCGAGGATCTTCAGCAGGGCCTGCTGCACCCCCTCGCCCGACACGTCCCGCGTGATGCTGGGGTTCTCGGACTTGCGCGCGATCTTGTCGATCTCGTCGATG
>CAYSFN010000015.1:0-345 GCA_964430045.1 uncultured Gemmatimonadaceae bacterium
CCCGCGGCCCCGAGGTGGTTCGTTACAGCCCGGGGCCGCCCCCGCGCCCGCTCGGCGCCGGCGGCAGCGAGTCGATCAGGTCCGACATCCGCTTGCGCATCGCCGCGTCGGGCAGGCGGCCGATACCGCCGCCGACGTTGTCGATCATGTTTCTGGCCTGACTCGTCGCCGGTGTCACGCAGGTGACGCCCGGATTGCTGATGATCCACTTGAGGAAGAACTGCGCCCACGTCGTGGCGTCGATCTCGCTGGCCCACTCGGGGAGCGGCGTGTTCGCCGTGCGGCGGAACAGCGACGTGCGCCCGAACGGCACGTACACCAGCACCGCGATCTTCCGCTCCTGCG
>CAYSFN010000015.1:355-3865 GCA_964430045.1 uncultured Gemmatimonadaceae bacterium
CGTAATCCACGCCGATGAAATCCAGCGGTTCGTTCCGCATCACCTCGGCGAGACGCTCGTACTGGTTGTCGCTCGTGGACGTCGTGCCGATGTAGCGCACGCGCCCTTCGGCCTTCAGTTCCTTGAGGATCCCCATCTGCGTGGGGATGTCGCCGAGGTTGTGGACCTGGATGCAGTCCATCTTCGCCTTCTTGATGCGGTCGAACGACGTGGCGATCTGCTGCCGCGCCCGCGCCGGGTCGGCGTCCGGGCTCGTGGCGCCGCGCCCGCCCGCCACGTTGACCTTGGTGGCCCAGAAGATCTTGTCGGTCAGGCCCAGCTCGGCGGCCATCGCCCCCGCGACCTCTTCCGACGCGCCGTAGCTGGGCGCGGTGTCGAACACCGTGGCCCCGCGGTCCACCAGGGTCTGGAGCACCTCCTTCAGCGCCGACTTGTCCTCGGCCCGCGCGACCGTTGAGAAGGTCGCCGAGGAGCCGAGGCCGATCACGGGCACCATCTCGCCGGTACTGGGGATGGCGCGCTTGATCAGCGAGCCCTGTGGCAGGGAGGCCAGCAGGAACTGGGGGTTGATGACCATCCCGGCGGTGGCGCCGAGGGAGATGCCGAGCATTTCGCGACGATTGACCATGACGGAACTCCAGCTGAGGATCAGGGGTCGTGCAGCGGGTCGCAGTGGACCCATGGGTGCTGCCCTTACTACGCCGTTCAGGGGGGAAAGTGCTGAGCCGTCCCACCGCCCCAACGTAGCGCGGCCTTGGCGGCCCCCGCCAGCCCGGGAGGCAGCCCCCCGGGCGCGGCACCCTTTGACGCCGTGCGGGATGGGCGCGATACTGGCGCATGCCAATCACTCGCATCGGAACCGGTCGGCGCGCCCTGACCGCGTTCCTCCTGCTCACGGCGGCGGTGCCGACCGCCGCGGCGCAACCGGTCGGTGCCGCCGACGCCCGGTTCGCGGCCATCCGCGACACGATCCGTGCCGTGCTCACGACGACGGGCGTGCCGTCGATCTCCGTGGCGGTCGCCCACCGCGGTGTCATTCAGTGGGCGGAGGCCTTCGGGCACGCCGACGTCGCCGCCGCCCGCCCGGCGACGCCGCAGACGATGTACTCGCTGGCGTCCATCTCCAAGCCCTTCACGGCCACGGCGGTGATGCGGCTGGTGGAGCACGGGCAGCTCGACCTCGATGCGCCGGCGAATCGCCACCTGGGTGCGGCCACGTTGCGCGCCTTCGCGGGGCACGCCGACAGCGCGACGGTGCGGCGGCTCCTCACGCACACGGCGGGACTGCCACTGCACTATCAGTTCTTCTACGCGGGTGGTCCGCCCGCGGGGACGATGGAGGCGGCGATCGCAAAGTACGGCGTGCTGACGCTCGCCCCCGGCAGCCGCTACTTCTACTCGAACTTCGGCTTCGGGGTGCTCGACCACATCGTGGCGCGCACGAGCGGGATGCCCTTCGCGGACTACATGCGCCGCGAGATCCTCGACCCGCTCGGCCTCTCGCGCACGACGATCAGCGACGGGAGCGACCTGGGGGACCGCGCGGCGATCCGGTACGGGCCGGACCAGCAGCCGATCGCGCCATACACGTTCGACCACGTGGGCGCCTCGGGCTTCTGGTCGAGCGCGCACGACCTGGTGCGCTTCGGAATGTTCCACGTGGGAACGCCCGCGCCGGACGCGCGCGCCGTGCTGCAACCCGGGGCGCGCGCGCAGATGTACCGGACACTCGGCGCTGCAGGACCGCCGACCGCCGCGACAGCGGGGCTCGGTTGGCAGGTGGTCGCCAACGACCGCGGCCTGACGCGCATCTCGCATACCGGCGGGATGCCGGGCGTCTCGACGGTGCTCAACCTGTATCCGGCGGAGTCCCTGGTCGTGGTCGTGCTGGCAAACGCGAGCACGCCCGCGGTGGGCCGCCTCGCGAACCTGATCCGTCACGTCGTGGTGCCGATCACCGTGCCGCCGACCCCGCCGCCCGTGACGCCGCGCCCGGCGTGGCGGCTCACCGGCGAATACCGCGGCCCGTGGGGCGGGACGATCACCCTGCCCGACGGGACGCTCTCGATGGTCATCGAGGCCGACCCCGAGGGCGTGCCGCGCATCAGGATCGGTCGGGACGCCCCCGTGCTGATGACGAATGCGACGCTCGCCGACGGGTGGGTCAGCGGCGGCGGCGGCCGGATCGCCCGCGGTCCCGACGCGACGCCGGGGAGCGACACCGCCGGTGTGAATGCCGCGTGGAACCTGGAACTGCGGGATGGCCGACTCGCAGGGTGGGTCTCGGTCCTCTCGCGCGCCAACCCCTCGTATGGCGCGGTGTCGTACCCGGTCTCACTCGCTCGCGTGCCCGGCGGTCCGCCGTCGACCGAGCGCTCAGCGCGCGACATGGCCCGGTACTGACCTCGCGCGGAGGCAGGGTCGTGATTGCAGGCCAGTACGCGGACGGCTCGGTTCCCGCGGGAGGAGGCCACGAGGCGCTTTCGGCCGGAATTCGTTATCTTTAAAAGTTATCCCCACAACAGCCAGGAGGCTGATGAAGGAAGAAGCGATCGAACTGGAAGGGACGGTGACGGACGTGCTGCCGAATGCGACGTTCCGCGTGTCCCTCCCGAACGGCCACGATGTGCTCGCCACGACGGCGGGGAAGATGCGTCGATTCCACATCCGCATTCTCGAGGGTGACCGGGTGACGCTCGAAGTGTCGCCCTACGACCTGACGCGCGGTCGCATCACGTTCCGGCACAAGAACTAGCGCGCCTGCCCGGCGTGCTGCCGCGGTGCCCCAGCCGAGCGTGCCTCCAATGCCGCTCGGCCGCGTGAGCCCGCCGGGGCCTTTGGCCCCTTCCACAACGGTTCGAGCGGACCCGGTGTCCAATGCCTCGAACGCATGACGAACGCTGCTCCTCTTCCCGTGAGCGCGTCGCGTGCCGACGAACAGGCCTTGGTGGCGCGCGCCCGTCTGGGCGACCGGTCCGCACATCGAGATCTGTACGACGCGCACGTGATGCGGGTCCACCGGCTCGTGCATCGCTTGTGCGATGACGAGGAGCTGGCGCGCGACCTGACGCAGGACGCCTTCATCCGCGCCTTCCGTCAGTTGGATGCGTTCCGTGGTGACAGCGCGTTTGGAACCTGGCTGCATCGGATCGCGGTGACCGTCGCGCTCAACGGGATGCGGAAGGTGCGGCGGCTCAGGGAACGGGAACGTCCGCTGGATGATGCCGGGGAGCTGCACGCGGCGCCCTCGCACGCGGCCGACCCCGACCTGCGGGAGCGGATGCACGCGGCGATCGAGGGGCTTCCCGCCTCGCTCCGGCATCCGATGGTGCTGTATCACATCGAAGGGTACACCCACGGCGAGATCGGCACGATGCTCGGGATCGCCGAAGGGACGAGCAAAGCGCGGGTCTTCGAGGCCCGTGCCCGACTGCGCGAAGCGCTCGCGGACTTCGCATAGAGGAACTGGACCATGACTGACGACCGGCTGGACGAACTGCTTGCCGACGC
>CAYSFN010000015.1:3965-36834 GCA_964430045.1 uncultured Gemmatimonadaceae bacterium
ACGAGCGTGCTGCTGGGCGATACCGAAGCCCTGCTCCGCGACTTGCAGGTGCTGGCCAACCGCGCGCCGAGTGCGGAGGTCGCGGCCCAGGCGACGACGCTGCTGGTGACGACGCGCCTGCTGCTCGACTCTCCCGCCGCGACCGACGTGCGGATGCAGAACCTGCTGGAGGACCTCGAACTCGTCCTCGCGCAGATCGCGGCGCTCAACGGCCAGGGCACAGGCGTCCGGCGCCAGGAAGAAATGCAACTGATTCGCGATGCACTCACCGAACGGGACGTCGTGCCGCGCCTGCGGACGGCGGTGGTGACGCTCGCTTCCTATCAAGACTGAACTTTCCAAGGACGCACTCCGATGCTTCGACTCCTGCTGCTCTGCGCCTGTTCGGCCACGCTGGTTTCCGCCCAGGTGCGGACGCCGCCTCCCCCGCCACCACCGCCTCCGGCCCCGCCCGCGGCGCAGGTGCGTCCCACGCCGCCGCTTCCTCCACCTCCCCCCGTGGGGGCGCTGCGCGAGCTGCAGCTCGAGGCCGAGCGACTGCGCGAGCATCTCATCAACCACGTCGACCTTGCGGCGATCCATGACCAGGCGGCGACGATCGCCAGCGAAGCGATGGAAGCGGCCCGCACCGCGACGTCGGCCGCCCTTGCCGAGGCTCGTCTGTCCTGGGGGGACGGCCAGTCGCCCATGCCCGTTGCCTCCCGGCATCCGCAGGATCCGGCCGACTCGCTCTTCGTCCAGGCGCGCGCGCTGCTGAACCGCGGGGACTACCGGGCCGCGTCGCTGCGCTTCAAGGAACTGCAGGACAAGCACCCGCAGTCGGCGTACATCCCCGACGCGATGTACTGGCAGGCGTGGGCGCTGTACCGGATCGGCGGCCTGCCGGAGCTGCGCGAGGCGACGACCGTCCTCGACCGGCAGCGCGAGCGCTTTCCGCGAGCGCGCATTGCCGGCGACGCGGCCACCCTCGCGACACGGATCCGCGGCGCGCTGGCCGCACGCGGCGACGCGTCGGCAGGCCGCGCCGTGGCCGAGGCCGCCGCGGCGGGGCAGGGGTGTGACACCGAGGACCAGTCGGTGCGCGTCGAAGCGCTTTCGGCGCTCAACCGGACCGACCCCGAGGCCGCCGCGCCGCTGCTCGAACGGATTCTCGCCCGGCGCGACACATGCAGCGCGAGACTGCGTTCGGCCGCGCTGGTGATCCTTGGCCGCCGCGACGACGCCAAGTCGGTCGCGACGCTGATGGGCGTGGCACGGAGCGATCCGTCGGCCACGCTGCGGACCGAGGCGATCACGTGGCTGGCGCGCCGTCCGAGCGACACCGTCCTCGGCCTGCTCGAGAACCTGGCGAAGACCGAACCCGACGCCAACGTGCGGCGGGCCGCGGCACGCGGACTCATCGGGTATCCCTCGCCGCGCGCCACACAGGCCGTGCGGGCGCTGATCGAGGATGCCGGCACGCCCGACGCGCTCAAGACCGAGCTGCTGACCGGGTTCACGGCGGAGCGGATGACGGCGGACGACGCGACGTGGCTCCGCACGGTGTACGCGCGCAGCGAGTCGTCCCGCGTGAAGCAGGCGATCATCAGCGCCATCGCGCGGTTCGGCGGCGACGCCAATCAGCGGTGGCTGATGGAGGTCGCCGGCAGCGAGCAGGAGAGCACGAGCCTGCGGGCGCATGCGTTCTCGCGGGTGGCCTCGACGATGACGGTGGCGCAGTTGTCGCAGGCGTACGACAACGCGGCAGCCCGCAACCTGCGGGAGTCGGTGCTCCGCGCCCTGGCGCAGCGCAAGGAGCCGGAGGCGGCGGACAAGCTGCTCGACGTGGTGCGCCGTGGGACGGACCCGCAGCTCCGCACGCTGGCCATCAGCCTCCTCTCGGCCAAGAAGGACCCGAAGATCACGGCCGCGCTCCTCGACCTGATCGACCGATGAGCCCCGTTGGCCGGTGGTCCCGCGGTGGCATTCCCCTGCTGCTGGTGGTGACGGCGCTCCCGGCGTGCGGGCAGACGCTGAGCGAGCGCGTGGCCAGCGTGGCGGGCGACAAGGTGCAGTTGAACTATCCGGCGGCGGACGGTATGTGCGGGGATGGCCGCGCGATGTACCGCATCGATGGTTCCACGTGGTTCGTTTCGCGTGGCTCGTTCGACGCCGCAGGGGCCTGCGTTGCCGGCCCCGTGCGGGCGGTCGTGACGCGCGACGGGAGCGACGTGCTGCGCATCGAGGTGATGGTCGGCCCCCTCACGCCGGAGCCGGGCGTGCCCGACTTCGGTGCCGTCAGTGCCGCCGAGGCGACGCGGTTCTTCCTCGACGTGGTTCGGCGGTCGGACGGCCGGGTGGCGCGCGAAGCCTTGACCGCGGCATCGCTCGCCGATGATGCCACGCTGGGGCCCGCGCTCACGGCCATCGCGCGCGACGAGGATCGCGCCCGTACGGTGCGCAGTGCGGCGCTCAGCGCGCTGAGCCGGTTGCCGGGCGGGGGCGGAGTGTCGTCGCTGCTGGGGCTGAGCGACGCGGACGACGGATGGCTCGCCGGTGCGGCGCTCGATGCGGCGATGCGGACCCGCGACCCGCGCGTGCACGCACGGATTGCCGCCGTGATCGAACGCGCCGATGCCTCCGAGGCGCTGCGGGTGCGGGCCATCACCGCCCTCGGCGGGAGCGACGCGGTGGCGTCGGATGCGGCGCTGCTGCGGCGCGTGTATCCGCGGTTCACGGAGAAGGAGCGGCTGGCGGCGGTCACTGCGGTCTCGAACATCGCCGACCGGGCGAGCCGGACGTGGCTGGCCGAACGGGTGGGTGACGCCGCCGAGCTGATGGCGGTACGGCGGCGGGCCGCGCAGCGCGGGGTCGCGGCGGGGTGGCGGACGGCCGAGGTGATCGCGCTCTTCGACGCGGTGCCGGAGCGCGAGCTCCGTGAGGCGGTGGTCGACCTGCTGGCGGCCGACGGCTCGCGTACGGCGACGGCCAAGGTCCAGGCGATCGCGAAAGACGACCCCGACCTGCGGGTGCGCCGCCGGGCGATCGCCAAACTGGGGGAGAGCGGGGACCCGGCCCACCGGGTGCTCCTGGAGTCGCTCATCGACCGGTGAGCGGAGGGGAGTTACATTTCATCAGCCGATGGGGTGTAGCTCAACTGGCAGAGCACTCGACTGTTAATCGAGCGGTTGGTGGTTCGAGTCCACCCGCCCCAGTGTGATGCAACGAGGCCCAGCAACGTGATGCCGTTGCTGGGCCTCGTTGCTGCCGGGGATCGCCGGCTATTTGAGTCCGGCCAGCGCGGTCACCAGCAGCAGCGCCCACTGCGGCCCCTTGTAGCCGTCCGGTCCGTCGTCGTACCACTCGGCCAGCGAGTGCGCGCCGTCACCCCGCCCCCCGCCGTCGATCGCAATCGCGGGGATGCCCATGGCGATCGGCAGGTTGGCGTCGGTGCTCGAGGCGGAGGTGCGCGGAGCGAAGCCGACGAGCCGCGCCGTCTCCATCGCCGTGCGGACGATGTGCGCGTCGTCGGACTGCGCACCCGTCGGGCGGATCCCGATGGTGTCGTAGGTGACGCTCAGCTTGGTGGTGGACCTCGGCCAGCGCGCCATCTCCTCGGCGACGGCGGTGTCCACGGCGGCGCGGATCCTGCGGTCGAGGTTGGCCAGGCCGGCCGCATCCTCGCTGCGCATGTCGATGTCCATCTGCGCCCGCATGGCGATGGAATTCACCGAGGTGCCGCCGCGTACGATGCCCACGTTGAAGGTGGTCCGCGGCCGGTCCGGCACGTCGAGGTCCCCGATGCGCGCGATCGCACGCCCCAGCGCGTGGGTGGGGTTCGGCATCCCGAAGTCGCCGTAGGAGTGTCCGCCGGGGCCCGCGATGGTGATGGTGTAGCGATGCGAGCCCACGGCGCGCGAGACGATGTTCTGCCCCACGCCATCGACCGAGATGAAGTAGTCCACCTGGCCGCGGAACTCCTGCTCCAGGAGATGCCGCACCCCGCGCAGGTTTCCCGGTCCCTCCTCGCCCACGTTCCCGACGAAGAGGATGCGTCCCGCCGGCACGATGCGTTGCGTCTTCATCGCCTTGGCGACCGCCAGCACCACCGCCAGGCCGCGGCAGTCGTCGCCGATCCCGATCCCGTCCATGCGCGTGCCGTCGCGCGTGACCGTGGCGTCGATCCCCTCGGGGAACACCGTGTCGAGGTGGCCGGCGAGCATCACCGTGGGCCCGTCGCCCCCCGCGAGCTCCGCGATCACGTTGCCTTCGCGGTCGATGCGCGTGTCAGGATACCCGAGCTGGATCAGTGCCTGCTGGTACCACGCGGCGCGTGCCGCTTCCTTGAAGGGCGGCGCGGCGACCTGGCAGACAGCCGCCTGCTGTTCGAGGGTCCATGCATTGTCGCCTTGCAACGCGGCGAGGGCGGGCTGCAGCCGCGTCGCGTAGCGATCCGCGCGCGGCGCCTCTTGCGCGGCCGCCACCAGCGGCAGCGCGAACACGAGAGTGGAGAAGGAGCGCATGCCGGGTAAGTTAGCGCCCCCTCACCCGATCCGGCGATGCGGTGTATAGTGTGGTGTGCTTGCTCTCCTTGCTGCGCTCTCGGCGCTCGTCGGAACGGACACGCTTCGGGTGCCGGCGGTGGAGCGCGAGTTCCGGGGGGTGTGGGTGGCGAGTGTCGCGAACATCGACTGGCCGTCCAGGCCGGGGCTCCCGGTGGCGGAGCAGCAGGCGGAGCTGCTCGCGATCCTCGACCGCGCACAGGGGATGCGCCTGAACGCCGTGCTGCTGCAAGTCCGTCCCGCGGGCGATGCGCTGTACGCGTCGTCGCTGGAGCCGTGGTCGGAGTACCTGACCGGCCGCCAGGGTGTCGCCCCGTCGCCGCTGTGGGACCCGCTGGCGTTCGCGGTCACGGAGTCGCACGCCCGCGGCCTCGAGCTGCACGCGTGGTTCAATCCGTACCGGGCCAAGGACCCCTCGTCGAAGAGCGCCTACGCCCCCGCCCACCTCGCCGTGCGGCGTCCCTCGCTGGTCAAGCGCTACGGGCGCTACTCGTGGATGGATCCCGGGTCGGACGAGGTGCGGCAGCACACCACGCGCGTCATCCTCGACGTCGTGCAGCGCTACGACGTCGACGGCGTGCACATCGACGATTACTTCTATCCCTACCCTGAACGGAACCCGCAGGGCAGGCTGATCCCGTTCCCGGACGACGAGACCTACAACCGGTACCGCATGGGCGGGGGCACGCTGACCCGTGACGCGTGGCGGCGCCGCAACGTGGATCAGCTCGTGCAGGAGCTGCACCGGGAGATCCACGCCGCGAAGCCGTGGGTGAAGTTCGGCGTGTCTCCGTTCGGGATCTGGCGTCCGGGCGAGCCCGCCGGGATCCAGGGCTTCGACGCCTTCGACGGCATCTACGCCGACGCGCGGCGATGGCTGCACGAGGGGTGGGTCGATTATCTGGCCCCGCAGTTGTACTGGCCGATCGGCGCGCGCGCGCAGAGCTATCCCGTGCTGCTCAAGTGGTGGGGCGAGCAGAACCGCCACGACCGCCACCTCTGGCCCGGCAACTTCACCTCACGGGTCGCGACGCGTCCCGAGTGGCCGGCGACGGAGCTGCTCGCGCAGATCACCGCGACCCGCGCGGATCGCACGGCGACGGGGAATATCCATTTCTCGATGGCGGCGCTGATGAAGAATCAGGGCGGCGTCGCCGACGCGATGACGCGGCAGCTCTATGCGCGCACCGCGTTGGTGCCGGCGTCGCCGTGGCTCGCCGGGCGGGCACCGTCGGCGCCGACCGTCGTGCTGGGGACGGATGCGGCGCAGCGCAGCATCGTGTGTGTCGCGCCGGCGCTCGCCGACAGCGCCACCGGGGCGCCGCGCTGGTGGATCATGCACGTGAAACGCGGTGCCGAATGGACCTCGGACGTGGTGCCTGCCGCGGTCACGCGCTGGTCGCTGGGCATGACCGTCCGTGCCGAGTCCGTGGCGGTCAGCGCGGTGGACCGCACCGGACGCCAGGGCTCCCCGGTGCTGGTCACCACCCGCGGCAGTTGCTGACCACCTCGGGTGTCAGCGCGGTGCGTCCGGCACCTGCGTGCCTTGCGGGCGCACGGTCGGATAGCTGATGCCGAGCTGCTCGAGGTAGCTTGGGAACTTCGCCGCATCGTAGTAGAACGGGCGCATCTGCTCACGATACCGCGCCATGATCTCGGCGTTCAGATACGTGGGCGGCGTGTCGTTGGGGCCCAGGAAGGACGTGTACTTGGTGTCCCTGGTCTGCACGTCGGTGAAGTAGGTCCTGGCGTCGGCGATCACCGACGGCGTCAGCAGGAGGTCGAGCATCGTCAGCGCCTGGACCTTGGCACCGGCCACGCCGCCCTTGTGCGCGACCGGCGTCGCCATCGCGATCGAGTTCGACCAGTGGTGCCCGGGGAGCCCCGGGATGTTCGACGGATACCGCAGCGTGATGGTCGGGACGTTCCACGACACGTCGCCGATGTCGTCCGAGCCGCCGCCGTTCCAGTTGCTGAGCTGGGCCTGGCCGCGCAGCGCGCCCACCTGCGTCTGCAGGCCGGTCGGGAACGACCCCATCTCCTGCTGCAACGCGCGGGCGAAGGTCTGATCGGCCTCGCTCCACGCGGGCATGCCCACACGGACGATGTTGGCGTGCACGGCCTCGGCGACCGGTCGACTGAAATGCGCGGCCCAGCCTGATCCGAGGATCCGCACCTCGTCGAGTTCCGTGTCGGTCATCATCGCCGCGCCCTGCGCCACGCGCTTGCCCATCTCGAACAGCTCCATCGTCCGCTCGTAGTCCTGCTCGCGGAAGTAGAACCAGATGGACGCGGTGCTCGGCACCACGTTCGGCTGATCACCACCATCGCGGATGACGTAGTGCGAGCGCGTCGCCGTCCGGATATGCTCCCGGCGGAACTCCCAGCCCTGCGCCATCAGCATCACGGCATCGAGGGCGGACTTGCCACGCCACGGCGCGCCCGCCGCGTGCGCGCTGCTGCCCTTGAAGCGGAACTCCGCCGAGATCAGGGCGCTCTGCCCGCTGGGACCCCACGCGACGCCGAGGTCATTGCTCACGTGCGTGAAGAGCACGACGTCGGCGTCCTTGAAGACGCCGGCCCGCACCAGGAACGCCTTGCCCGACATCTGCTCCTCGGCGACGCCGGGCCAGAGCTGCAGCGTGCCGGGGATGCGCTCCCGCTCCATGATCTCCTTGACGACCAGGGCGGCCGCGATGTTCACGGCCTGGCCCGAGTTGTGTCCTTCGCCGTGCCCGGGTGCGCCCTCGATCATCGGCTTCTGGAAGGCCGTGCCGGGGAAGTTGGTGGCCTGCGGGATGCCGTCGATGTCCGAGCCGAGGGAGATGAAGGGCTTGCCGCTGCCCCAGGTCGCGGTCCACGCGGTGGGAATGCCGGCCACGCCGCGCTCGATGCGAAAACCGTTCTGCTCGAGGAGGCCGGTGAGGTACTTCGAGGTTTCGACCTCCTGGAACCCCAGCTCGCCGAACGAGAACACCTGGTCGATGATCTCCTGCACGAGCTTGGCGCGCGCATCGATCCTGGTGAGCGCCTCGGCCTTGAGTCGTTCGAGCCGGGGGTCGGGCTGCGCCGTGAGCGCGAGCGGAAGCGCGAGCGTGGCGGCGACGAGGGCGGTGCGAAGCAGGGCGAAGCGCATCGGTCTGGGCGGGTCAGGGTCTGAGGGAAACTGTCGATGCGCGCGCCGTGATGCCAGCACGCAGGGGGTGCCGGAGCGTGTGGTGATCAGCGCGGCGTCACCGCAGGTGTTGCCTCGGTGCCCGGCGCGTGCTCTGCCGCCGTGATCCACGCCTCGAGCAGACGCGTGCGGATGTCGCCCACGGACCGCCCGGTGCGCCCCGCGAGCTGATTGAATACACGGCGCGCCGCCGCCGCGTCGCCCGACGCGACGTGGGCGACCACCAGCGCATCGCGCAGCAGGTCGACCGGAACCGGCGCCACTGGTCGCTCGGCGCCGAGGGCGATCAGGCGCTCGCCGTGCTCGATGACGGACGGCCAATTCCACGAGCGCACCGCTTCCAGGAAGGCCACCATCCGCACGGCGCGCTCCGGGGCGCTGGCCCGTGCAACGTAGCCACGCAGGGTCGCGTACCACGCCGAGTCGGCGACCCCGGCGGTCCCGTTGTGCAGGGCGTCGTCGATCGCGAGCATGTCGGCGAGCCAGTAGTCCCAGCTGCCCGGCGCGGTGCCGGTCGCGATCTGCAGCTCGAGGGTCGCCTTGTCGTGGCGGGCGCGCCGCAGGGCATCGACCCCGGAGCCCGATGCCGCGCTGCCGGTGTCGGGTGGCATGACGTTCCTGCGCAGTGCGGCCCCGAGGGCGAGGAGCTCGGTGCGGCGAATGCGCACGGCGGGCGTGGTGGCCTCGCCGAACGGCACGGGCTGCCCGCGCAGCACGAGGCCGAGCGGGAAGCGGTCGGTGCCGAGTCCGACGATGCCGTCGGCCTGCTGGCGCGTGAAGCGTGACCGCTCCGCCGCGAGGTCGAGCAGGGGGTAGAAGTCGGAGTTGACGGGGAGGCCGTTCTCCAGCAGCGGCGCGAGGGCTTGGCGCGACGTGAGGCGGGTGGACTCGAGCGTCGCTGCCGTGATTTCGTGGAACGGTCGACCATCGCGCAGGATGCCCTCGAACTGTGCGACGCTCCAGTCTGCCTCCGGAAGCTGTGCCGCCGTGCCGGCGACGATCAGCATGTCCACGCTCGAGGTGAAGAACACCTCGTACGACGGAAAATTCCGGTGCACCGCGGCGAGGACCGAGGCGACGAGTCCGTCGTCGATCTCGTAGAGGTGCAGCCACTGACCGAAGACGCCGTTCGGGGCGAGGAAGTGGCGGACGCGCTGGTAGAACTCGTCGGTGAACAGCGCGCTGACCCCGCTGACCCACGGATTCGACGGCTCCGACAGGATGATGTCGAACTGCGCGTCCGTTGCGGCGAAGTAGGCCTTGGCGTCGTCGATCACGACGGTCGATCGCGGGTCGTCATACACCCGCTGGTTCGCGGGCTGGAAGAGCCGCGCCGCATCGACCATCGCCGGTTCGATCTCGATGGTGACCACGTCCCGCAGATGCGGCGATCCGAGCAGGACGTGCGACGACACGCCCGAGCCGAAGCCGATCACGGCGGCCCGTTCCGCACGGGCCGCGTGCGCCAGCGTGATCAGGGGGAGGAAGAACTGCGTGACCTGGTCGCCGCCCATCTCGACGCGTGGGGCGTCCGGGTTGGGGGTGGTGAGCCACTCGCGCGTGAGCGAGGCGTCCGGTTTGCCGTTCGTGGCGAGGGAGAGCGTTCCGCTGGCATCGCGCCGCACGCTGACGGTCGCCGTGCGGCCATCGCGGTAGAACTCGACCGGCCGGGCGCCGGCAGCCGGCGCGACGGCGTAGCGGTAGACCCCGCTGGTGAGGAGGCCCGGGTCGAAGCGCTGCGTGAGGGCGATGTTGATCACGACCGCCGCGCCGCCCAGCGCCGTGATGCGCAGCAGGCGCGCGCCGCCGAGGAACTGGGTGCGGTACCGCAGCACGAGCCAGACGCCGAGGGCCATGTCGAGCGTGCCGCCGAGCAGCAGCGTCGTCTTCACCCCGAGCCACGGGAGCAGCACGAGGCCCGCGAGTGCGGCCCCGACGATCGAGCCGAGGGTGTTCACGGCGTACACCGTCCCGATGCTTCGCTCGCCGCCGCCGGTGGCCATCAGGCTGCGCGTGATGAGCGGCAGCGTCATGCCGGCGCAGAAGGTCGCCGGCAGCATGATGAGCAGGCAGAGCGCGTAGCGGACGACGTTGAACAGGCGGTACGCGTCGTCGGTGCGCCCGAGGGCGCGGAGGAAGTCCGCGAACCAGCCGAACGACGCCAGGTACAGCGGCACGGTGGCGAGGGCGAACACGCCCATCGTCCACTGGATGATCGCGAGGGCGCGGACCGGGTCCTCGAACTGGTCGGCGCGGGAGCGGATCCACAGGGCGCCGAGCGCAAGGCCGAGGATGAACGCGGAGAGCATCAGCTCGAAGGCGTGGGTGGCGCTGCCGAGCACCAGCGCGAGCATGCGGATCCACGCGATCTCGTAGATGAACGAGGCGACGGCCGTCCCGCCGGCAATGGCGAGCAGCGTCCGGGTGAGCGCCGGGCCGGCGAGGGCGGCGAGGCGCGGGGAGGCCGCCGGGGCGTCGGCGCCCGTGACCGGTGCGGTCGTGTCGGCGGCGACGTCGCGCACCACCAGCAGCACGAGCAGGGCGACGACGAAGTTGGCCATCGCGGCGGCGACGAGCGTGCCGGGCAGTCCCGCGGCGCGCACGAGGACGAAGCCGCCGATCAGCACGCCGCCTGCGGCTCCGAGCGAGTTGGCGAAGTACAGCATGGCGAGAAGCCGTCCCGGCGACGCGGCCGGTCCGCGTTGCAGACGCTCGAGGCGCAGCGCTCCGGCGCTCATCAGCGGGAAGGTGGCCCCGAGCAGCACGGACTGCGGCAGGATCAGCAGCGCGGCGATCCCCCACTTGGCCGCGAGCGCGACAGGGGCGGGCAGTCCGGGCAGGACGGCAACATAGGCCAGCCCGGTCGCCGCCTGGAATATTTCGTGAAAGCCGAGGCCGACCACGCCGACGATGGCCTCGATGATGGCGTACCACCAGAGCGGGCGGGCAATGCGCTCGGCCCAGCGGGCCGTGAGCGCGGCCCCCGCGGCCATGCCTCCGAGAAAGACGGCGAGGACGATGAGCTGCGCGTAGGCGCTGTGCCCGACGAAGAGGCCGAGGTAGCGAGCCCAGATCGACTCGTAGATGAGACCGGCGGCGCCGGAGAGGACGAAGACCGCGACAAGGAGGGCGCGCATGGGCGGGAAGCTACCGCTGGCCGTGGCCTTGGGAAACCCGGGGTGGCCGCGCGGTTACGCCTCGCCCTCGATCGCGGCGGCCTCCTGCAGGGCGAGCCATGCGGCGTCCACGTCCTCGGCCGTGGAGCGCGCGTTCCCGATCGCCAGGCGCAGCACCACGCGTCCGCCCACCGTGGTGTGCGAGAGCAGCACGCGCCCACCAGCGTTCACCCGGGCGAGCACCCGGCGGTTGAGCGCGTCGGCCATGGCCGCGTCGAGCGTCGGCGGGGCGTACCGCACGCACACGAGCGAGAAGTGGACCGGGGCGGCAACCTCCCAGCCGGGCGTCGTGCGGACCTGTGCGGCGAAGCGCTGGGCCAGCGCGTTGTGGGCGCGAATGCGTGCCGCCAGCCCTTCGGCGCCGAAGGCGCGCAGCACCATCCACAGCTTCAGGGCACGGAACGGACGACCGAGCTGGTACCCGACGTCGTGATAGTCGAGCGGTGCCCCGGCGTCCGTGCGCAGGTACTCGGGGACGTGCGTGAAGGCCCGCCGCAGCGCGTCCGTGTCACGCACCCACAGGGCCGAACAGCCCACCGGCGTGAACAGCCACTTGTGCGGGTTCACCACGAGCGAGTCCGCACGCTCGACGCCGTCGAGCACACCGCGGAGCTCGGGGGCGACGGCCACGGCGCCCGCGTACGCGGCGTCGACGTGCAACCAGACGCCCTCCTGCGCGGCGATCGTCGCGATGCGGCGCACGGGGTCCACGCTGGCCACGCCGGTCGTGCCGGCGGTCGCGACGATCGCCAGCGGGCGGTACCCTGCCTGGCGATCGGCCGCGATCTGGTGCTCGAGCAGGTCCGTGCGGAGGCGGAACGCCTCGTCCACCGGGATGCGGACGAGGTTGTCGCTCCCGAGTCCGAGCAGCATGACCGCCTTGTCGACCGAGGAATGCGCAAGCTCGGAGCAATACACGCGCAGCACGGGCAGGTCGGCCCGGCCGGCCAGTCCCCGCTGGCGGATGTTGAGCGAGGGATCACGCTCGCGCGCGGCCGCGAGGGCCAGCAGCGTCGACGTCGACGCGGTGTCCGTCAACTGGCCGAACCATCCGTCTCCGAGGCCGAGCAGTTGGGCGAGCCACCGCACGGTGACCTGCTCCAGCTCCGTCGCCGCCGGCGAGGTCGCCCACAGCATCCCGTTGACGTTGAGCGCCGCGCTGATGACCTCGGCGAGCATGCCGGGAACCGAGGCGGTGATCGCGAAGTATCCGAAGAAGCCGGGGTGCTGCCAATGCGTGATGCCCGGGACGAGGACGTCGCGGACGTCCCGCAGGATGTCGTCGATCGCCTCGCCGCTGACGGGTGCCGCCGCCGGGAGTTGCGCCGCGATCGCGCCGGGTGTGGTGCGCGGGAGCACGGGGTGGTGGCGGAGTTCCGTGAGGTACTGCGCGATCCAGTCGATCAGCTCGTGGCCGTGCCGGGCGAAGGCGTCGGGCGGGAAGTCGCCGAGGGGCGGCGCGAAGTCGTGGGGCACGGGATGCGGGGGTCGAGGATGCTCGAAGTGTAGCGACTCGTTGCGAGGTATATTGCCCGAATGGGGTCCAGGCTCCGGGAACTGTTGGACGACGCCGTGGTGCGCGGCCTGATCACCTCGGCCCAGCGCACGCAACTGCTCGCGCTCGATGCGGACGACGCTGCCGCGTCGAGCCCGGGGTCGGCGCCGCGCGGGCCGAGCGGCGACTTTCTCGCGTGGGCACGCGAGGCGCCGCGGGGGCTCAACGCGATCTCCATCGCGTACGCGGTCGGTGCGCTGATCGTGCTCTTCGCCCTGGGCTGGTTCCTGGCCGACCGCTGGGCGCTGCTGGGACCGCCGGGGATCCTCGCCGTGTCGCTGACCTACCTGGCGCTGTTCGGCGCGGCGGCGCGGGTCTTCACGCGCGAGCGGTTCGCGACGGCGCATGGTGTGGCGCTGTGCTTCATGAGCGCGACCGTCCCGCTCGCCCTGTGGGCCGCGCTCAGGACCGTGGGCCTCTGGGAGGAGCGACCGCCGGCCGTCTGTCGCGGGGAGGTCGCG
Organism: uncultured Gemmatimonadaceae bacterium; assembly: GCA_964430045.1. GTDB lineage: Bacteria > Gemmatimonadota > Gemmatimonadetes > Gemmatimonadales > Gemmatimonadaceae > DASRAP01. The sequence goes on from CAYSFN010000015.1 coordinate 16,874, forward strand.
TTGTTCTGGGTGTGTCGCGGGCACGTGGTGGTGCTGTCGGCGGCGTTGTTCGGGGCCGCACTCCTGGGCATGCGGCGGTTGGCGTTCGGCCCCCTGATGATCCCCGGCGCGCTGGGGCTGGCCGTGCTGCTGCGCGAGGTGGTGACCGAGGTCGCCCGTGCGGGCGGCCCGGCGGTGGCCGGGTGGCCGCTGGTGGTCGTTGCGTCGGTCCTCGTGGCGCTCGCGTACGAGACGGACCGCCGTCGCGGCGTCGCCGACTATGCGCGCTGGCTGCATATCATGGCGGCACTGATCACCGTGTGGGCGCTGGTGGCCCTGTTCGAGACCGACCCCGGCGTGCGGCCGTGGCTGTTCCCGACGGCGCTGGCGATGGTCATGGCGTCGCTGTATCTGCGTCGCGTCGTGTGGCTGCTGCTGGGACTGCTGGCGATGTTCCAGGCGCTCGCGTGGTGGGCGCGCGAGATCTTTCGTGACGCCGTGGCGTTCCCGGTCGTGCTCGGCTTCATCGGCCTGCTGGTGATCGTGGCCACGGTGCTGGTGCAGCGGCAGTATCCGCGTCTCGCCGAGCGGATCCGCGGGACGCACGGCGTGGGGCCGCATATTCCGGGCGGCAGTGCGCTGCTGCTGGCGCCGGCCGTCATCGCGGTGCTGCTGTTCCCGCTGGGGCGCGCGGACGCGGCCCGGGCCGCACAGTGGCGCGCCGCCGAGGCCGCGCGGGCGGCGATCATCGAGGAGCGCGACCGCAGCCGCAACCTGCCACCGCGCCGCGTGCGCGGGCTCGGGGACGAGGTGCCGGTCCGGCCGGCGCCGCCGGCGGACACATTGCTGCAGGACAGCGTCGCGACGGACGCCACGCAGGCGCTGGACACGCTGCGCTCGGAGGAGGCCGCTCGCGGGGATTCAATGCGCACCGACTCCGTCCGCCACGACCCCCGGCGGCGCGCGCCGACGCCCTGACGGCAGAAACCGGACGGCGTTGCCGCGCGTACGTCGCGGCAGACCCTACGACACGGTACCCCCAATGTTCGCGCTCCTCCTCGCCACCGCGGCGACCATGCAGGTCCAAGTGCAGACCGGCACACGGGACACGGCCACGAATCAACGTGCCGTGGGCGTCTCGGTGAACGTCGGCGGGTCGCGGAGTGACTCCGTCCGGCGCATCCCGGTCACGGACGCGCATCGTGCGACCGCGTTCGCGACGCCGGCGGCCCGCGCGCTGCTCGAGCGCGCCAGAGCCGCCCGCTTCACGATGGACTCCGCCCTGCGGAGCTATGACGCCAAGGCGTATCAGCGGACGTCGGTGAGCCTCGGCATCCGCGACGCGGGGCGGCAGCGGCTCATGGGGCGTGATGAGGCGGTGGGACGCATCCAGTTCGAGCAGGGGCGCGGCGCGTTCGTGGACCTGCTGGGCCGCCGCAGCACCAACGCCTTCGAGGACGACGCGGACCGCTCGGCCGACCGCCGCAACGTGCCGGGACAGTCGGTGCCCATTCCGTACTTTCCGGGGAGCGACGACCTGTGGATCGGCGGCTCCATCGCCCGTGTCGAGGTCGATGAGCGCCAACTCGTCCACCCGATCGCGCGCGGGTCCGAGGCCTACTACACCTACACGCTCGGGGACTCGATGACGATCACGCTGCCCGATACCCGGGTGATCGTCCTGCGCGAGCTGCGCATCCGTGCCCGGGAGCCGAAGTGGAATCTCATCGTCGGGTCGTTCTGGTTCGACCAGAGTTCCGCGCGCCTCGTCCGTGCGGCGTACCGGATGTCGGTCGATCTCGACGTCTGGGAGGTGGCGGGGCAGTCACCGGACTCGGACGACGTGCCCGTGCTGGTCCGCGGACTGCTGAACCCGATGAAGGGCGGCATCCAGCTCATCACCATCGAGTACGCCCTGTTCGAAGGCCGGTTCTGGCTCCCGGTCGTGCGCGCCGCCGAGGGACGCGCGCAGGCGATGTTCGCCCGCGTCCCGTTCGTCCTCGAGGAGCGCTTTGTCTATGAGAGCGTCAACGGGCCGGTGATCGTCGCTCAGCAGATGGACTCGCTGCCGCCGGCGGTGAACGTGCGGGGGCTGCGGGACTCCCTGAACGACGCCGGCGTCCCGGCGAAGGTCCGCGACTCCGTGGTCACCGCGCGGTTGCGTCAGCTCTCCGACACGATCCGTGCGGCCCGCGACGTCCGCTGCCAGGCCGACTCGACGCGGTCCGCCCTGCAACGCTCGAACCGGTACGGCTCCACCTTGCCGGTGGTGGTCCGGGTGCCCTGCGACCTCGCCACGCTCGCGACGTCGCCCGAACTGCCCGCCTCGCCGTTCGAGTCCGGCGAGGAGCTGTTCAACGTCGCCGGCCGCGAGGAGCTGCGGAACGCGCTCGGCTTCGACCTGCAGGCCGGCTGGGGACCGCAGTCGATCGTCCCCGAGTACGGGGTCTCGATGACGCGCTACAACCGCGTCGAAGGCTTCAGCACGGGGCTCGCGCTCCGCCAGGAACTCGGCGCCGGACTCACGTGGTTCGCGTCGGTGCGCGCGGGGACCGGCGACCGGCAGGCCAACGGGGAACTGGGTGTGCGACGCAGCGCAGGGCCCCGGACCATCGGCCTGGCGGCGTATCGCCGCCTCGTGTCGTCGAACGACTGGGGGACGCCGCTGACCTTCGGGGCGTCGCTCGCGAATGCGTTGTACGCACGCGACGAAGGGGTGTACCACCGGGCGTGGGGGGGCGAACTCTCGTGGGTGCGCGAGTCGGCGGGCCGCAGCTCGCTGCGGGTCTTCGCCGAGGAGCAGTGGTCCGCCCCGGTCACGACGCGCTGGTCGCTGTTCCGCGGGAACGGCGACGACCGGTTCATCGAGAACCTCGACGCCGCACGCGGCACCTTTGTCGGCGCCGCGTTCCGCTGGCAGCGGAGCTTCGGGCTCGCCCCACGCGGCTGGCGCGTGGACACCGACCTGCGGATGGAGGGTGCGGGTGGGGCCGCCGAGTACGGCCGCGCCGCGCTCGACCTGACCACGTCGCACGGCCTGCCGTTCGGCCTGATCGGCAGCATGACCACGGCGGCGGGGCATTCCGTCGGTGATGTGCCCGCGCAGCGGCTGTGGTACTTGGGCGGCCTGCAGACCGTGCGTGGGCAGACGGCCGCGACGGCCGCCGGCGATGCCTTCTGGCTGGCGCGCGCCGAGGTGGCACGCGGCGGCGCGGTCCGTCGCTCGCTCTACGCCGACTGGGGCTGGGCGGGCAGCCGTGAGGCGTGGAGCGAGGTGCGTCGGCCGCTCACGGGCGTCGGCACGGGGGTGAGCGTCCTCGACGGGACGCTGCGCTTCGATGTCGCGCGTGGCCTCCACCCCAGGGAGCAGTGGCGCGTCGACCTCTCGCTGGGGGCGCGCTTCTGACGCGACCCCGCGCGCGACGTGTTCAGTCGCGCGCGGGCGGAAGACGCAGGGTCCCGTCGCTCATCAGGACGGTCGCGCCGCCGACGCGGATGGCGTGGAGCACGCCGGCCCGGCGGTCCGCCTCGATCTCCAGCCGACTGGGCCGTCCCATCTCCACGCCCTGGGTGATGGTCCACTGCAGCGTCACGTCGGACTCCGTCGACCGGGCGGCGAGGTACCCGGCGAGACAGGCGGCCGCCGACCCGGTCGCAGGGTCCTCGGCGATGTTGATCCCCGGCGCGAACATCCGCGCGCGATAGTGCGCGGGGCCGCTCTCCTGGTCCAGGGCGAACACGAGGATCTCCGGGGCCCACGCGGCCTTCAGCGTTTCCTCCCAGCGATCGACGCGGACGCGCGCCCGGCTGACGCAGGCGCTGTCGCGCACCGGCACCAGCAGGAACGGGTACCCCACCGAGAGCGACTGCGGCCCCTGGCCTCCGAAGCCGATGTCACCGGCATCGAGTCCGAGAATGTCAGCCAGCACACCCCGCGACGGCGGTGGCGGACCGAGCTGCGGGAGCCGGGCCGTGGAGAACTGTGCGAAGACCGGCACCCCGTCCACCAATCGCACCGTGACCGGCACGGGACCCACGCCTTCGTCGAGGATCAGCGACACCTGGTCGCCGTCCGCGGGCACGGCGCCGATCGCGATCAGCACGTGCGCCGTGCCGATCGTCGGGTGCCCGGCGAACGGGATCTCGCCGCCCGGCGTGAAGATGCGGACCCGCCGCGTCCCCTCGGGAGAGACGGGCGGGTAGCAGAACGTCACTTCCGAGAAGTTGAATTCCCGGGTGATGGGGAGCAGCCACTCCTCCGCGATGCCGGTGGCGTCGGGGAAGACGGCGAGCTGATTGCCGCCGAAAGGCTGGTCGGTGAAGACATCGGCCGTGATGTAGCGAACGTTCACTCGGCTCCGAGGAACGGGTAGCGCCAGTCGTGTGGTGGCGCGAAGGTCTCCTTGACCGTCCGCGCGTTGACCCAGCGGACGAGGTTGAGCTTGGAGCCGGCCTTGTCGTTGGTCCCGCTGGCGCGGCCACCGCCGAAGGGCTGCTGCCCCACCACCGCGCCCGTGCACTTGTCGTTGACGTAGAAGTTGCCCGCGGCGTGCCGCAGCGCCTGGTGGGCTTGCCGGACCGCCGCGCGGTCCTGCGAGAACACGGCGCCGGTCAGGGCGTAGGGCGAGGTCGTGTTCACCAGCTCCAGGGTCTCGGCCCACTTGGCATCGTCGTACACGTACGCCGTGAGCAGCGGGCCGAAGATCTCCTCCTGCATCAGGCGGTACGACGGGTCCGTCGTCTCGACCAGGGTCGGCTCCACGAAGTAGCCGGTGGACGCGTCGGCCGTGCCGCCCTGCACGATGGTGGCGTTGGCCCGGGCGTCGTCCAGGCAGCCGCTGATGCGGTCGTGCGCGCGCTTGTCGATGACGGCGCCCATGAAGTTGCCGAAGTCGCGCGTGTCACCCATGCGCACGTCGCGCATCATCGCGGTGAGCTGGTCGCGCACCGTCGGCCAGATCGACCGCGGGATGTACGCGCGTGACGCCGCCGAGCACTTCTGGCCCTGGTACTCGAAGGCGCCGCGCAGCAGGCCGACCGCGAAGGCGGTGGTGTCGGCCGAGGGGTGCGCGATCATGAAGTCCTTGCCGCCGGTCTCGCCGACGATGCGCGGATAGGCGCGGTACTGACCCATGTTGGCGCCGATGGTGCGCCACATGTTGTTGAACACCGTCGTGCTTCCCGTGAAGTGCACGCCTGCGAGGTCGCGCGACGCGAGCGCGATGTCGGAGACGGCGACCGGGTCGCCGGGGATGAAGTTGATGACGCCCGGCGGGAGGCCCGCCTCCTCCATCAGCTTGTACACGTAGTAGCTGGACAGCATCGCCGTCGCGGCGGGCTTCCAGAGCACCGTGTTGCCCATCAGCGCCGGGGCCGAGCTGAGGTTGCCCCCGATGGCGGTGAAGTTGAACGGAGAGACCGCGTAGATGAACCCTTCGAGCGCGCGGTAGTCGCTGACGTTCCACATGCTGTGGTCCGCGATCGGCTGCTCCGTGTAGAGCTCCTGGGCGAAGCCGACGTTGAAGCGGAAGAAGTCGATCAGCTCGCAGGCGGCGTCGATCTCGGACTGGTGCACCGTCTTGGACTGCCCGAGGATCGTCGCGCCGTTGATCGTGTCACGCCACGAGGTGGCGAGCAGCTCGGCGGCCTTGAGGAACACGGCCGCCCGGTCCTCCCAGGCCCAGCGGGACCAGTCCTTCCACGCCTCCGCGCCGGACGCGATCGCGGCGTGCACGTCCTCGGGCCGCGCGCGGTGGTAGGTGGCGATGACGTGCCGGTGGTCGTGCGGCATCGTGACCGTGCCGACGTCGCCCGTGCGGATCTCCCGGCCGCCGATGATCACGGGGATCTCGGGCTGCTCGGTGCTCATCAGGGCGAGGCGCGCCTTGAGGGACGCGCGCTCGGGCGAGCCCGGCGCGTAGCTGCGGATGGGCTCGTTGACGGCGTGGGGAACGCGGCGGATACCGGCGAAATCGGACATGGCGGAGCTCGACGGAGCTGAGGGACGGGGGCAGTCACCGGGCGGCGACCGGCTGTTCCCGGAATCTATCACCGTGGCCCGGCTCTTTCCTGCACCGTGCGGGTGGAGTATCGTCGAGGGGCTGTCGCGGCTGCGCGCGATCGACTCGCCGCGCTCGGTGGAGTCCGGGGACGGGGTCAGCATGCTGGATCCGTGGGCATCGAACCAGGAGACGCAGTGACGCACTACATCGGGGCGCACACCATCGACACGGGTGGCATTGATCAGGCGGTCGCCCGCGCGGCGGATGCGGGATGCACCGCGCTGCAGATCTTCTCGGCGGTGCCGAAGTTCTACAACGAGAAGGTGAGCGTCCGCCCTGAGCGGGCGGCGCGGTTCCGCGACGCGCTGGCGGTCGCGGGCATCCGCGGGGAGCACGTCGTGGTGCATGCCGGCTACGTGCTGAACACCGCGTCGCCCGAGCCGGAGAAGGCGGCGCGCGCGGCGGCGGCGCTCGCCAGGGAGCTGGAGCGGACCTCGGCGCTGGGGGCCCTGGGGTGCTGCTTCCACCCGGGCTCTGCAGGGACCGGCGCACTGGACGACGCCGTGGCGCGCGTCGGGGATGCCGTGACCCAGGCGCTGGAGGCCCACCCGCAGGGCGCGCGCGTCCTCGTCGAGAACACCGCCGGAGCGGGGCGCACCGTCGGGCGCACGCCGGCGGAGGTCGCCGGGATCCTCGCGCGCGTCCCGGCGGCGCTGCGGGCGCGGAGCGGCTACGGGCTGGACACGTGTCACCTCTTCGCCGCAGGGCACGACATCGCCGCGTCGCCGGCGGCGCTGCGGGACGTGCTCGATGCCTTCGCCGAGGCGACGGGGGAGGCGCCCGCGTTCTTCCACCTCAACGACTCCGTGGGCACCCTCGGCTCGAACAAGGACCGTCACGCGCTGCTGGGGGACGGCGCGATCGGGCTGGCGCCGTTCCACTGGCTGCTGGACGACCCCCGCTCGCACGACGTCCCGCTGATTCTCGAGACGCCGCAGGCGGAACCCGACCGTCCCGAGGGGGATCTGCGGGGCGATCCGTGGGATCAGGACATGCGTCGCCGCCTGCTCTCGCGGTAGCGCGCCGCGCCGCTCCGGGCGGCCCCCCTGTGAGAACCGGTCCGCGCTCCCCGGGCGCCCCCTCTGGTGCAAACCTCCTGCCGCTACTAGCGTTTACGTGTCGGAACGGCGTCCGCCGTCTCTGACGCACAGCACTCACTCTTCCGGGAGAGTCCGAGAATGGCAGCGAAGAAGAAGGCCGCGAAGAAGCCGGCCAAGAAGGCGGCGGCGAAGAAGCCGGCCGCGAAGAAGTCCGCCGTGAAGAAGGCCGTGAAGAAGGCCGCGCCGAAGAAGGCCGCGAAGAAGAAGGTCGTGAAGAAGGCCGCGCCGAAGAAGGCGGCCAAGAAGGCGGCGCCGAAGAAGAAGACGGCGCGCAAGCCGAACGCCGCGTTCATGAAGGCGATGACGCCGTCGGCGGATCTCGCCGCCGTCGTCGGCGCGGGCGCGCTGCCGCGCACCGAGGTCACCAAGAAGGTGTGGGCGTACATCAAGAAGCACGGTCTGCAGGACGCCAAGAACCGGCGTGAGATCAATGCAGACGACAAGCTGAAGAAGGTCTTCGGCGGCAAGGGCAAGGTCAACATGTTCGAGATGACCAAGCTCGTGAACAAGCACCTCAAGTAGGCGCACCCTTCACGCCGCTGGCGACGTACTCGAGGGGGCGGCCCACGGTGGACCGCCCTCTTCGTATTTTTTCCTTTCGCTCCTCTCCCCGTCCTCGTGCCGAAGCCCGACACTCCGACACCGCCGGTGTCCTCCGCAGTCGCTGCCGCGCGTGCGCCCAAGGGCGGGCGCACGTGGGAGAACGTCAAGTCGCTCCTCGGGACCATCGCGCTGTTCCTGGTCCTGCGCACCTTCCTGATCGAGGCCTACCGCATTCCGTCGGGCTCCATGATCCCGTCGCTGCTGATCGGCGACTGGCTCTTCGTGAACAAGCTGCGCTACGGTCCGCACGTCCCGTTCACGCGCATCAACCTGCCGGGGTACGCGGAGCCCGTGCGCGGCGACATCGCGGTCTTCGTGTCACCGGTGCAGGTGGATCAGCCGTGGGATCCCACGCCGACGCTGGTGAAGCGGATCGTGGGTGCGCCCGGCGACACGCTGCACATGCGTGCGGGCATGCTCCACCGCAACGGGGAGCCGCAGCCGCAGGCGCATCAGCCCACGCCGGTGGATGACGGCCTGGGCGGCGAGGTGAGTCCCCTCTTCGCGTGGCAGGCCGCGCACACGCTGCAGGGCACACGCTTCGGCGACGCCCCCTCGCCGACGCTCGATGACTGGGGACCGCTCCTGGTCCCGCCGGGGTACTTCTTCATGCTCGGCGACGCGCGCCACGGCTCCAAGGACTCGCGCTTCTGGGGGCTGGTGCCGCGCGAGAACTTCCGCGGGCGTCCGCTGTTCGTGTACTACTCCTACAACGCGGACGATTCGGACCGTCCGCTGCCGGCGCTGACGGACATCCGGTGGGGGCGGTTGGGGCACATCATCCGTTGACGCGCGCGTCCGCGTCGCACCCTGACCCGCTGGCCGCCGTGTCGCGGCCGGCGTAGACTGGAGGGCCATGGCAGAGTTCTTTCCGCGGCAGCGCATCGTGTGGAACCTGGAGGAGCCGTCGGTGCTGCGCCGGCTGACGCTCGCCGTGGTGCCCTTCGCGCTGCTCACCGGGTTCGCGCTCCGCGGCTACCGCTGGATGGTGCTTGCCGTGCTCCAACCCGACCGCGCGCTGCTGCTGGTGATCGCGGTGCTGGCCGGCGTCGCCATGCTCGGCGCGATGGCGGCGGGGCACCTTGCGAACTATCCGCTCCGGAGCTGGAAGTGGCGTGCGCCGGCCTTCGGTGCCCTCGCCGCCGCCGGCGAGAGTCTCGCGAGCCTCACGTTGACCGTCCTCGGTCAGGAACGCGTTGGCCGGTCCGTCGCCACGTGGGCGGACTGGCTGCCCATGTCGCTCACCATCCTGATCACACGGGTGCTCGTGGTCGCGCTGTTCGCGGCGGTGCTTGCCGTGGTCGTGCATGTCGTGCAGCGTGGCCTCCAGGACCCCCCGGCCCGCTGATGTCGATGCGTCGCCGCGTCGCGGTGCTTGCCGCACTGCTCCTCCCGGCACTGGCTGCGGCGCAACCCGCCGCCGGGAGCCGCCCCTTCGGCACGCTGCGCGAGCAGGCCGAACGCCAGCAGCAGTGGCTGGTGCAGCGCCTGGAGCAGTTCCTGCCGCCCCTGATGCGGCAGTATGGGATCGACTTCTGGGTCATCCCGATGCGCGAGTACAACGAGGACCCGCTGTTCCGCGCCATCACGTCGCCCACGACCTTCGCGGCGCGGCGCCGGACCATCTACGTGTTCCACGACCGGGGGCCCGCGCACGGCGTGGAGCGCCTGGCGCTGGGCGGCACCTCGCAGGGCGGCGTGTACGAGGCGGTGCGCACCACCAAGGAGATCCCGGGGCTGGCCGGCGTGGCCGGTCGCACCGCCGAGTTGTGGGGGGACGAGCAGTGGCAGGTGCTGCACCGCGTGATCGAGGAGCGCCAGCCGCAGAAGATCGGCATCAACGTGTCGCGCACCTTCGCCTTCGCCGACGGGCTCTCGGCGGGTGAGCTGGAGGGCATGCGCGAGGCGCTGGGGCCGGCGTGGGCCGCGAAGCTCACCCCCGTCGAGGGGTTGGCGGTCGACCTGCTGGCCCTGCGGCTGGAGGACGAGGAGCGGTTCTACCGCGACCTGCAGCAGTTGGTGTGGACCCTGATCGAGGAGATGTTCTCGGCGCGCACCATCACCCCCGGGGTGACCCGCACCAGCGACTTGGTGTGGTGGTGGCGCCAGCGCGTCACCGAGCTGGGCTTGGCGACCTGGTTCCAGCCCTCGGTGGCCGTGCAGCGGCAGGGCGCCACGGCGGCGCAGGTGGGCGAGGACCCGGTGATCCAGCGGGGCGACCTGCTGTGGTGCGACGTGGGGATCACGGCCCTGGGGCTCAACACGGATACCCAGCACAACGCCTACGTGCTTCGTGAAGGCGAAAACGCCGCCCCGGCAGGGCTCCGGGGTGCCCTGGCCCGTTCCAACCGCTTGCAGGACCTCCTGTTCGAGGCCACGGCCCCCGGCCGTTCGGGCAACGACATTCTGTTCGAGGTGCTCACGCGCATGCGTGGCGAGGGCTTGGACGGCACGGTGTACAGCCATCCCATTGGCCTGCACGGGCACGGGGCGGGCTCGCTGATCGGCCTGTGGGACTACCAGGACGGCGTACCCGGGCGCGGAGACCACAAGGTCACGGGGTCCATGTGGTTCTCCAGCGAGCTGCAGGTGACCACGCCGGTGCCGGAGTGGGGCGGGCAGCCGGTGCGGATCGCGCAGGAGGAGGACTTCGCCGTGGGGCCCGATGGTCGGGCCCGCTGGGTGTATCAGCGGCAGTCGGAGTTCTGGCTGGTGCGTTGATTCGGGACCCGCTCGGGGGATTCGGCTATATTTCCCGAGTACCCTTCTCCCGTAAACGCCGCTGTGTTGAAGAAGCAATTGATCGTTGTCGGGGACCGGGTCCTCGTGAAGGTGGAGGACTCCGAGCAGCGCACCCGGGTGGGGCTGTACTTGCCGCCGACGGCGGTGGATTCCCAGCAGGTGCAGGGGGGCGAGATCGTCGCCACCGGGCCGGGGCATCCGATGCCGGACATCGGAGAGGCGACCTCTGACGAGCCGTGGAAGATGCGGCAGCGCGAGACGCGCTTCGTCCCGATGCAGGCACAGGTCGGCGACTACGCGCTGTTCTTCCGCAAGGCGGCGGTGGAGATCACGTTCGAGAACGAGACCTACCTGGTCGTTCCGCAGCCGGCGATCCTCGCCCTGGTGCGCGCGGAGCTCTCGCTGGACGACCTGTGACCCTGACCGGAGTCTGACCGATGTATCCTGAAATGATGGTCGCGCCGATGCGCGCGGAACTGACCAGCGTGGGCTTCAGCGAGCTGCGCTCTGCGGCGGCGGTGGACGAGGCGCTGCAGCACGCGCCGGGCACCACGCTGGTGGTGGTGAACTCGGTGTGCGGCTGCGCGGCGCGCAACTGCCGTCCGGCGCTGGCCGAGGCGGTGCAGCACCAGGTGAAGCCGGACCGCCTGCTGACCGTGTTCGCGGGCCAGGACGGCGACGCGACGCGGCGCGCGCGCGAGTACTTCACGGGGTATGCGCCGAGCTCGCCGTCGATCGGGCTGTTGAAGGACGGCCAGGTGGTGTACATGATGGAGCGCTGGCAGATCGAGGGGCGCGATGCGCGCACGATCGCGGCGGACCTGAAGGCGGCGTTCGAGCAGCACTGCGGGGCGGCGGTGTAGTCGCCGCGGAATCTTACCGCGAGCGCACCCGCAGCCGTCGCACGACGGCTGCACCATCCAGGTCGATCGTCACCGTCCAGATATCCGAGCCCGCGACAGCCACGATCGTCTCGCGAGCGGCAAGCGGAAGCTCGCCACGCCATGTGCCATCGGGTGCGACCCACGCCCACGCAATCGGCTTTCCTGCCGTCCAATCGATGCTGGTCCGACGCAGCCAGAGTGTGCCGTCGTCGCCAACCACGCCGTGTGTAAAGGGATCGGCAGTGGACGGAACGTGTCGACGGACGTCCGCTTCCGTCGAACCCTCGACACGCGACGAGCCCGGCCCTGGCGGCAATGTACCGACCGCGCTGTCGACCATCGCCCGCGTCACCGGCGGAGCCGCGACCGCGAAGCGGCTGTCGTGCCGGACCACTCCGTCCGACGTGCGCACGAGCACGTGCAACTGGCCGCGGTCACGAGCGGAGGCCGCGAACCCGATCGTCGCGATCAGGGACCCGTCGGGAGAGACCGCGCGGCGGAACCGCGAGCGAAACGGAACAGCGACAAAGCCGCGGGTGCGAAGAACGGCCGAACTGTCAGGTCTGAATGATTCAAGTTCGCGGTCGACTGTTCCGTCCGCGTTGATCACCCGCAGCGCGAAGCTGCGGCTGTCGGTCGGTGAACGTGCCGCCACCAGGATGCGCGATCCTGGCAGCAGTCCGAGGACCGTGTACGACGCGACACTCTTCCCGTCGGGCAGAGGGATCGGGAGCGTCCGCATCAATCGGCGATCAGGTCCAAAGAGCGAGATGCGTCGCAGCCCTTCGTCGTACACCCAGATCGAATCCCCCTGCCTGCCGAGCCGGAGTGCATGGAGCGACGCCGCCATCACAGACAGTTCCCCCGGCCCCTGTCCCCGCCGTCCGAACGCCCCGACGCGCTTGAGCTGACCATCAAGCACCTCGATTCGCCAATGCCCGCCATCAAAGAACGCCAGTTGTTCACCCGACCCCAACGAATAGACGGTCGTGAACGACAGTGTCAGCTCGGCGTCGGTTCCGTTCAGTCGGGCAACCTCGGTCGCCACCAGTGACGGAGGTGCCTGTGACGCCAACGCGGTCAGCGGGAGCGCAAGCAGCAACAGCATCGAACCAGGCCGACCCGACCAACCGAAGACCCCCCGCTGAGATCCGGAGTGAATCATCAGCCGCCCGTGAGCTGGCAACCAGATCCACAGCCGAAGAGTGCACCGCAATCCGCCGTTACGCAGTAGCAGTTTTCCAGACAATGCTGAATCTGCTGGGGTGTTCCCCCGCTCGATGTGCAACCACCGGTACAGGCTGACTGTGCGGACAGACAGAAGGTCTCATACGCCCCGAAATCGCACTCTCCGTTCGCACTGTACGCTCGATCAACAGCGACGGGTGCGACCAGGAACATCGTCCCTGCTGCGACCGAATACATCGTCATAGCCTACGGTACAGCGCAGCTTCAGGCGAGTCAAGTGTCGTCATCTGCAAGGATGAGCACACTTTATTCTCGACACCTGCTCAGACAATCCATGCGTTTCGTTTTCCTGATCACGGCGATTCCATGGATCGTTGGGTCGACCGTTGCCGCTGCGCAACCAACACTCGGGGCCGAGCTGGAGCGAGTGCTTGGCGCTGTGCGGAACGCCTCTGCGGTTCTCGACGGACACAGCGTTCGCTTCGAGGAATTGCTCCCTGCGGAGCGCGCTGGGAGATTCCGTGGTCGACGTGACGCTGATGCACATGAACCGGCTTGCGCCGGTGCGCCGAGCCCCGGGTGCATGCACTGCGGCCATCACGGTGCCTCGGCGCCTGCTGGACTCGATCGTGGTCCAGGACAGCGTCTTCACGCTGCATACCCGCTATCTTGCCGCACAGGGCACAGGACCACGTCCCGCCGAGGGCGATATGGAAAGGGGGGCTCCGAGCGAAGCCCCCCTTTCGTGTGCAATTACAGTAACACGCGCCACCCCTACGACTGCATCACCCACCGACTCAGCTCCCGCAGCGTCGGCCGCTTCCCGTACATCAGCAGCCCCACGCGGTAGATGCGGCTGGCGAACCAGATGGCCGCCACGCACGACAGCGCCAGGCCCGCCAGCACCAGGCCCAGCTCGAGCGGCGGCACCGGCACCACGGACATCCGCAGCGGCATGATGATCGGCGCCGAGAAGGGCAGCCACGACATCACCTGCGCCATGGTGTTCGACGGCGCCATCATGATGGGCTGCACGAAGATGATGCTCGCCACCAGCAGCAGCGTCACGGGCTGCGCGGCCTGCTGCGCGTCCTGGTCGCTGTTGACGGTGGCGCCCGCCGCCGCGAACAGGGCGGCGTAGAACAAAAAGCCGAACAGGAAGAACGCGATGAACAGCGCCAGCACGCCCAGCCCCACCTCGGGGAACGGGACGGACGGCATGGCCCCGGCCCCCGCCTTGGCCAGCAAGGGCGCGCGGAACTTCCACAGCAGCACGCCGCTCAGGATCCACACCACCTGCTGCGTGAGCGACACGGCCGCCACGCCGAACACCTTCCCCGCCAGCAGGATGTCCGGCTTCACGCTCGCCACGATCACCTCGGCCACGCGCGTGGTCTTCTCCTCCAGCACGGACCGCAGGATGTTCTGGCCGTAGAGGATCAGCATCATGTACAGCAGGAACGCGACCATGAAGCCGAGGATCTGCGAGCCGGTGCCCGAGCCCCCGCGCCCCTTGTCGGTGATGCGTTCGGTGGCCAGCTGCACGCGCGTCTGCGTCAACTGCTGGATGCGCACCGGGTCCAGGCCCTCGCGCTCCAACCGGTCGTTGAGCACCACCGCGCGAATGGCCGACTCGATGCCGTCCATTTCGCCCGACGACGACGCGTTGCGCCCCGCGTAGCGCGCCCGGCGCCCCGCCACGGTCGCCGAGTCCAGCACCAGGTACCCGGCGATGTCCTTGGCCTGCACCCGCACCAGCGCCTCATCTTCCGCGGCCGCCAGCGCCGCCGGCTCCAGGGTGCGCACGGTGATCACCCCGCTGTCCGCCATCGGCCCGGTGAGCCGCGCGGCGATCATCGTCCCGAGGTTGCTCCCGGTGACGTCGAGGATCTCCATCTTCGACAGCTTGGCGTCGCGCAGGTTGCGCACGGTCATCATCGCCGGCAGCACCATCAGCGCCGTCAGCAGGATGGGCCCGAACACCGTGGAGATGATGAACCACTTGGTGCGCACGCGCTCCATGTACTCGCGCTTGATCACTGCCCAGAGCTTAGCCATGACCCGAGATCCCCGCTTCGACACCAGTGGCCCCCACCTTCTCGAGGAAGATCTTGTGGAGGGAAGGATGAACCCGCTCGAACCGCTCGATCCCCACGCCCGTCTGCACCAGGCGCTCCAGCAGCCGCTGCGGCTCGGCGCCCGCCGCCAGCTCCACCTCCACGAAGCGGTTCTGGTGGTCGGCGTGCGCGACCAGCGTGCGGTCGGCCAGCACGGCGTCCACCGCCGGCGTGACGCCCCCCGCAAAGGCCAGCGCCACCGTGCGGTCGCCCGCCGCGGCCTTCACGCCGCTCACCGTGCCGTCCAGCACCTTCTCGCCCTTGGCGATGATGCACACCGAGTCGCAGAGCCGCTCGGCGTTGTCCATCAGGTGGGTCGAGAAGATGATCGTCCTGCCCTGGCGCTTGAGCTCCACCACCGTGTCCTTCAAGGCCTGCGCATTGATGGGGTCCAGCCCGCTGAAGGGCTCGTCGAGGATCACCAGCTCGGGGTCGTGCAGCAGGGTGCCGATGAACTGCACCTTCTGCTGCATGCCGCGCGACAGCTCGTCGACCTTGGACTTGCCCCAGTCCTTCTCGGGCGTCTTGAGCGACAGGCGCTCCAGCCACTCGTCGATGCGGCGGTCGGCCTCCCGCGGGCGCACGCCTTTGAGCTCGGCCAGGAACACCAGCAGTCGCCGCACCTCCATCTTGCGGTACAGGCCGCGCTCCTCGGGCAGGTACCCCAGTTGGTCGAGCACGCGCGTATCGGTGTTGGGCCGCCCGAGGATGGTCACCGTGCCCGTGTCGGGCGCGATGATGTTGAGCAGCATGCGAATCGAGGTGGTCTTGCCGGCGCCGTTGGGGCCCAACAGGCCGTACACGGCGCCCCGAGGCACCTGCAGCGTCAGGTCACGGACCGCCACGTGCTCGGCGTACCGTTTGCTGATGCCGCGAATGTCCACTGCCAGGTCGGTCATCGCGTCTCCGTGGCGCTCGGCCACACGTTGTCCGCAGGGTTGCGGTCCGGGAATCGGCGGCGCGGGTCGAGCTGGATCCGCTCGACGGCACGCCCAAGATCGAATTCGTACAGACGACTACGCGCGCCGTCGAACCATTGATTCACCGGCCAGCGCAGCTCGACGGTGGTCGCGTCCACGAGGCGGGCGTCGGCCGGGAGTCGCAGTTCCGGTCCATCCGCCGCCACGGTCACGTGCAGGATCACGGGCGCAGGCATCTGCCCCTCCTGCCGGACGGTCAGCGACACCTTCCCCCCGTCGACGCGCACGTCGGTCAGTGCGTGATGCACGGCCTCGTTGCTGAACAGCCAGGTGTTCCAGAACCAGCCCAGGTCGGCGCCGAGCGAGCGCTCCATCGAGAACATCCAGTCCCACGGCGAGGGGTGCCGGAACATCCAGGCCTCGGCGAACTCACGGTGTGCACGCTGCACGGCGCTGTCGCCGACGATCCCCCCGAGCGCCGACAGCATCAGCGGGGTCTTGGAGTAGGTCTGGAACGAGTAGCCACCGGGCCCGCCGTAGTTGGCGTTCCACATCAACGCCGCCTCATTCTCGTCGCCCTGCCGCGTCCCGTAGGACTGCCCGCGGCCGTCGAAGTCCGCCCCCACGCCGCGGGCGTCCGCGGCCGAGAGCGTGTTCATGTACTGGTTGAAGCCTTCGTCCATCCAGCCCCAGCGCGTCTCGTTGGTGCCGACGACCATCGGCCACCACATATGCGCCACTTCGTGGTCGGCCGCCCCCTGATTGGAGTTGATGACCATGGGGTACTCCATCCCCGCACTGGGCCCGTCCTGCAACGTGAGCTGCGGAAACTGGTACGGGAACCACAGCCCCGAATAGAACTCCAAGGCGTGCCTGGAAATGGCCAGTGCGTTGGCGAAGAGCCGCGCGTTGCCCGGCGTGTAGTACTGCATGACGGGCACGTAGCCCTTGGTCGGGATGCTGGCGCGCGTGGCCTGCCACACCAACTGCCTGGCCGTCATCCAGGCGAAGTCGTTGACGGTGTCGGCGACGAAGCGCCAGACCAACCGGCCGCTGCTGCTGGTGGCGGTGGCCTGCCCGGGGCCGACCTCGTCCGGCCCGACGATGGTCACGACGTCGTCCGTGCCCGTGACCCGCGCCAGCCGCTCGCGCGCCGTGGCGGTCAGCACCTCCTGCGGGTTCTGCAACACGCCCGTCCCGCTGACGATCCAGCCCTGCGGGACGTCGATCTTCACGTCGAAGCGGCCGAAGTTGTTCCAGAACTCCGAGGGACCCAGGTACAGCTCCGCGTCCCAGCCCCAGAGGTCATCGTACTTGGCCACCCGCGGGAACCACTGCGTGGGCTGGAAGAGCGTGTCGCCCCAGCGCTGCGTCATGCGGTGCCCCGACCCCGCGCCACCCGGCAGACGATGATCCCAGTCGATCTCGAGCGTCACGTTCGTGCGCGGCGGCACGGGCGTGGCCAGGGTGATCTGCGCATTGGTGCTCTGCAGGCCCGTCACCGACGGGCCGCTCGGTGCCGCCGCCGCGCCGCCGGGTGCGCCCCCACGACCTCCGCGCCCGCCCGCCCCTGCGGCGGGCGCGGTCAGCGGGACCGTCGTGCCGCCCACCACCAGGCGCGTCACGCGCATGCCGTCCGTGACCTCGGCCTGCCGTGACGGCGTGGCCAGGGGCATGCGTTCGCGGAAGATGTTGGGGTCCAGCCGCAGTCGGATGGCGCGCAGTGTGTCGGGGCTCGCGTTGTGGATCACGATCTGCCCGCGGCCGAACAGGCGCGCCGTCGCGGTGTCCACGCGCACGGTGATGTCGTAGTCCGTGCGCAGTTGCCAGTAGCTCCGCCCCGGGCGTCCCGCCGAATCGCGGGTCCCGGCCGCATGTGCGCGACGGATGGCATTGGTCATCGGGATGTCGTGACGGATCGCACGTGGCGGGCCGTCCTGGGCCGGCGCGCGATCTGGAACGACGATGAGCGCCGCGACGAGCGCGGCGAACAGGGCGGGGCGGAGCATGCGGATCCTCGACGTGGTGCAGGGTGCCCTGAATGCTACGTCAACGGCCGGAGCCTTCCAACTCCGTTCCGCGCGCGGCCGGCGCGGCGGCTGGCCGCGGGTCAGATCGCGAAGCGCGCCTGCGCCCGCGCCACGGCCGCGACGAGCGCGTCCACGTCACTGGCGTCGCTGTACACCCAGAACGAGGCCCGCGTCGTCGCCGGGGTGCCCAGGGCACGCATCAGGGGCTGGGCGCAATGGTGACCGGCGCGCACGCAGATCCCCTCGGCATCCAGCCACTGGGCGAGGTCGTGCGGGTGCAGCCCCTCGACGGCGAAACTGACCGCCCCGCTCCGCCGGACGGCCGGTGGCCCGAACACGGTCACACCTCGGACGGTGCGCAGGCCCGCCATCGCCATGCCCACCAGCGCCGCTTCGTGCTCGCGCACGCGGTCGAGGCCCAGGGACGCAAGCCAGGTCACCGCCGCCCCGAACCCCACGGCGCCCCCGACGTTCGGTGTGCCCGCCTCGAACTTGTGCGGGATCACGTTCCACGTGGTGTCCGTGTCCTGCACCCACTCGATCATGTCGCCGCCAAGCTGCCACGGCGGCATCGCCTCGAGCAGCGCTCGCCGGCCCCACAGCGCGCCGATGCCCATGGGCCCGCCGAGCTTGTGTGCGCTGAACGCGTAGAAGTCCACGCCGAGCGCGTGCACGTCGACGCCGACGTGGGGCACGGCCTGGGCCCCGTCGCAGACGGTCACCGCGCCGGACGCGCGCGCCATGGCGGCGAGCTCGGCGACGGGATTGATCGTGCCCAGGACGTTGGAGACGTGCGTGAAGGCCACCAGCCTGGTCGGTCCATCCAGGGCCGCGATGTATGCGCCGAGGTCGATCTCCCCGTCGGTGGTGAGCTCGACGATGCGGAACTCCGCCCCCGTCCGCCTGGCCAACTGCTGCCACGGGACGAAGTTGGCATGGTGCTCCATCCGCGTCACGACGATGCGGTCGCCGGGCCGGATGTTGCTGCTGCCCCAGGTGCTGGCGACGAGGTTCATCGCCTCGGTCGTTCCGCGCGTGAACAGCACGGTCGCGGGGTCGTCACCCGCGCCGATGAAACGCGCCACCGCCCTGCGCGCCTCGTGGTAGCGCTCCGTGGCGCGCACCGACAAGGCGTACGCCCCGCGATGCGGGTTGGCGTTGTCGTGCGTGTAGTAGTCGCGCAGGGCATCCAGCACCACCTGCGGCTTCTGCGACGTGGCCGCCGAATCCAGGTACCGCAGCGCGGGCGTTGCGGCCAACAGCGGAAAGTGCGAGCGATCGACGAGCATCAGAACGGCTCCGGTGCGGGACGGACCCAGACGGCATCGTCCTCGACGCGACAGTCATACACGGTGATCCGACCGAGCGGTTCCTCGCGGATCCCACCCCCACGCAACGGACCGCGGACGGCGCGCCCGGTCCGACAATCGAACGAGGCCCCGTGCCACGAGCACACGATCGCCCCCGTGTCGTCGATCTCGCCCTCCGACAGGGGGAACTGCAGGTGCGGACAGCGATCGCTGACCGCATGCACCGCCGACCCCTGCGCGATCACACACACGCGGCTGCCGTCGGACAACGTGACGCCGAGCAGTCCGGTCCCTGCCAGATCGCGCAGGGAGCACACACGTTCATACGGACGCGGCGCGTCCACCGTTCACTCCGACGAGACGGTCGTCTGCTCGCCGGACATCGCGGCCTTCATCGCGTGCCACGCCAGGGTCGCGCACTTCACGCGGATCGGGTACTTGGAGACACCGCCGAGCACCTTGAGCGACCCCAGCGAGGCATCCGCCCCGGCCTCGCCGGTGACCATGGCGTGGAAGCGGTCGAACAGCGCCTCCGCCTCGGCCCGCGACTTGCCGGCGACCGCCGCCGTCATCAACGACGCACTGGCCTTCGCGATCGCGCAGCCCTGCCCCTGGAACGACACCTCGGCCACCTGGTCCCCGTCCATGCGCACCCACACCCCGACCTGGTCGCCGCAGAGCGGGTTCCGCCCTTCCGCGTGCCCGGTCGCGCCGTCGAGCGCGCGAAAATTGCGCGGTCGACGGTTGTGCTCCAAGATCGTCTCCTGGTAGAGCGCCTCGAGGTTCGCGTCCGTCACGTCGCGGCGATGTCGAAGCGCTGGAAGGCGAGCGCCTCCAGCGCGTCCTTGAGTCCGTCGACCTCGATCGTCTCGAGGGCCTCGGCGGCGAACGCGTAGGTGAGCAGCGCGCGGGCCATCTCCCGCCCCACGCCGCGGCTCTTGAGGTAGAACAGCAGCAGGTCGTCGAGGCGGCCCACCGTCGCGCCGTGCGTGCACTTCACGTCGTCGGCGAAGATCTCGAGCTGCG
>CAYSFN010000016.1:0-11189 GCA_964430045.1 uncultured Gemmatimonadaceae bacterium
CTCCTACTCGATCGACCAGCAGCGCTACAACGGCCAGTTCGGGGGGCACGCCTTCTGGGAGATCAAGAACGGGAAGATCACGCGGATGGTCACCGACGTGACCTACAACGCCATCACCACCGACTTCTTCGCCAACCTCGACGCGGTGAGTGGCAAGGAGCAGTGGCGGATGTTCGGCACCGGCGGCGACGCCAAGGGACAGCCGACGCAGACCAACTCGATCTCGCACGGGTCGCCGTGGATGCTGTTCCGCAACATCATGGTCGGCGCGGCCTTCGACGGCTGACCTCGGGGGCCGCACACGGCCCGCCACCCCTGATCTGACACGCCCCCGCCGCGCCAGAGCGCGGCGGGGGCGTGTTCACGTCATCGCGTACACGACCAGGTTCACGGCGAACTGCGTGTTGTCGCGGGCCCGGAACCGCTTGTTGCGCCAGTCGTAGTCCCACTCGCACCCGTAGTCCTTGTTGGAGTAGCACACGCCAAGGCGACCGCGATGCTCCACGCCCCGCAGATAGTCGTGCACCATGTCGTCGCCCCAGCCGTTCAGCTCGTGGGACGTCTGCGGAGGACCGTCGGGATACCGGAAGAACGCAGAGTACACGGCATGGGAATTCGGCAGGCGAGGCATCGCACCGGTCGGACCGGGGAACGCGCGCCGCATCTCGGCCTCGAACGACGTCGCGTACAGGCCGTGGATGTCGTGGTTGCAGTCGTCCGAGAAGAGGAAGCCCCCCTCCTCCACGAAGCGCACCAGGCCCGCGCGCTCGGCCGACGAGAATCGCACCAGCTTGTGCCCCGTCATGAACAGGAAGGGAAAAGCGAGCAACTCGTCCGAATCCGCGGTGATCACCACCTCCTGCTGATGCACGGGGATCGTCGTGTACTGCACGACGGCGTCTAGGACGTTGGCGCAGACCTTGGGGTTGTAATCCCAATCGCCGGAGTCGTAGCGCAGGCGCGCAAAGACGAACTCGTTGGCCCGCAGCGGCGCAGCGGCACCGCGGGTCGGCCAGGCCGAGAGCCCGGCGGACACCGCGGCCACGCGCGCAAGGAAGGTCCGGCGATCCATATGCTGCAATCTGCCCGGGTGCTTCCGCACCCGCCACGGCCGTCGGCTCAGCGACAGGGCACGCGCACCAGCACCCGCTCCTGCATCGGCAGGCGGATGTCCCCCGCGGAAATGCGCACCGCACCGCGCAGTGTGTCGCCGACCTGGCGCCCCTGCAGCGTCGCGCGGCCCGCGACCTCCATCCACTCGGCGCGAACCGAGGAGTCCGGGCGGACCTCCAGCACCGAGAGGACCACGCGCGCCGCCGTGTCCACGACTCCAGCGCTGTCCACCGGGGCGGCACACGCCGCCTGGCGCTCCGGCATGAGTCCGAGCGCGGTGACCCTGCCGCCCGCCACACCGCGTCCGGAGACGTCGGCCGTGGATGGAGGCGTGGGCGGCGGAGCAGCACGACCGGCGGCGATCGCCTGCTCCTGCACCGGCGGGGCAGCTGCGGGCGGAGGCAACGTGCTCACAGCCGCCGCGGCCGCTGCAGCCGGCGGCGGCGGCGCACTGCGTGCCGCAGCCTTCTCGGCGTCAGCCACCGTCGGCCCTGCCGCCGTGGACGACGCCGCACGGCTCGTGTCGCGTGCGACGGGCGCTGCGGCGACGGGCGACGACGCGGCGACGGTCGGCATATCGGCCGTCGGTGTGTCGACCAATGGCGGATCGACCCATGTGGCCCGCTGCGATTCCCAGACCACGGCGCCCACTCCCACGGCGAGCACCAGCCCTGCGGCCACACGCATCCACGGTGCGATGCGCCGACCGCCCCCACCAACGCCACCACGACCACGCCCAGTCATGCGCGGTATTGCCGTGGCATGACGGACTGGTGGCGCAACGTCCAGCGCCCCGAGAATCCGGGACGACGCCGCCATCAGCCCCCGCGCCTCCGCAGCGGCGGCCCGCCAGTCGGCGTCATCGGCCACGAGACGTTCCACGCGCAGCGCCTCGTCGGGAGCCAGTTGCCCGTCGAGCCAGGCATGCAGGAGTCCTTCATCAACCGACATCGCGCGTACCTCCCTGGGCCACGATCGCCTCGTAGGCTTCGACCAGTCGCCGACGCGCTCGCGCCAACGTGGTGCCGACCGATCCGACGCTGAGGGACAGCGCGGACGCGATCTCGGTGTAGTCCAACCCCTCTTCCCGCATGAGCAGCGCCTCGCGATCCCGCTCCGTCAGGACCTCCAACGCGACCCGCGCCTGCGCGCGTGCCTCCGCACGCAGGTGTGCCTCGTCCGCAGCGGGCGCACGCGCCTCGTGCGCCTCGGCGGCGAGCAACTCCAGGTGACGACGACGGCGACTCTCGGTTCGCGCTTGATCGCGCACTAGGTTCGTTGCGACGGCGTACAGCCAGCTCCGCTCGTTCGTGGCCGGGGCGGCGCGCAGGGCGCGCAGGAAGACTTCCTGCGCGACTTCGTCGGCCCAATCCCGGTCGCCGAGACGCCTCGTGAGGTAGCGCACGAGTCCCTCGTGATAGGTGCGGAACAGTCGCTCCGTCTCGTCCATGCCCTCACCAGTCGCGAACCACGGCGGCCACCGCCGTCGCGTCGAGTTGCGAGACCCCTGCGGCCTCCACCACGAGGACGACCGACCGCCCGGCGACCGTCACAGCATCACCCAGCGCCAAGACACCACCCAGTTCCGGCAGCGCGGCGCGCAGGGCGAAGTACGCCGCCGAGTACGGCGCAACGGACACACGACGCAGCCCATCGCGGACGCGGCTGTCCGTCCAGCGATCGTCGCGCAGCGTGAACGTCCGGTCTCCCACGACCCGCACCATGGCGCCCCCGGCCGCCGCCGGTGGTGCCGCGGCGGCAAGGCTGGTGGCCGCGCGCTGCGCCGACGCCGCCTTCGCCGCTTCGAACTCCATCGTGCGCACGCTGCCTCCGGCGACGCCGCGACCGCTGAAGTCCGCCTGCGGCGACGTCGGCACCGTCATACCGGGCTCCAGGACCAGGTACGACGACAGGGCCGTCGGGATGCCGTATTTCGTGCCGAGCACCCGCAGCTCGTCGTCGAGTTCGGCAGACGCGCCCGCGCGGCGGCGTTCGGCGCTCAGCCAGCCCACCCGCTGCACCGCCCAGAGCTTGGCGACGTAGGCGTGCTCACGGGACCGCGCGGGCACGCTGACCTGCTGCGTCCATCGCACCGGCCCGGACGGGCTGTCGCCCTCGACGACCAAGGTCGCCGACCCCGTACCCTGGACGCGCGCCAGCACCACCACGTCCTGACCGGCGAACACGTCGATCCCGGCGGCGGGCATCATCTGCCGCAGCGTCAGGCCGACCCCCCGCACACGCAGGTTGGTGACGACCGGCGCCGTGAGGCGCTGCGCCACGACACCGACCACGTGCTCCACGTCCTCGTTCGGCTGCACGAACTGCGCGGTCCCGCGGCCCTCGATCGCAATGCGCTCGAGCATGGCGGCCTGCACGTCGGCACCGATGCCGAAGGTGAAGACCCGCTGCGTCCCTCGCTCCGACGCCGCCAGGCGCGCGAGCGTCGAGGCATCGCGCTCGCCGACGGTCGCGGCGCCGTCGGTCAGGAAGAGCACGACGCCGAGTCGTGCGGCCGGGATCTGCACGTCCAGCGCCGTCTGCAGCGCGGCCTCGATATTCGTCCCACCGACCGCCTCCAGTGCGTCCAGCCACTGCTCCGCCGCGCGCATGGTCGCGGCGGACGCCGGCAGAAAGTCGCTGCGGAACTGCTGCACGTCGCTCGCGAATGCGATCACGCGCACCCGATCCGCAGGGGACAGCGTCGCCAGCACCGCACGGCCCGCTGCCTTGGCCTGCACCAGCTTCGTGCCCGCCATCGAGCCGGACACGTCGAGCACGAGGGTCACGTCGCGCGGCAACGCCCGCGCGCGGCCGGCCGGCGGGGTGACCGTCAGCAGCAGGAACGGATCTTCGCCACCGGGCGCGTGGATCAGGGGCATGAGCACCGCGCGATCGCTGCTGCGCACCGGGAGCAGCAGCGTCAGTCGGCTCGCGTCGCCGCGCACCGTGACCTCGCGGCGGCCGCCGCGGTCCTGCACGTCCAGCTGATGCGTCGGCGAGTAGGGCTGGCCATACTGCGCCGGCTGGGTGAGTGCGAGGGTGAAGGTCGGCGGCGCCACCGTGTGCACCGAGCCCGCGCTCCGCCCACCCGCCAGATGCTCGATCCGCAGCGCCCCCCCCTCGCGCCGCGCGACCACCGCAAAGCGGATCACCACCGTCCGTTCCTCCCCGGGCGCGATCGGGAAGATGCGCGTCCGGAACAGGTCGTGGTCCATCCATTCGACGAGTGCCGGGTCCCGCACCTCCCGCACAATCTTCTCATAGATGCTGCGCGCCCGCGCGGCGTCGAGCGTCTGCCCCGTGACGGGTTCGCCGTCGATGGTCAGGGCCAGCTCCTCGAACGCGGCGCCACGCGGCAGCGGCAGCAGGTAGTCGGCCTCACCGATCCCGGACCCGCGGTTGCGGAAGCGTTCCGTCAGCACGTAGCGCAGGGTGTTGCCCTCGAGCGTGACACGCACGTCGCTGAACGTGCGTTCGATCAACTGCATCGGGGCGGGCAGTGGTCGCGGACGCCCGACCGGGCAGTCGGTCGGCACGGGGCACCGCGGCGGGGCGACCTGCGCGGCGACGGGGTCGGCGACGCGTACGGCAAGGGACAGCGCGAGGGCGAGGGACAGGGTACGCACAGAGCACTCCAGCGTTCGGGTTGCACAGGAGACGTCGGCCGCGCCGATTTCTTGCACACGGGCCACGGGCAGTTCCCCGCCCCCGGTGACGCGTGGCGCCCACCCCGCGTATGTTCCCCTCCGTGCCCGCCGCGTCACTCTCCGCCAGGCACCGCCGGGTGCTCGACGTGCTCGTCGGTCGACTCGCGCCGCCCCCGGTGCGCGCCACGCTCGCGGACGAGGTCGCCGCACGGATCGGCCGCCTCGCGCCACGGCAGCGCACGGAACTCGGCGTCGGCCTGTTGCTGCTCGGCGCCCCGCTGACCATCGCCCTCAGTGGTGCGGGATGGCGGCGCATCGGGTCGCTCGATGCGGCGGCGCTCGACGCGCTCATCACCCGCTGGCTCGGCTCCTCGTTCCCGCCGGTCCGGCAGTCCATCACGGCGATCAAGCGCCTGACCCTCGCCACCTGGGTGGGGCCGGCCGACGCGCAGCGGGGGTTGGGACTGCCGCCGCCCTCGCGGGTGCAGCTTCCGCGTTTCGCCTGGGACGGCGCGGCGGCCGGCGCACCGCGCGCCGACGAGCCCGTCGCCCGCGGAGACGAGCGCCCAACACCCACGCAGCTCCCCGTCACGCAACTCCTCGATGCGCGCAGCGTGGCGGGTACCGTGCGAACGGCCGACGTCATCATCATCGGGAGCGGCGCCGGCGGCGCCGTCGCGGCCGCGCGACTCACTGCGGCGGGCCACACGGTCATCGTCGTCGAGCGCGGCGACCTGCTGCCACTCGCGGAGCGCTCCGAGGACGACGCCACGCTCGTGGAACGCTGCTACGCGGACGGCGGCAGCCGCTGCACCGACGACCTGAGCATTCCCATTCTGCAGGGCAGCGCCGTCGGCGGCGGCACCCTCGTGAACTGGATGATCACCCTGCGCACGCCGCCGCACGTGCTCGACGAGTGGGGCCGGGTGTTCGGGGTCGACGCAGTGGATGCCGCGACGATGACGCCGCGCTTCGAGCGGCTCGAACGCGAGTTGCGCGCACGCGAGGTCCCCGAGGACGCACACTCCGCGAACAATCGACTGCTTCTGGATGGGGCCCGAGCCCTGGGGTGGCGGCATGCGACGGCGCGGATCAACGCCGACCGCTGCCTGCGGGCCGGCACCTGCGGACTCGGATGTGCGCACGGCGCGAAGCAGGACGCGACGCAGGTGCATCTCCACCAGGCTCTGAGCGGCGGCGCAGTGCTCATTGCCCGGGCCAGGGCCGAGCGCATCCGGTTCGTCGAGCGCGGCGGCGCGCGGCCGCTCAAGTCCGTGACGGTGACGCTGCACGATGCTTCGCACGCACTCATCGGCACCGCCGAGCTGCGCGCGCCCCTCGTGCTGTGCGCGGCCGGAGCGATCGAGACGCCCGCCCTGCTCCAGCGCTCCGGCCTCGGGGGTGACCGCGTCGGCGAGTTCCTCCGGCTGCATCCCACCACGCCCGTGCTCGGGCGCTACCGCGACGAGGTGCAGGCCGGGACCGGCATCCCGCTCTCGGTGGTCATCGATGAGTTCGCCGCCGTGGACCCCGACGGCTACGGCTACTGGCTGGAGTGCCCCCCGCTCCAGCCCACGCTCGCGGCGGTCTCGATCCCGACCTTCGGTGCCGCGGCGGGCGAATGGCTCGGGCATCTGCCGCACTATGGCGCGTTCATCGCGCTCACGCGGGACGGCGCCGACCGTCAGCATTCCAGCGGCCGGGTGCGCGCCCGGCGGGACGGCAGCATCAGCATCCGGTACCGCCTCGCGCCCCGCGACGAGTCGCATGTGCGCGCCGCGACCCTGGCCGCCGTCCGCCTGCACTGGGCGGCCGGTGCCGTCGAGGTGCGCTCGCTGCACCGCCACCCCACGATCCTCCGCGGGCCGCACGAGACCGCCCTGCTGCACGAGCGATCGTTCGCGCCCCAGGACTTCCAACTGTCCTCGGCGCACGTCAACGGCACCTGCCGCATGACCAGCGACCGCCGGACCGGCGGCTGCGACCCGACCGGCCAGCGCTGGGGCGCCCCCGGCGTCTACGTGGTGGACGGGTCGCTGCTCCCGACGGCGCCAGGCGTCAATCCGCAGCTCACGGTGATGGCGATGGCCGACCACGTCACAAGCCTCCTCACGGGCACGGCCTGAGATCGACTAACTTTCAGGTTTGTCCGCCATCGTACTCTCTCGGAGCCCTGTACCCGTGTCCGACCCACAGCTCGACGCCCTCTGCATCAACACCGTCCGCACCCTCTCCATGGATGCGGTCCAGGCCGCCGAGTCAGGGCATCCCGGGACGCCGATGGCGCTCGCGCCACTGGCCTACGTGCTGTACACCCGGCACGTCAGGCACGACCCCGCGCACCCGCAGTGGCCCGACCGCGACCGCGTGATCCTCTCGTGCGGACACGCGTCGATGCTCCTCTACTCGGTGCTGCACCTGGCCGGCTACGACCTGCCCCTGGACGAGATCACGCAGTTCCGGCAGTGGGGGTCCAGGACACCCGGACACCCGGAGTTCGGTCACACGGCCGGCGTGGAAATGACCACCGGTCCGCTTGGTCAAGGGTTTGCCACCGCGGTCGGCTTCGCGATGGCTGAACGGCACCTCGCCGAAACCTTCAATACCACCGACCACCGCATCGTCGACCATGCCACCTGGGTCATCGCCTCCGACGGTGACCTGATGGAGGGGGTCTCGCACGAAGCCGCGTCGCTCGCCGGGCACCTTGGCCTGGGCAAGCTCAACGTCTTCTTCGACGACAACTCCATCACCATCGACGGACGCACGGACATTTCGTGCTCGGACGACGTCGCGCAGCGCTTCGCCGCGTACGGCTGGCACGTGCTCACGGTGCAGGACGGCAACGACCTCGCGGCCATTGACGCCGCCGCCACGGCGGCGCGCGCAGAGACCGCACGCCCGACCCTCATCATCCTCAAGACCATCATCGGCTTCGGCTCGCCCAACCGCGCGGACTCGTCGAAGGCGCATGGGGAGCCCCTTGGCGCCGACGAAGTCCGCCTCACGAAGGCGGCCTTGGGCTGGCCCTCGTCGGACCCGTTCCACGTGCCGGACGCCGCGCGGGACGAGTGGCGCAAATGCACCGTGCGCGGCGCCGCCGTGAGCGACGCGTGGCGCAAGGCGCTGATCGCGTATGCCAAGGCGCACCCGGAACAGGCCAAGGAGTTCGGGCGGCGCATGCAGGGCACGCTGCCGGCGGGCTGGGAGCAGGCGCTCCCGGTCTTCACCGCAGAGAACGGCAGCATCGCCAGCCGCGCGGCGTCGGGCGTGGTGGTGAACGCGCTCGCCGCGGTCGTGCCGGAACTCATCGGCGGGTCGGCCGACCTCGCGGGCTCCAACAACACGACCATCAAGGGCAGCGGCGCCCTGCAGGCGAGCGACTTCCGCGGCCGCAACGTGCACTACGGAATCCGCGAGCACGCGATGGGTGCCGCGATGAACGGCATGGCGCTGCACGGCGGCCTCATTCCGTTCGCCGGCACGTTCCTCGTCTTCGCGGACTACATGCGCCCCGCCCTTCGGCTCGCCGCGCTCATGGGGCAGCACGTGATCCATGTGTTCACGCACGACTCGATCGGCCTCGGCGAGGATGGGCCGACCCACCAGCCCATCGAGCATCTCAGCGCCCTGCGCTGCATTCCCAACCTGCTCGTGATCCGCCCCGGCGACGCACAGGAAGTCGCGGAGGCGTGGCGCACCGCCGTCGCGCACCGCAGTGGTCCGGTGGCCCTGATCCTCACGCGCCAGAAGCTTCCGCTGATCGACCGCACGCGCTACGCAGCCGCCAGCGGCGCACAGCGCGGTGCCTACGTGCTGGCCGACGTCGACGCGCCGCAGGTCGTGCTCCTGGCCACCGGCTCGGAGGTGGCCGTGGCCCTGGGGGCGCAGACGACCCTGGCCGCCCGCGGGATCGCGGCGCGCGTGGTGTCCGTCCCCTCGATGGAGCTGTTCGCACAGCAGGATGCGGCGTACCGGGCCAGCGTCCTCCCGGCCGGCATTCCTCGCGTGGCGGTCGAAGCCGCGCACCCCCAGAGCTGGTACCGCTGGGTCGGCGAGTCGGGCGCGGTCATCGGCCTCGACCACTTCGGTGCGTCGGCACCGGCGCCGCGTCTGTTCGCCGAGTTCGGTTTCACGCCCGAGCACGTGGCTGATCGCGCGGCCGCCCTGCTCGGCTGAGGTCGGACCGCCCGCAACGACGGCACTCGCAACACCCCGCAGAGGACGACACCGGCGTGACCGCCGTCGCGCGGGCGCGCACGCCAGGCGCGGCGCAGCCTACCGGCTGACGCTCCACGAGACGACGCGACCCTCGGCGTACGGCATCACGCCGTGGAAGGGGCGAGGGTCCGCGTCGAACACCAGGGGGATGAAGTGTCGATCCCCCTCCCAGAGCGGGAGCGCAAGCAGGTGCTCGCGGTCGACCCACTCCAGGGTGCCCTCCGCATTGCGCGGCGGCGGCGAGCCGGCGAAGGCGTCGATGCGGAAGATGAATCCGAACCAATCCTCGCCCGCGGCGCCGAAACCCGGCCAGTTGATCGTGCCGCGCAGGTGCATCGACGTGACCTGCAGCCCCGCCTCCTCGTGGATCTCGCGGCGCATTCCGCTCGCGATGTCCTCGCCGGGCTCCAGCTTGCCTCCCAGGCCGTTGTACTTGCCCAGTTGCTGGTCGTCGGCGCGTGCAGTGCGGTGCACCATCAACACCCGTTGCGCGTCGGGCGACAGGATGTAGCCAAGCGTGGCGAGGATGGGCGTGTAGGGCATGGCGCGCGTGGACAGGGGGGGGGACTGAGGCAGGATAACGCCGTGGCGGCTCATCCGGGCGCAGCGACGGTCCGTGGTCAGTGGTCCGGCCACCGGTCCATGTGCCGCAGGGCCGGGAACGCGCGGCCCACCCAGGCGACGACACCCAGCGTCGCCAAGCCACCGAACAGCACGCTGTTGACCGTGCCGAGCAGCCTGGCCGTCAAGCCGCTTTCGAAGGCACCGATCTCGTTGCTCGACCCCACGAAGATCGAGTTCACGGCGCTGACGCGTCCCAGCATGTGCTCCGGCGTGACCACGGTCAGCAGCGTACTGCGCACGACCACGCCGATCATGTCGCAGCAGCCCGCGCCGGCGAGCATGACGCAACTGATCCACAGGGTCTCGCTGAGGGCGAACCCGACCATGCTGAGGCCGTAGCAGGTGATCGCGGCCAGCATGGCCCGGCCGACGTGACGCGTGATGGGCGTGCGGACCAGCGCGATGCTCATCAGCACGGCGCCGACCGCCGGCATGGCGCGCAGCAGACCAAGGCCCGTCGGACCGACGGCGAGGATGTCCTTCGCGAAGATCGGCAGCAGGGCCGTCGCGCCACCGAAGAGCACCGCGAAGAGATCGAGGGTCATCGCCCCGAGGAGTCGCTTCTCGCCCCGAACGAACCGGATCCCGCTCAGGAGACTCTCGAGCATCATGCCGTCGACCGGCGCACGCCTGGGCGAGGTGTGCTGTACGCGGAACAGCCACGCCATCCCGACGAGCATCAGGACGGTGTCCAGCCCATAGGCGAGCGCGGCACCACCCACTGCGTACAGCACGCCACCCAGGGCGGGGCCGAGCACGGCGGATGCCTGCCAGGTCGTCGTCCGCCACGCAATGGCGTTGGGAAAGACGGCGCGCGGGATCAGCTCCGCACCGAGGGCCTGCCGCGCGGGGTGCAGGAAGGCCCGGGCAATGCCGCTCACGACGATCACGCCGTAGATGCCCGCGATCCGCCACGGCGTCGGCGCCGT
Organism: uncultured Gemmatimonadaceae bacterium; assembly: GCA_964430045.1. Taxonomy (GTDB): domain Bacteria; phylum Gemmatimonadota; class Gemmatimonadetes; order Gemmatimonadales; family Gemmatimonadaceae; genus DASRAP01. The sequence continues at coordinate 10,538 of CAYSFN010000016.1, forward strand.
GGTGAGCAGGGCGATGCTGAACAGGGCGAGCGAGCAGAGCACGAGGACGCCCATCGCCCACAGGACCACGCGGCGACGGTCATAGCGATCCGCGACGTGGCCCGACCCGAGGGCGCTGACCATGAACGGCAGGGCCTCGGCGAGGCCGATCAGCCCGAGGGCCAGCGGATCCCCGGTCAGGTCATAGATCTGCCATCCGACGATCGTCCCCTGGATGTGGATGCTGATCGTGAGCGCGAGCAGCCCGCTGATGTACCGTCGGAAATTGGGGAAGCGGAGTGCGGCGTACGGGTCAGCGCGGGACACAGCGTCAGGTGACGGGAACGTTCAAGGGGGCGAGAGTGGAACGTAATCGCGCGCCATCTGCGCGATCTGCTCGTCGAGGGTCCGCGAGTGGTGCATCGAGCAGAACTTGGGGCCGCACATGGCGCAGAACTCCGCACTCTTGAAGTACTCGGCCGGCAAGGCCTCGTCGTGATACTCGCGGGCACGCTCGGGGTCGAGCGCCAGGCGGAACTGCTCGTTCCAGTCGAACGCATAGCGCGCGCGGCTCAGGGCGTCGTCGCGGTCGCGTGCGCCCTTGCGTCCACGCGCCACGTCGGCGGCGTGCGCCGCGATCTTGTAGGCGATCACGCCCTGCCGCACGTCCTCC
>CAYSFN010000016.1:11199-30465 GCA_964430045.1 uncultured Gemmatimonadaceae bacterium
GACGTGAAGCAGGGCATCATCGCCTACAAGATCGCCGCGCACGCGGCCGACGTCGCCCTGCTTCACGTCGTCCTTCTTGGGGAGGCCGAGGTGCTCCTTGGGGGTGACGTAGCAGAGCATGTCGGCGCCGTACCAGCCGATCATCGCCGCGCCGATCGCCGAGCTGATGTGGTCGTAGCCTGGCGCGATATCGACGACGAGCGGCCCCAGGGTGTAGAAGGGCGCGCCGTGGCAGATGGCCTTCTGCTTGCGCACCTGCAGCTCGATCTGATCCATCGGGATATGGCCAGGCCCTTCGACCATCACCTGCACGCCATGGCCCCAGGCCCGCGTGGTCAGCTCGCCCAGGGTCTCGAGCTCCGCGAACTGCGCCTTGTCGCTGGCGTCGTGCAGCGAGCCCGGGCGCAGCGAGTCGCCCAGGGAGATCGTGACGTCGTACGCGGCGAGAATCTCGCAGATCTCGTCGTAGTGCGTGTACAGCGGGTTCTGCTGGCGATGCTTCATCATCCACACCGCATGCAGGGAGCCCCCGCGGCTGACGATGCCGGTCACGCGCCCGTACACCAGCGGCAGATGCTCGATCAGGATGCCGGCGTGGATGGTCATGTAGTCCACACCCTGCCTGGCCTGGTGCTCGATCACGTCGAGGAAGTGCTGCGCAGTGGCGTCGGCGATGTCCTCGACGCGGTCCGTCACCACCTGGTAGATGGGCACGGTGCCCACGGGCACCGCGGACGCGGCGATGATCGCGGCGCGCACCGCGTCGAGGTCGGCGCCGGTGGAGAGGTCCATCACCGTGTCGGCCCCGTAGCGCACGGCGAGGTGGAGCTTGCCGACCTCCTCTTCGAGTGAGCTGGTGACCGCGCTGGTGCCGATGTTGGCGTTGATCTTGACCCTGGCCACGGCCCCGATGCCCATCGGCTCCAAGCGGCCGGCCGCGTGATGGATGTTGGCCGGAATGACCAGGCGTCCGGCGGCGACCTCGGCACGGACCAGCTCGGGGGCGAGCTCCTCCCGGTGCGCGACGAACTCCATTGCAGGCGTGATGACGCCCGCGAGCGCCTGGTGGCGCTGCGTGATCCCACTCATGGTGACTCCCTCCGCCGGTATGAACCGGATCAGGTTCGACGGGTGTGATCTCAGCCCACGCGCGGAATTGCGCGGGGCACCCCGGTCAGGAGGGAATGCTAATGGCGTGAACGACTCGGCGCAGCGCCCGCGAACGGACGCTGCGCCGAGGACGCCGGGATGCCGCGCTCAGCGCAGCTCGCGGAGCTTGATGTTGCGGAAGCCGATGTACGACCCGTGCTGTTGCAGGCCGATATGGCCGGCCTTGGACCGGCCGTAGCGCGTGTGGGGCGCGAACTTCGACGCCGCGACGAGCGCCTCCCACTCGGGGCTCCAGAGTTCGTACTCCACGACCTTCTTGCCGTTGAGCCAGTGCTCGACGTGCGCCCCCCTGGCGACGATGCGCACCTCGTTCCATTCGCCCACCGCGCGCGCCGCGCCGTGCGGCACGCCGTGGAGCGCATAGTTGGATCCCGTGGAGGTCTTCTCGCTGCGCCCGTCCGCGTGGCGGGCGTCGTCGAGGATCTGCATCTCCGGCGCGCCCCAGTAGATCGCCGTGTCCTTCATCTCGGGCGCACGGTAGAAGATGCCGCTGTTGCCGGCCCGGCCCTCGGGGCTCAGGCGCCACTCGAGCGAGAGTTCGAAGTCCCCGTACTGCTGCGCCGTGATGATGTCCGCGGCGTCACGCGTGCGCGAGAGCACCAGCACGCCGTCCTCGACCGTCCAGGCGGTGGACATCGTGTCGGTGCCGTAGGCGCGCCAGCCCGTCGTCGTCTTCCCGTCGAAGAGCAACTGCCACCCGGCGGCGCGCTCGGCGTCCGTGAGGGTGTTGTGCATCGTGTGTCCCGCGTGCTTCGCGTGGTCCTGTGCAGCGGCGGCCGTGGCGGCAAATGCCAGTCCGAGGGCCGCGATCGGCAAGCGATTCATCAGAGGGCCCATCCTGTGCGATACTCGCGTGTGAGGTATTGGTTCGCGCTGTCGTTGTTGGTGAATCGCATCGCGGCGCCGTCGTACTTGAGCAGCAGGCCTTGCCCGGCGCGCAGGGCGGCCATCCCGAGCAGCATCGTCTCATTCAGCCGCGCCGAGTAGCTGAACGGCGCGCTGGCCTCGCCCTGCCCCTTGCAGGCATTGGCCCAGTTCATCTCATGCCCGGTGCTGATGCGCTCGATCGTGACCGGCAGCGCCTCGGCGGCGGCGGCCGTCGCCTCGGGATACACCTTGGGGCGGTTCCCGTAAGTCTCGTAGGTGAGGATGCCCTTCTCGCCGATGAACACGCCGCCGCCGCCGTCACCACGCGGCAGTGTGATGTCGTCCGGGAGGAACTTGGGCCGCGGCGGCATCAAGCCACCATCGTACCAGAATGCCTTCACCGGACCGCGATTGGCGTTCGCGGCAAACTCGTATTGCACCGAGACCGCGAGCGGGAAGGTGGCCGGATTCTCTGGCGTTCCCCCCCAGGGAGAGGAGTTCGCGGAGACCGTGGTCGGAACGTCGAGGTCCAGGGCCCAGAACGGCTGATCCACGAGGTGCGCTCCCATGTCCCCCAGCGCGCCACCTCCGAACTCGACCCACCCGCGCCACGCGAAGGGATGGTAGGCGGGATGATACGCCGTCTCGGGAGCCGGGCCGAGGAAGAGGTCCCAGTCGAAGCCGCTGGGCGGGGTCTGCTGCTGCGAGGCCATCTCCTTGAGCACCGCGCGCTCGACGGTGCGCATGTTCCACTGCGGTGGCGCCGCGGCGGGCGGCGCGGCCGGGTTCGGCGCGGGGAGTGGCGCCGGACGCGGAATGCCCTGGGCCCAGTAGCGCACCGGACGGTCCGTCCAGATGTGCACCTCGCTGATGGCGCCGAGGACGCCCGCCTGGACGATCTCGCGGACGCGCCGCGTGCCCTCCATCGAATGCCCCTGGTTCCCCATCTGCGTCACCACCTTCTGGTCGGCGGCGACCTTGGCCATCAGGCGGGACTCGTAGACCGACCACGCCATCGGCTTCTGCACGTAGACGTGCTTGCCCAGCTGCATCGCGGCAATGGCGATGGCCGCGTGCGTGTGGTCCGGCGTGGCGATGACGACCGCGTCGATCTCCTTGCGCTCCTCGAGCATCCGACGGAAGTCGGTGTACTTGGCCGCCTTGTCGTACGCGAGCTTCCAGCGCTCACCACCGCTGCGCGTCCCCTCATTGGTGGACCGGAGCCGGCCGGCGAGGGTGCGCTCGACCAGCGGGAAGTCCACGTCGCAGACCGCGACGATGTTCTCGCCGAGGAGCTGCTGCATGTTGTTGAAGCCCATGCCGCCGACGCCGACACAGGCGATGTTCAGGGTGTCGCTCGGCGCTTGGAATCCCATGCCAAGGACGTGGCGCGGCACGATCATCGCACCGGCGGTGAGGGCACCAGTCGCCGCCACGAACTCGCGACGGGAGAATTGCTTCGACATCAGAGGCTCCAAGTGGATGGTGGGCACTGGTCAAAGCTGTGCGTCCGGAACGCATCTGACAATGCCGGGCCGTGGCACGCCGGGGCGGGATGACGGCCGGAGCTGCGGTGTTCGCACGCGGCCGTGGCTCGGATCGCGGCAGGGCCGCAACGCCGGACGGGGCCGTCGCTCGGTATTGAGGAGGACGGCCCCGCCGGGGAGTGTGCGCAAAGTGGCTAGGGGCGGGATCGAACCGCCGACACCACGATTTTCAGTCGTGTGCTCTACCAACTGAGCTACCTAGCCTAGTCCAGCAATATAAACCGGGCGGTTTTGCCGACGCTACTGGGGGCGCTGCACGCCGACCGTGCGCCGCGTGACGCGCCCCGTCGGCAGGGTGATCAGCACCACGGCGGCCAGCACGAGGCCCGCCGCGAAGAGCAGGCCCGGCGTCAGGGGCTCGCCGCCCAGCGTGGTCCCGAGGAACACCGCCACGAGCGGATTCACGTAGGCGTAGGTGCTGACCTTCGACGGGCTCGTGACGCGGAGCAGGAAGGTGTAGGCGCTGAACCCCATCACGGAGCCGGCGACGATCAGGTATGCCAGCGCGAGCCAGGCGCGCTGGCTGACGCTGCCGGGGTCGACGGCGGACAGGTCGCCGGCGAGCAGACTCACGAGGAGCAGCACCCCGCTCGCCGCGAGCATCTCGAGACTCGTGGCGAAGACACCGTCGGGATGCCGGGCGGCGCGACGTGAGACGAAGGAGCCGACGGCCCACGAGAAGGACGCGAGCAGCAGCGCGCCGGTCCCGAGGAGCGTGCTCAGCGCGGTGCCGCGCGCCGCGCCGATCCCCCCCGCCGTCCACACGAGCGCCGCGATGCCCAGCGAGCCGATCACGACCCCGCCGAGTGTGCGGTGGCGCGGGACGACGCCCTCGCGCCACCACTCGAGCGCGACCATCCAGATCGGCAGCGACGCCACGATGAGCGACGTGAGGCCGCTGGGGACCCGCGCGCTGGCCCAGTTCACGAGTCCGTTCCCCACGGCGAGCAGGAGGGTGCCGACGATGAGCGCCACCCGGCACTCCGCCAGCGTGGGCCAGCGCACGCCGCGGCGGGCGGCCCAGAGCAGCAGCAACACGCCCGCGACCCCGTGACGCAGCGTCGCGGCGAGAAACGGCGGAATGTCCACGACGACCCATTTGATCGCGAGGTAGGTCGAACCCCACACGAGATAGAGCGTGAGGAACGCGAGCACCACCTGCGCCTTCGGTGGCGCGTGCGGCGCGGTGCGACTGCTGGTCACAGACTCCGATCCGCTATAGGTTAGGGGGTATGACAGCCGAGCGCGTGCGCGTTGCCTTCCAAGGCGAGCTGGGCGCCAACGCCGAGGATGCCGTCCAGCAGTTGTTCGGCCCGATGAGCGAGCCGATCCCGTGTACGACGTATCGTGACGCGGCGGCGGCGGTCGTGGCGAACCGGGCGGATCGCGTCCTGCTGCCGATCGAGAACACCTTGACCGGGGGCGTCGGCGACGTGCACGACGTCATCGACGACGCGGCGCAGCTGTACGCCGTGGGCGAGACGGTCGTGGCCGTGCACCATTGCCTGCTGGCCCCGCCGGGCGCGTCGCTGCAGACGATCCGCTCGGTGCTGGTGCACCCCGAGGCGATCCCGCAGTGCGGGCGCTTCTTCCGCGAGCACCGGCGGATCGAGACGCACCCGGTGTTCGACACGGCGGCCGCCGCGCGCGACGTGGCGCAGCTGGGTGACGCGGCCTTCGCGGCCGTGGCGCCACGCTCGGCCGCCGCGCGGTACCCCCTCAGCGTGATCGTGGCGGACATCGATGATCGCCACGACAATCAGACCCGGTACCTCGCCATGAGCGCCACCGCCACGCTGCCGGGTCTGGCGAGTCCGGTGCGCACGATGCTCGTCTTCACGACGCTGGACACCCCGGGGGCGCTGCTGCACGCGCTGCAGCCGTTCGCCACGCACGGCGTGAACCTGCGCCGCCTGGAGTCGCGGCCCACCGGCGACCCGTGGTCGTACCGGTTCTTCGTGGAGTTCGATCACGAGGTCGGCAATCCGCACGTGGAACACGCGTTGGACGACCTGCGCTCCCACACGGCCGCCGTGCGCGTCGTGGGGACGTACGCGCGCTGGCAGGCGGGACGCCGCGGGTCCATCGGCTGGACGCCGATGGACGTGCCGATCATCGCGTAGCCGACGCGCTGAACGACGCGGTGATCACCGACTTGATCCCGCCGCGGATGTTGAAGTCGCCGGTGACCGTCATCCGCGCCGGCCGCACCGCCTCGACGAGGTCGTCGAGAATGCGGTTCACGGCGCGCTCATAGAAGATCCCGTCGTTGCGGAAGCTCCACAGATAGAGCTTGAGCGACTTCAGCTCCACGCAGAGCTCGGCCGGCACGTACTCGATGAGCATCGTCGCGAAGTCCGGCGCGCCGCCCTGGAGCAGCACCAGCTCGGCGGCGTCGCTCTCGATGCCGCCCAGGGGGCACAGCGACGTGAATTCAGGGCACGTCATGTGGATGACGTAGTCGCGCCCCGGGTACGGGTTGGCGAAGGTCTCGAGCAGCGATGGCTGTGGCATGATGCCGGAAAATACCTGGTCCCGCAGCGCGCAGGCAGTCAGCCGTCGCGGAGGCGACGCGCGGCGTCCTCGAGGATCTTCCGCTCGGCGTCGGAGAGGGCGGCGAGCCCCTGGGCCGATATCTTGTCGAGGACCCGGTTGACGTCGGCGGTGGGCGCGGGCCGGGCGGCGGGCGGCGGGACGGGGTCCCGCTGGGTCATCACCTCGGCCAAGGCCGCCTGGCTCTGCGCCACGATGTCGTCGACCTCCCCGCGCTTTTCGCGCTCAGGACGGGCCCGTGGAAAGCGGTGCGGGACGGCGCGCGTGGTGAAGTCCTCGGGCGACTCGACGACCGGGGCGACGCGCGGAACCGCCCCGTCGAGCGCCACGGCCCCGGACAGGCGCAGCGCGGCCCACGCGGTCGCAAGGCCACCAAGGTGCGCAAGATACGCCACTCCAGCGCCACTCGTCGACGACATTCCGCCCAGCAGGTTCACCAACACGAGGATCGCGACCAGCCAGCGAACCGTCACCGGGACGACACCAAACAGCCGGACCTCTTCATCCGGCCACCGGGCGGCGAAGGCGAACAGCACGCCCATCACGGCGGCCGACGCGCCGACCAGCAGCCCCTGCGGCGTGAACAGGACGTGGAAGAACCACCCGCCCAGCCCGCAGAGCATGTAGAACCCGAGGAACTGCCCGGGGCGCTGCGTCATGGCCACACGGGACCCGAACAGCCACAGCATCCACATGTTCAGCGCCAGGTGCCAGAAGCCGGCGTGCACGAACATGTAGGTCCCCACGGACCACCACGCGCCCTGCAGGTCGCCGACGTGAAAGCCAAGCACCCGGAGCATGGCTGCGGGCGGCACGACGGTGAGCTGCAGGAAGGCCACCGCCACGTTGGCCGCAATGATCCACCACACCACCGGCGGGGTGCGGAATCGATCAGCGGGCGGGGCGGCCTGGGGCATGGCGACGGCGGTCGGCGGGGGAGCGGCGCGGCGGCGTGCCGGTCAGCGCATCCCGGTCGGCGAGGGAATGCGCCCGCCGATCGTCACCCGCGGATGCAGGCGCAGGGCCTGCTCGAGCAGGGCCCCCCAACGGCGATCCAGCGTCGGCTCCAGCAGCGGGGGGGGCAGGATCACGACGTCGGTCTCCGCGACCGCGCGTCCGATCTCCTCGATCGCGCGGAGGATCTGCGCGTCCGTGGTGTCGGCGTGCGCCTCGGCGACGAAGGCCACGGGGACGCCACCGTCGGCCGCGACCCGCAGTGTGCGCAGCGCGTAGTCGAACATCGGCTCGCTGCTGCCGCACTCGAGGGTGACCTGGACCAACGCGAGATGCGGGAGCAGGTCACCGACGGCATCCGGGCGCTGGCCGTCGGTGTCGAGCATCACGGGGATCGTCAACGCGGCCTTCTGCAGCGCGGCGGTGATGAACGGCGCGTTCCCCAGCGGGTCCCGCCCGGTGATGGACACCGAGTGCACCGGTGCCCGCTGCGCCTGGCGAACGAGGTCCTTGGCGAGGGCTTCACCGGTGAACATCGTCGCCGTCTCGGCCTCGCCCGCGAAGCGGACGAAGAGCTGCCGGCGTCCCATCCAGACGCCTTGGGATTGCACGCCGGCGGGAACGCCGGCGAGGGCTGCAGCAGTGAACGCGGGGGTCGTCATCATCGGGCCTGCGTGTCCTTCAGCGCGAGCTGAGCAATGCGCTCACACAGCACTGGGAAGGGGATCCCGGCGGCCGCGGCCGCCTGGGGGATCAGGCTCAGCTCGGTCATGCCGGGGTTCGTGTTCGCTTCGAGACACCAGAAGCTTCCGTCCGGGGCCATGCGGAAGTCAATGCGAGCATAGCCTCGCAGCTTCAGCGCCGCGAACGCGCGGCGCGCATGGTCCTGGATGGTGGTGGTCTGCTGAGGTGAAAGGTCGGCTGGAAACGTCTCGCGCGCCATCCCTGCGGTGTACTTGGCCTCGTAGTCGTAGAGATTGCCGACGGGGTGGATCTCGCCGACCGGGAGGGGCTCCTCCCCGAGGATGCCCACCGTCAGCTCCCGGCCGGGGATGTAGCGTTCCAGCAGGACCTCGTCGTCGTGGGCGAAGGCGAGGGCGGTCGCGGCGGCCAGCTCCTCCGCGCGCTGCAGCAACGTCAGGCCGACGGTGGACCCCTGCTTCGACGGCTTGACGATCAACGGCAGACCGAGCGTCGCGACGGCGACGTCGGCGTCGGCGGGAGCCATCAGCCAGTCCGGCGTCGGCACGCCGGCCGCACGGAACAGGATCTTCGACAGGTCCTTGTCCATGGCCAAGGCGGCCCCCAGCGGCCCGCTGCCGGTATAGGGGATGCCTGCCGCGCCAAGGATCGCCTGCACGGTCCCATCCTCTCCGTCGCCACCGTGCAGCGCGTTGAACACGACGTCGGCGGCCTGGAGCTGCGGGAGCGCGGCCAGCGCGGGCCCGAGCGCGGTGCGGCGCAGGCGTTGGAGCGCGGCGGCCGTCGGGGGGGTGCGCGCGACGCCCGTCGCGAAGGACGCGCGCAGTGCGGCCTCCGCGATGACGCCGACGGCCGGATCGACGGCAATGACTTCGTGCGCCCGTGCGCGCAGCCCATCGATCACGCGCAGGCCGGAGGCCAGCGAGACATCGCGCTCGGCCGAGGTGCCTCCGAGAAGCACGACAATGCGCATGCTCAGCGGCTCATCAGGAAGTGGAGCACGTCGCTGCGGGTCAGCACGCCCTGCACCAGCGTGCCCTGCTGTACGAGGATCGCCGGGGTGGTCTTGCCCAGAAGCTTGGTCACGCGCTCCACGGGCGCATCGTGGTCCACGACGGGGAACGGCGGGTCCATCACGTCGCTCAGGGTGGCGTCGAGCAGGGCCGTGTTCTGCAGGGCGCGCGACGCCAGCGACTGCTCGTGCACGGAGCCGACGCAATCCGCCCCGTCGAGCACCGGCAGTTGCGAGATGTCGTGCAGGGCCATCAACCGCAGGGCCTGCCGCACGGAGGCCCCGGGCGTCGTGCTCACGAGCGCGGGGACGGCGCCCCCCTTGAGAGCGAGCAGTTGCCCGATCGTCACCCGCTCCGGATCGAGCATCTGGTTCTCGCGCATCCACTCATCGTTGTACAGCTTGGACAGGTAGCGCTCGCCGGTGTCGCAGAGCACGGTGACGACGAAGGCCTCCGGGTCATCGAGCTCGCGTGCGGTCAGCAGCGCGACATGCGCGATGAGTCCGGACGAGCCGCCCACGAAGAGCCCTTCCTCGCGCGTCAAGCGCCGCGCCATGGCGAACGCCTCCCGGTCGGTCACGGTGTGGAAGGCGTCGATGACGCTCAGGTCGAGGGTTCCCGGGACCTTGTCCTGTCCCACACCCTCGACCTTGTAGGGGGTCCCTTCGGGCACCTGCGCCCCGTGGGTGCGCCAATGTTCGGCGAGGATCGACCCCACGGGGTCGCCCGCGACGACGCGGATCGCGGGGTTCTGCTCCTTGAGGAACCGTCCGACCCCGGTGATGGTCCCGCCCGTGCCCGCCGCGGCGACGAAGTGCGAGAGGCGCCCCGCACTCTGCGTCCAGAGTTCCGGACCCGTCGTGTCGTAGTGCGCCTGCGGGTTGGATGGATTGTAGAACTGGTTCGCGAGGATGGCGTTCGGCGTCTCGCTGGCGATGCGCTTGGCCATCACGACGTAGTTGTCGGGATGGTCGTACGCCACCGCGGTCGGCGTGATGATCACCTCGGCGCCGAAGGCCTTGAGCAGCCGCACCTTCTCCTGCGACATCTTGTCCGGCATCGTGAAGATGCACTTGTAGCCCTTCAGGGCCGCCGCAATGGCAAGTCCCACCCCGGTGTTCCCGCTGGTGCCCTCGACGATCGTGCCGCCGGGCTTGAGGCGTCCCTCGCGCTCGGCGGCCTCGATGATCGGCAGCCCGATCCGATCCTTCACCGAGCCGCCCGGATTGAAGATCTCGGCCTTGGCGTACACGGGGGTGCGCACCCCCTGCGTGACGCGGGTGAGGCGAATGAGCGGGGTCGACCCGATGGTGTCGAGGACCGAGTGGTACGGCGTTGCGTGATTCACGTGCGGTCAGGAAGTCGGACGAGCCGCGGCGCCTGCGCGGCGCCGGAGAGTGGTGGCACCGCGAACGGTCGGAGCCACCGACAGAACGATACCGCGACGGCCGCAGGAACGGCGGCAGCCGGCGTCGAATGGCGGAGGAAGAGGCGGCGTCATACCGGCGCAGACTGCCGAGCGTCTTCGGCGAGCTCGGCGATCAACTGGAGCGCCTGGAGCGGCGTGAGCGCGTTGATCTCCACGGCGGCGAGACGCGCGACCACGGGGTGCGGAAGTCCCGCCGCGAAGAGCCCGAGTTGATCCGAGGTCGCGGCCGGGCCGCGCGCGCCGCGCACCCCGGTGTCGCGTTCGAGGGTCCGGAGCAGGGCGCGCGCCCGCGCGATGACCGCGGGTGGCAGGCCGGCCAGGCGCCCCACCTCGATCCCATAGGAGCGGTCGGCGCCTCCGGGCTGCACGCGATGCAGGAAGACGATGCGCTCGCCGACCTCGCGCACCGCGACGTTGAAGTTGCGCACCGCCGGGAGGTCGTCCGCCAGTTGCGTCAGCTCGTGGTAGTGCGTGGCGAAGATGGTCTTGCACCCGACGCGCTCGTGGAGGTGCTCGGTGACCGCCCACGCGATCGACAGCCCGTCCCAGGTCGCCGTCCCGCGACCGATCTCGTCGAGCAGCACCAGCGAGCGCGCGGTCGCGGTGTGCAGGATCGCGCTGGTCTCGGCCATCTCGACCATGAACGTCGACTGCCCGCGCCCCAGATCATCGCTCGCCCCGACACGGGTGAACACGCGATCGCAGATCCCGATCGTCGCCGCCGTGGCCGGGACGAAGGCGCCCACCTGCGCCAGCAGGACGATGAGACCGATCTGCCGCAGGATCGTGCTCTTGCCGGCCATGTTCGGGCCGGTGAGGATGATGACCCGCTGGCTGTCGTCGAGCTGCACGTCGTTGGGAATGAACTGCTCGCGCGGCATGGTCTGCTCGACGACGGGGTGGCGCCCCCCCACGATCGTGAGCGCCGACCCGGTGGTGATCGTCGGTCGCACGTAGCCTTCGAGGGCCGCGACCTCCGCGAGCGTGGCGAGCACGTCGAGCGTCGCCACGCGGTCGGCGATCTGCTGCAGGCGTGCGATCGCGGCACCGACCTGGGCGCGGAGTGCCTCGAAGCGCTCGCGCTCGAGCGTCGCACAGCGCTCGGTGGCGGTGAGGACGCGCTCCTCGAACTCCTGCAAGCCGGGGGTGACGTAGCGCTCGGCTCCGGTCAGCGTCTGCCGCCGCTGGTAGTCCGGCGGGACGAGATGGGCGTTGGCGCGCGTGACCTCGAGATAGTAGCCGAAGACCCGGTTGTAGCCGACCTTGAGCGTGGCAATGCCGGTGCGGGCGCGCTCCTCCATCTGCAACGCGGCGATGGCGTCCTTGCCCCCATCGCGCAGGCGCCGCAGCGCGTCGAGCTCGGCATCGACGCCCGCCGCGATGGTCTCGCCGTCACCGATCGCGAGGGGCGGGCGATCGACCAGCGTATGGGTGATCGCGTGCGCGAGATCCTCGGCGGCGTCCCAGGGACTGAGCAGCGCGTGCAGCGCACCGGGGAGGCCCGTGGGCGCGAGCGCGGCGGCCACGGCGGGCAGGCGCATCAGGGAGTCGCCAAGCGCGCGCAGGTCGCGCGGGGACGCACGGCCCGCCGCCGCCTTGCTGGCAAGTCGTTCGACGTCGCGCACGCCATCGAGTGCGGTGCGCAGCGCCCCGCGGGCGAGGCCGTCCGCGACCAGCACCGCCACGGCGTCGAGGCGCGCATCGATCGTGGGCGCGTCGGTGCGCGGCGCAAGGAGCCACTGGCGCAGGCGCCGCGCGCCCATCGCGGTGTGCGTGCGATCCAGCACGCGCAGCAACGTCCCCTCGCTCCCGCCGCGCAGGTTCTCGACGAGTTCGAGGTTGCGGCGCGTCATCTCGTCGAGCGGCACCACGGCGGTGAGCGACTCGAGGACGGGACGGGCCAGTTGGGGGAGCCCCGCCGGTTGCAGCTCCTTGAGATACCGCAGCAGCGCACCGGCGGCACCGATCGCGGGGGCTGCCGACGCATCGAGCCCCAGCCCGGCCAGCCCGTTCAACTGGAAGTGCAGCACGAGCGCGTCGTGGCCGAGCGCCGGGTCGAACTCCCAGGCGGTCCGCGCGTGGCAGAGCGGCACGCGCATCCGCACCTGTTGCTGCACGGCGTCGGAGAGCAGCTCGTGAAGCAGCACCTCGCGCGGCGCGATCCGCGCGAGCACCGCGTCGAGGTCCGCGAGCTCGGTGACCGCGAGCCGGAACGCGCCGGTGGAGACGTCGGCGGCCGCGATGCCCACGCGTCCGTCGTGGAGCGTGAGCGCGGCCACGAAGTTGTCCCGCGACCGGTCGAGCAGGTCGTCGCTGAAGACCGCCCCGGGACTGATGGTCTCGGTGACCGCACGCTTCACGACCCCCTTGGCCACCTTGGGATCCTCGATCTGCTCGCAGATCGACACGCGGAAGCCCTGCTCGACGAGGCGGCGCAGATACTCGGTGACGGCCCGCACGGGGATGCCCGCCAGAGGCACGGCCGCCGCGCCCCCGTTGTTGCGCGACGTGAGCGTCAGCCCGAGCACGCGCGACGCCGTCTCGGCGTCGTCGTAGAACATCTCGTAGAAGTCCCCCATCCGGAAGAACAGGATGGAGTCGGGGTGACGAGCCTTGATCTCGCCGTACTGCTGCATCAGGGGAGTGGTCGCCCCGGTGCTCACCGCCCTTCGGCCTCGACCACGAAGGCGTCGATGCCGTCGCGCTTCAGGCGCGTGACGACGGCGGTGGCCTCCGCACGCGACGCGAACCGCCCGATCCGCACACGCCACGGCAGCCGGTTGGGCGACGCATTCCACACGCGCGCTTCGTGGCCCTTTGCCTTGAGGCGGGCGGCGTGGCGGTCGGCGTCGGCCCTGGTGCCGAAGGCACCGGCCTGCACGGACCACTGCGGACCGGTCGGCGCGCGCGTGGCGGACTGCGTGGGTGGCGCCGCCGCCGCAGGCGGGGGAGCGGCCGCGAAGGCGGCTCCCGAGCGACAGGGCTGCGCCGCGAACTCCGCCATGTTCCGACGCTCGACGTCCTGCGGGCGCAGGCGCGCCAGCGCGGAATCAAGGGCGGCGCAGCCCCCACGACCATCGCCGGCATCCAGGCGCACGCGGCCCAGCCAGAAATACCCTTCGGTGGCCGCGCTGCTGCTCGCGTGTTCGAGCACGAGGCGGTCCAGATGCCGCTGGGCGGCGGTGCCGTCCCCGCGCGCAACCTCGAACTGCGCGAGGCCAAGCAGCGCGTCCGCCGCGCGCGGGGACAACGGGTATTCCACGACAATGCGCGAGAAGTCGAGCTGCGCCGCCGCGACGTCGGCGGCGAGCTGCCCGCGCCAGAACAGGGCCTGGGCGCGGGCCTCGGTCCCGTCCGGCGTCGCACGCACGAGCGAATCCAGCAACGCGCGCGCCTCGGCGCCCGCGCCCTCATTGACGAGGCGCTGCGCCCGCGTGAACAGCGAGTCCGGTGGCAGGGTGCCCTGCGCGGCGGCGAGCCCCGGGACGAACAGCAGCGCGCAGAGCGCCGAGCGCAGGCGCGTCATCATGCGGCACTCCGGGTGCGCGTCGGGGTCGCCATTGCCAGGATCAACGAGGTGATCAGCGCCTCGTCGGACGAGAGGCGCGTGTCCTTGAGCGCACGGTCCGTCGCATGCAGCAGCCGGATCGCGCGCGCCAGTTCGGGCGCGCTCCATTTGGGCAGCATCCGTGTCCATGCGGTCACGCACTCGCCCCAGGCTCGACCCGTCACACCCTTGCCCGTCTTGAGGAACCCGAAGAAATCCGCGCGACCACCCTTGGCCTTGGCCCACGCGAGCGCGAGCATCTGCGTGGTCAGGGCGAGCACGACGGGCACGCCGTCATTCTTCGGGAGGCTCATCACCGGCCCGATCAACCGGACCGCCCGCGGCAGGTCCCGGTCGCCGACCGCGTCGAGCAGGTCGCTCAGCGTCTCTCCCCGGCGCACGCCGACCACCGCGTCCACGGCCTCGCTCGTGATGGCAGCGCCCTGCGTATACGCGGTCAACTTCTCCAGCTCCCCGCTCGCCAGTGCCAGGTCCGCCCCGACGGCCTCGGCGAGCAGCGCCGCGGCCTCCGGGGTGATGGTCGTGCCGGTCCGCTTGGCCTGCTTGCCGAGCCACCCGATGACCTCGTCCTGCGTCATCGCCGGCACGAGCACGCTGGTGGTCTGCTTGCTCAGCGCGGTGTCCGGCTTTTCCCCGGCCGCATCGACGAGCAGCAGAAGCGTGTCCTCGGCCGCGTGCGCGAGATAGCGGTCCAGCGCAGCACGCGCGGGCTTCTTGAGCTCCGAGACGTCACGCAGCACCACGACGCGGCGCGCGGCGAGCATCGGCAGGGCCGCGAGGTGCGAGGCCAGCGTCGGCGCATCGAGCGCGGACGCGTGGAGCACGGCGAAGTTGAAGTCGCGCACGGCGGGGTCGAGCACGGCGTCGATGAGGTGCGCGACGATCTGTTCCTTGCGATGGTCGTCGTCGCCGTGAAAGTAATAGACCCGGTCCAGCGGTTGCTTCTTTGCCAGGGCGGTGCGCAGGGCGCGGAAGGCGGCGTCGCTCATGCGCCCAATATAGCCGCCCGCGTCGGCGACTCAGTGCGCGGCGCGAGTGCCGAGCGTGAGAACGGCCTGTGTTGCCGCGGACGCACCGTGGTCGGCGCGCAACAGTCGTGTCGGCGTGACGGGCGGCCCATCGTCCCCGCGGTCGAACCAGCCGGGATCCATGAGGACGAGGTCGTCGAGGTCCAGCGGTGCTGCGGCCTGCGGCGCGGCGAGGAACATGGCGGCCGGTGCCAGCGCTGTCGCCACGGGCACCGGCGCCGACCCCGGCGCGGGTGCGCCGTGCAGCACGCCCCAGCCGGCGAAGATCACGAGCGCGGCGGCCGCCCGCCGCAGGCCCCGCGGCTGCGGTCGCGCGACCCCGGCGGCGGCGGCGGCCGGGGTCGCGCACTCAGCCGCCAGCCGCACGGCCAAGCGCTGCGCGAAGTCGGGAGACACCTCGACGCTCCGCACACTCGACACGGCGATCAGCGCCCGGCGGACCCTCGTGTCGAACGCCGCACAGCCCGGACAGCGATCACGATGCTCCTGCAACGCGTGCGCGGTAACGCCGCACAGGCGGGCATCGACGAACTCCGCGTGCCGGGCACGGAACCAGCGGCACCGCAGGCGAGGGAGGAGAGAGGAGGTCACTGACCCCGGTACCCAGGGCCGCTGGCGGTGTTCCGCGGGCCAGCACACGCACGAGCGGGGCCGGAGCCTTGCTGCTGCTCCGACCCCGCTCGCCCCCAACGGAGACCCCCGTCTCCCTCACAGCGGACCGGTCAGTCGATCACCGGTCCGACGATCGCGGCAAAGGCGGAGCGCGCCCGGTTCAAGCGCGACTTCACCGTACCCAGGTTGCAGTGCGTGATCTCGGCGATGTCCTCGTAGGACTTGCCCTGAAGCTCGCGGAGGACGAACACCTCCCGATGATGCTCGGGCAGGCGCGCGACGCCCGCGTCGACGACGGCGCGCAGATGCCGCTTCCGGAACAGATCGTCCGGGCGGTACCGATGGTCCTCGAACTCGATCGGCCGCTCGTCCTCGCCCACGGCCGACCCCGCCGACAGCGTCTGGAAGAAGACCAGCGGGTTCCGCGACCGATTCCGCAACTCGTTCTTCGCCAGGTTCGAGGCGATGGTATAGATCCAGGTCGAGAACTTCTTGGAGCGGTCGAACCGGGCCGTGTGGCGATAGACCCGCACGAAGACCTCCTGCACCAGGTCCTCCGCGCGCTCACGGTCGCCGATCGTCCGGTAGATGAAGTTCAGCAGGCGCGTCTGGTACCGTTCGACCAGGACCGTGAAGGCCCGCTCGTCGCCGTCCAGGAACGTGCCGACCAGCGCGTTGTCGTCCTGACCCTGCAACAGTGCCCGAGTGCCGACATTCGTCTGGCTCTGCTGGCGCAACGCTGGCTGTCCCATCGCTCCTCCCTGTCGTGTCCGTTGAACCGGTGTCCGACGCCGATCGGCGAGGATCACCTTCCCGGACTCGTGTAGTGCACGGGTCGTGCCACGAGGTGTCGACGGAGCCTGTACGGGCGCAAGTTCTTGCAAGACAACGACTTCCAATCTGTCGCCGCCACCGACTCGCCGTGGCCATCCCCATGGTGTCCTCCATATGGGACACCGAGTCGTCCTCTCGGGGTTGCCGCGAGGCGCTAGCGGTCGGGCCGGAACTGGGCGAAGTAGAGGAGCGCCAGCGCGGTCTTCGCGTCGTGGATCGCCCCGCGCAGCACCAGGTCCAGGGCCTCGGACAACGGGTACACGACCAGCGTGATCGACTCATCCGGCTCACGAGCGGCCGCACCGGCGCGCAGCCCGGTCGCCATGAAGAGATGGATGCGCTCGTCGGTAAAACCGGGTGCCGTGAGGATGGCCGTCGGCCCGAGGCGCGTGAGAGTCGTCGCGCGGTATCCCGTCTCCTCGCGCAGCTCCCGCGCGGCGCACTCGGCGGGGTCCTCACCGGGCTCCAGACGCCCGGCGGGAATCTCGATCAGGACATCATCCGGGACATAGCGGTACTGCCGGAGCAGCAGAATGTGCGGGTCCGCCGAGCTGCCGGTCTCGGCGATGGGCAGCACCGCGCTCGCGCCCGGGTGCCGCACCACCTCCATCGTGCCCTCGTGGCCGGACGCGTAGCGCACCTCGTCGACGTCCAGTGCGACGACCCGGCCCGTGTGGATGCGCGTCCCGCGCAGCCGCTGCGCCTCGCTCATGGGGCGCGCTCGATCGTCTCGGACGCATGCTCATCGACGGGGCCGAGCTCGAGCGCGGCCAGCGCATCGCGGAGACGCGTGGCGTCGCCCACGACGACCAACTGCAGCGCCTCGGCCGCGAGATGCTGCGCCGCCACGCGGTCGATGTCCGCGATCGACACGGCGTGCAGCGCGTCGCGATACGTGTCGAAGTACGCCGGCGACAGCGCGAAGATCGCCTGGCTCGCGAGGGCGGACGCGACGGCCTGCGTCGTCTCGAAGCGCAGCGGGAACACGCCGGTGAGAAACGAGGTCGCGAGGGACCGCTCGTCCTCGTGGCAGGTCCCGTCGCGCATCCGGGCGGTCTCGTGGAACAGCTCGCGGATGGCCGGGATGGTGACGTCGGTCCCGACGGCCGTGGAGGCGCTCCACGGCCCGGGGCCGCGGCGCCAGTCGAAGCCGGCCGTCGCGCCGTAGGTGTAGCCGTGCCGCTCCCGCAAATTGAGGTTGATGCGCGACGAGAACAGGCCGCCGAACACCGCGTTCATCAGCGTCAGCGCGTAGAAGTCCGGGTCGGACCGCGGGACGCCGATCCGCGTGAGGCGCAGCTCGCTCTGCGGGGCGTCCGGACGGTGCACGAGATGCACGCGCGGGGCATCGAAGCGCGCGGTCGCCGCGCGGGCGGCGAGCACGGGGGGAGGGGTCGTCCAGCCGGACACGATGGGGGTCGTGAGCCGCTCCGCCGTGTCGGCGTCGACGTCCCCGGCCACGACCACCGTGATCGTCGCGGGGGCGTAGTGCGAGGCCCAATGCGCACGCACCTCGGCGGCCGTGACGGCGGCGATCGTCGCCGTCGTGCCGCCCAGCGAGCGGCGGTAGCGGCTGTCCGGCGCATAGAGACACCACTGGGACGCGAGTTCGGCGAGCGCCCGCGGCTCGGCCAGCGCCTGCAGGCGGTCGGCCGCGTGCTCCGCCTGCAAGCGCGCGAGGTCCTGCTCGTTGAACGCGGGCGTGCGCAGCATCTCCGTGAACAGCGCCAGCGCGGCCTCCGCGTGGCGCGTCGGCGTGGTGATGCCGATGGTGGCGGCATCCCAGTCCGCGCTGGCCCAGACGGAGGCCCCGAGTGCTTCGACGGCGTCGGTGAGCGCCTGGCCGCTCCGCGTCAGCGTGCCCTCGAGCAGCATCGCGGCGGTGAGCGCGGCAATGCCTTCGCGCCCCGGCGCCTCGGCGGCGGCCCCGCCGCTGCGACAGACGAGCACGACGCTCACGAGCGGCACCCGGCGCAACGGCGCAACGACCAGGCCTGCGCCGTGTGGCAGGGGGCGCGACTCCTGCCGCGGGAAGCGGTAGGGGCGGGGGGCGCCCGGAGTCGGCCGCGGCGGAAACGGGTCGGGGTGCGTCACGCGGCGCCCTCCGCCGGCTGGGCGCGCGGGACGTAGGCCAGCGAGGCGCGGTTGTCGGCGCCGAGCGCGCGGCGCGCAAAGGCGTGCACCAGCTCGACGGTGACGCCGCGGTAGCGCTCGAGCTCCGTGTTCACCCGGGCGGGGTCGTCGAAGTAGGTCATGGCCATCGACAGGCGATCCGCGCGGTCCTGTGCGCTCTGCATCGCACTCAGGTAGTCGGTCTCGATGAGGGCGATGGCCCGCGCGAGCTCGGTGTCGGTGATCCCGTCGGCGATCACCTCGTCGAGGATGGCGGCGACCGCACGCTCGAGCGTGTCGACGTCGACCTCCGGCCGGGCCGTGACGTCGAGCACCAGCAGGTCGCAGCCCTTGGTGAGATCGTACGTGAAGGCGGCCGCATCGTTCGCGACCTGCTGTTCGCGGACCAGTTGGCGCACCACGCGGCTCCCGCGCCGCAGCCCGAGGACGGCGGCGAGGACCGACGCCGCGTACCATGGCGCGGTGCCCGCGGCGGGGATCCGGCAGGCGAGGAACAGCCGCGGCAACGGGACATCGTCCTCGACCGTCTCGCGCAACCAGCCCCCGAAGGTGGGCGGCACCGTCATCGAGGGCAGCGGCGGCCGGCCCGGTCCGGCGGGAATGGGGCCGAAGAGTGCCGCGATCTGCGCGCGGATCGCGGCGGGCTCGAAGTCCCCGGCGACCGTGAGCACCGCGTTGTCCGGGGTGTAGTACATCGCGAAGAACTCGGCGACGTCGTGCAACGACGCGGCGTCGAGGTCCTCCATCGACCCGATCAGCGAATGATGAAAGGGGTGCTCGGGCGGAAAGACCAGCGCGGGCAGTCGCTCCCACCACGTCCCATACGGCCGCTGGTCGGTGGACAACCGGCCGTATG
>CAYSFN010000016.1:30475-36400 GCA_964430045.1 uncultured Gemmatimonadaceae bacterium
ACCGACCAGCGGCGCTCGTTCTTCACCACGTCGCGCTGCGTGTCCAGCTTCTCCTGGGTCATCGCCGGCAGCAGGTGGCCCATCCGGTCCGCCTCCAGCCACAGCGCCAGCCCGACGTGATGCGAGGGGACCGTCTCGTAATAGTTGGTGCGATCCAGCCACGTCGAGCCGTTCAGCGTGCCACCGGCCCGCTGCACGAGTTCGAAGTGCTCGTTGAGCCCGACGTGCGCGGAGCCCTGGAACAGCATGTGCTCGAACAGGTGCGCAAAGCCGGTGCGCCCGGCGCGCTCGTTCGCCGAGCCGACGTGGTACCAGAGATTCACCGCCACGATCGGGGCCGTCGTGTCCTGCGACAGGATCACGCGCAACCCGTTCTCGAGGCGATACGTCTCGATCGGCACCACCATCCCCGCGTCCCCCCGCACGCTATTTGCGATAGCTGTAGAAGAACCCCGATTCCGGTTTGATCAACTGTCCGTTCACGAACAGGATGGGCAGCGTATCGCTCCCGGTGCGCACCGAGATCTCATCCCCGTCGCGCGTCCACGTGCCGGTGACCACGAAGGTCGTGTCCCGCTCCGGCTCGCCGGTCGGTCGGATGCGCAGCGTCTGTTCGTCCCGGTACGCCCGATCGGCGCTCAGCACCAGCCGCCCGGACACGATCTGGATCCGCACCTGCTCGGTGAAGGCGGCGGTGAAGGGAAGTCCCAGCCCGTTGACCTGTCGGAGGCGCCACGTGCCGACGGCGGTCTCGTCCGTGAGCGGGCCGGAGGGCCCATCGTCGCCACCACCACAGGCCACGACGAACAGTGCGAGCAGCGCAACGAGGGTGCGACGAAAAGCGAACATGGGCGGCACGGGAAAGGGAGGAGTCGCTGTCGAACTCTCGCCAGTCCCGCGCCATCGCGCTAGGGTGTGGCGCGTCACCACGTGGGAAACAGCGCCGCGACCGGGACCTTGACCGCCTCGATCGCGATGTACCGCCACTCGCGGGCGGGTTCCCGCGCGATCGGGCTGGTGCGCGTGGGCGAACTCACGGCACGCAGGCCATTGCGCCACGCCAGCACGCGCGCGCGCAGCGCGTGGAACGGGTCGCTCACGAGCACGACGCGGCCGCCGCGCGGCAGCAGCGCGGCGGCGCCCCGCATCGACTCGCTGGTCGTGCGCCCCGCGGGTTCGAGGACGATCGCGCTGTCCGGCACCGCGAGATCGCGCAGGTAGCGGCGCCCCACGGCGGCCTCCGTGGTGGTGTCGCCGTCGCCCATCCCGCCGGTCAGCACGACGAGCGGTGCGACGCCCGCCCGGTACAGCGCGTGGGCGTGGTCGAGACGCGCCCGCAGCACCGGCGACGGGCGCCCGGCGTACTGCGCCGCCCCCAGCACGACGATCGCGTCGCTCGCGCGTCGATCGTCGCGCATGCCCACCACCACGACCGCGAGCACCAGCAACACCCACGCGCCGGCCAGGCCGGCCAGGAGCGTCGTGCCGAGACGACGAAGGGGGCTTCGGGGGCGCGCCATCATAGGTGAGGCAGTCTAGTGCCGCGTGCAGCGCCCCGGCGACTCACCCGCCATCGGCGAGGACCGAGAACCAGAAGGCATCGAAGGCCCGGCGGTGCTCGCCGCCCGGGCGGATCGCGGCGTCGAGCGCCAGGCCGTCCCCGAGGGCGACATAGGCCGCGGCCAGCGTCGCCCGCGGCACCCGCGGCACCCAGCCCAGCGTCGCCTCCAGCGTCGCGAGCAGGGCCGCCGCCGCCGCGTGACGATCCCCCGCGAGCGCGGCCAG
This sequence comes from uncultured Gemmatimonadaceae bacterium, assembly GCA_964430045.1. Classification (GTDB taxonomy): domain Bacteria; phylum Gemmatimonadota; class Gemmatimonadetes; order Gemmatimonadales; family Gemmatimonadaceae; genus DASRAP01. The sequence continues at coordinate 32,261 of CAYSFN010000016.1, forward strand.
CGTCTCACGGATCGCCGGCGGCGACTCGGCAGAGAGGGCCACCAGCGCCCGGCGGCGGCCGTCGAGCAGGGACGAATGCACCGCGCGCCACAGGGCATCGAGGATCGCCGTCGCCGTCGGCTCCTGCCGCGCGACCTCGTCGCGCGCCACGAGATCGGCCACCAGCGCTCCCGCGCAGGCGGCGAGCAGCGCGTCCTTGTCGCGAAAGTGATAGTGCACGAGCCCCTTGCTCACGCCGGCCTTGTCCGCGACCCGCTGCACGCTCACCCCACCGACCCCCTCGGCGCAGAGCAGGGCGACCGCCGCCTCGACCAGCCGCGCGGTGGAACGGACGCGACGCGACGACGTCACCATGCGTGCTGCGCACCCGGCGCCGGGATGGTCACCGCGAACCCGTCCGTCGTGAGCGCGTCCGACAGCGCCGCTTGTGCCGGATCTTCGCCGTGGACCAGGAACACGGAGCCCAGTGAGGGCGAGGTCGCCTGGACCGCCGCGGCCCACTGCCGGAGTTCCACCCGGTCCGCATGGGCGCTGTAGCCGTTGATCACCTCGACCTGGGCCCGCAACGGGACCTCATCGCCGAAAATCCGGAGCATCGGCCGACGCTCCACGATGCGGCGCCCCAGGGTGTGCTCGGCCATGAAACCGACCACGAGGACCGTGTTGCGCGGATCGGGCGCCCCAATGGCCAAGTGATGCAGGATGCGACCGGACTCGGCCATGCCCGACGCCGAAATGATCACGAGCGGACCGCGCTGGGTGTTCAAGGCGATCGACTCCTCCACGTCCCGGGTGAACGACACGCGGGGATTGCGGAACAAGGCGCCGAGCGCGCGCACGCCGGGCTCGGTCTGGTCGTACGCCTCCGGATGGCGCTCGAAAACCTCCGTCGCGGCGGTGGCCAGCGGCGAATCCACCACGATCGGAATCTCGGGGATCTGCCCGGCGAGGAGCAACTCGTGCAACTCGTAGATCAGCTCCTGCGTGCGACCGACGGCGAAGGAGGGGATCAGCACGCGTCCGCCACGCGCCGCCGTCTCCCGCACCACGCGCGCCAGCGCTTCGCGCGCCCGGAGGGGGGTGGCGTGCTCGCGGTCACCGTAGGTGGACTCGAGGATCAGGGCGTGCGCGCCGGTGGGCGGCTGCGGGTCGCGGATGATGGGCAGGTTCTTGCGTCCAATGTCGCCCGAGAACACCAGCCGGCGCACGCGCCCGCGCTCCTCCACGTCGAGCAGCACCGACGCGGACCCCAGAATGTGCCCCGCGTCCACGAACGTGCCCGTGATCCCGGGGGCGACCGGGAACGAACGCCCATACGGGATGGCGATCATCTGCCCGAGCGTCTGGAGCACCTCGCGCTGCCCGTAGAGCGGCGGCACGACGGGGTGGCCGCGTTTGGCCAGGAAGGCGGCGTCCTTGGCCTGGATGTGCGCCGAGTCGGCGAGCATCAGCGCACAGACGTCCCGCGTGGCCGGGGTGCAGTAGATGGGCCCGGTGTATCCCGCCGCGACCAGGAACGGCAGGCGCCCGGCGTGATCGATGTGGGCGTGCGACAGCACGACCGCCGTGAGGGCCGCGACGTCCACGGGCAGCGTGCGGTTCTTCGCGTCGGACTCCCGCCGCCGCCCCTGGAACATCCCGCAGTCGAGCATCACCATCGCACCGGCGGCGCGCACCACGTGGCACGACCCGGTGACTTCCCGGGCCGCGCCGTGGAAGGTGATGGTCGCGCTCACGCGTCCGGTTCCGCGATCCGCTGGAACACGAGCGTGAGTCGTCCGGCGTGCTGCACCAGGGAGTCGAGGGTCCACCCGCCGCGACTCCGCTCGTTGAGCAGGTCGGTCAACGATTCTTCGTCGTCGCGCTCGTGGCGCGTCAGTCGCAGGATCACCGCTTGGTATTCGCGCATGGGCCGCAAACTAGCATCGCCGCCGAGTCTCCGCGCCCACCCACGAGGTCCGCGCCGGGTGGCGGGCGGCGGACGCCGCCTTGCCTGCCTCGACTTGTTCGCTTTCACGTGCGAGTGTATCATTCGCCGCGGTCGCGTTCCCACCCCCGCGCCGCCCCGATCTCCCGCGATGCTCATCAACCTGCTGCCGGATTTCCTCGCCGTCGCCGACGCCGCCGACCCGGTAGCCGCCTACGACCGCTACTACGCCGCCCACGAGCCGCTGCTCCGCGCGTACTGGCACAACTATGTCGTCGAGCCCGAGGGGCCGCTGTTCCGCGAGGTGGTCCGGCGCACCGTCACCGCACCGCGCGACGACCTCCTCACGATGCTGTCGCACACGGACGTCGGCGCGCTCGCGCGCCTGGCGGAGGAGGAGTGCGCGGCGCTGTTCCAGCCCGACATGGGCTTCGACATCGTGCTGATGGTCGGGATGGGCGCCGCCAACGCGGGCGAGCTGGTCGTGAACGGGCGGGGGGTCGCCTTCGTGGCCCTCGAGCATTTCACGGGCGTGACGAATCCGCGCACCAACGCCCTCGGACTCGACCCGGAGCTGCTCCCGATGTGGATCGCCCACGAGGTCGCGCACACAGTGCGCTACACCTCGGCGTCCACCCGCAGCGCGATGCGCGCGCAGATCGCGGCGAACGGGGGCCTGTACTCGTACTGGGAGACCGGGCGCCACGTCACGCTCGGCGAGCACGTGATCAACGAAGGGCTCGCCGTGCACGCTGCGCGGGCGGTGAGCCCGGGCCACGCGGCGTGGGAGTACTTCGGCTATACGCGCAGCGAGTATGCGCGCGTCCGCGAACTCGCGGGGGCCGCCGAGCGGGCGATCCGCGGCGACTTCGCGAACGCGGGGCTGGGCCTGCGGCTCAAGTACCTGTCGGGCGGAATGAGCGAGTCCGCGCGCACGGTGGAGGGCATCGTGTTGCCGGAACGCAGTGGCTACCTCGTGGGCGCACAGCTGGTCGAGGCCGCCGTGCGCAGTCACGGACTCGCGTGGGCGCTGCGTGCCTCGGTGGCCGAACTGCTCGCGGTCGAGGTGGAGGCGGCGGCGCGCTCCGCGTAGCGGCGGCGCTAGCGGGATCGGACGCGGAGGACTCGCAGGATCGGAGGGCCGTCGACCGGCACGTCAAGCACCCAGATCAGATCGCCGAGGGCTGCGAGGATCGTCTCGCGCCGGTTCAGCGCCAGCTCACCACGCATCGCACCGTCGGGACTGATCCACGCCCACGGAATGGGTCCCATCGGTGCCGTGACCGACGCTCGGCGGAGCCACAGGACCCCGTCATCGCCGAGGACACCGGCCGAAAAAGGATCCGCAACGGCCCGCACGTGTTGGCGCACGAGCGACTGTGTCGCGCCGCTGGCGGCGGGCGTGCCTCGCGCCGGTGGGGATGCACCGACGGCACTGTCGATCATTGCCCGCGTGAGGGCGACCGACTGCACAGGATACGCGCGCTCCGACAGTGCCTGCCCTGCGACCGACTCGTGGCGGACCCGCAGCGTACCGCGCCCGCTGTTCCCGGGTGTGAAGGACACATGGACGATGCGGGTTCCGTTGGGTGAGATCGCCCGCTTGAAGCTCGTGCGGTACGGCACGGGCACGTAGCCGCTGCCTTCCGTGCGCATCACGACACTGCTGTCGGTTCGGAACGGCTGTAGCTCGCGAAGGAGCGTCCCATCCTCACGAAGCACGCGCAGCGCGAATCGGCGCGCATCACCAGGGTCACTCGCCGCGACAAGCATCTGACCATCCGCGACCAATGCCAGCGCCGTGTATCTCGCGGCGCTCCGTCCATCGGGTGGTGGCAGCGGAATCGTCCGTGCAAGTCGCAGTGCCGGCGTGAACAGCGTGAACCGCCGCAGCCCATCGTCGTAGGTCCACAGGGAATCGCCCACGCGTCCGACGCGCAGGTTGCCGAACCCGACGAATGGCGATAGCTCGCCGGGTCCCTGTCCCTTTGCACCAACTCGACCTCGGGCTGCGAGTTGGCGGTCGAACACCTGGATACGCCAGTACCCCTCATCGAACAATGCGAGTCGGCCGCCCGAGAGCAACGTTGACGACGCCAGCGCCTGCACGGTGAAGTCGGCGTCATCGAGATCAAGGCGCACGAGCTCCGTCGTGGCGAGCGCCTGCGCAGCGACCGTGCGTGCGGCGAGCAGGAGGAGGAGGGGGATCGCTA
>CAYSFN010000017.1:0-8108 GCA_964430045.1 uncultured Gemmatimonadaceae bacterium
AGCTACCGGGTCTACCGGGACGCGGCCTGGCGCGCCGGCGCCGCCGCAGCCGGCGCCGGGACGGGATTCGCCGCACAGGTGGACCTGGCCGCCCTCTTCGTCGAACGGGGGCTGGCGCTGCTCGCGCCCGGGGGCACGCTCGCCCTGCTGGTCCCCGTCAAGCTCTGGCGCTCCCTCGCCGGTGCAGGGGTGCGGGAGCTGCTCCGCACGCAGGCCCCGGTGCAGCGCCTGGAGGACTGGTCCGAGGCCACGGAGACCTTCGACGCCGCGGTGTATCCGTCCCTGGTCGTGGCGCAGCGCGGCGGCACACCCACGCCGCTCACGATCGCCGTGCGCCGCCGGTCCGTCACCGTCGCCTGGCCGTCCACGCACGACGCACTGCCCTTCGACAGCACGCCCGGCGCCCCGTGGCTCTGGCTCCCCCCCGAGGCCCGTGCGGCATTCGCCCGCGTCCAACGGACCGGTGCCGCGCTCGGCACGCACGACGGTTTCCGCCCACGGCTCGGTGTGAAATGCGGGTGCAACGCGGCCTTCCTCGCCACCGTGGACGAAGCGGGCCAGCTCCGCGCCCGCGATGGACGCGTCGCGGACGTCGAGACCGCCCTGGTCCGCCCCCTGCTGCGCGGCGATGCCGTGACGCCGTGGCGCATCGCGCCCGGCGCGGAGCGGATCGTCGTGCCGCACGATGACGCGCTGGCGCCACTGGCCACGCTGCCCACCGGCGCACGGCGCTGGTTCGCGCCCTGGCGCAACGCACTGGTCGCCCGCAGCGACTATCACGGTCGCGGACCCTGGTGGTCACTCTTCCGCACCGACGCCGCCGACGCGCGCACGCCTCGCGTGGTCTGGGCCGACCTCGCCCGTGCCCCGCGTGCCGCCGTGCTCCCCGCCGGTGACCGCACCGTACCGCTGAACAGTTGCTACGTCGTCCCCGTGCCGACTCTGCGCGATGCGCACGCACTGGCCGCCTGGCTCAACTCTCCGCTCGCCGCCGCGTGGCTTGGCGCGCTCGCCGAACCCGCGCGCGGCGGTTACCGACGGCTGCTGGGATGGACCGTTGCGCTGCTGCCCCTCCCCCGGGCGTGGCACGAGGCGACCACGCTCCTGGCACCCCTGGGGGCGCGTGGGGCCCGCGGCGAGGACGTCGCGGCCGACGAACTCCTCGCGGCGTCACTGCATGCGCTGGCCCTGCGCCACGACGACGTGTCCGCACTCCTCCAATGGCAGCATCGATGAACAGCGGCGCCGCTGCACCGTTCCGGACCACCTCGCTCGCCGACGCACGTGCCGCCATCGCGGCCCGCTTCGCGCCACGACTCGAGGTGCCGCGCCAGCTCGGAGGCATCACCCTCACCGAGGCCCAGCTCACGTCGGCCCAGCGCGCCGCAGAAGTCCTCGACACCTGGGGCGGGGTCCTGCTGGGCGATGCCACGGGCACGGGAAAGACCTATGTGGCGCTGGCGCTCGCCCGGGCGCACCGGTCCCTGCTCGTCATCGCCCCCGCGGCGCTGCGTGCCACCTGGACCACCGCCCTGGGCCGAGCACGGCGCTCCGCCCGCGTCGTGTCGGTGGAGGGGCTCGGGCGCGCGCCGGCCGCCGCCCTCGGCGAGACGATGGTCATCATCGACGAAGCGCACCACCTGCGGACTCCCACCACGCGACGGTTCCGCAACGCCGCCGTGCTCTGCCGCGGACGGCCGGTCATCCTCCTGTCCGCGACCCCTCTGCACAATCGCCCGCTGGAACTGACGACCCTCCTGCGGCTCTTCCTCGGGGACGACGCGCACGATCTCACGGCGGCAGAGCTTGGCGCACTGGTCGTGCGCGGTGCGGAGGCAGCGACGGCAGCACCCCGCCCGCGTGTCATCACGCATCCACCGGTCGTGATCCGCGACGATGCGGCGATCGTGCGCGGGATCATGTCGCTGTCCCCACCAGTGCCGACCTCCGACGGCGGCGTCGCCGTCGCACTCTGGCGCATGGCGCTGCTCCGCGCGTGGTGCTCCAGTGCGGCGGCCCTGGCGTCGATGCTGCGCCGGGCGGAGCTGACCTGTGCCGCGCTGCAGGATGCCGCCGCGGCCGGAACGTCGCTCACCCGCCGGGACCTCCGCGCCTGGGGACGCGAGGACGGCCAGCTCGCGTGGCCGCAACTCCTGCACGGGCACGCCACCACGGCGTTCGATGCCGGTGCCCTCGCCGCACACCGCGCCGACGTCGCAGCGTTGCGGCGGCGCGTGGTCAGTGCCGGGACACGCGACCGCGCGCGCGCCGACGCGCTGCGCGCCGTCGCCGCGAGGCACGCGAACGTCCCCGTCCTCGCCTGCGCCCAGTACGCCGCCACCGTGGAGGCGCTCTGGCAGGCGTTGCGGACGACACCCGGCGTCGCGGCAATCACCGCGACGGGCGGCCGCATCGCCTCGGGCCGCGTCACGCGGCAAGCCGTGCTCGAACGCTTCGCGCCAACGGCACAGGGCGTGCCTCCGCCCCCCGACCGGGAGCGGGTGACGCTGCTCATCACCACCGACGTCGTCAGCGAAGGGCTCAACCTGCAGGATGCCGGGGTGATCGTCCATCTCGACACCCCATGGACCCCGGCACGCCTTGCGCAACGCGAGGGGCGACTCGCACGGCCGGGGTCGCCGCACAGCACGGTCCACGCGTACCGGCTGCGCACGGCCCGGAGCGCGAACGCGATCCTCGCACTCGAACGTCGCCTGGCACGCAAGCGCCGTGCCGCGCTGACGGTGGAGTCCGCCGCCGAGGCGACGATGCACACGCGTCGCACGGTCCGCTCGTGGGCGGCGCAGCGCGGCGTGTGCCCCACGACCGCACCGCTCGTCGTCGGCGTCGCCGTGCCTCCCGCGCCGGTCGGCACAGGCGGCCTGGCACCTCGCCCCCTGCGCGAACGCCCCGTCACGCTCGTATGCCTCGGCGGTGCCGCGCCCACCCTGCTCGCGAGTGTCGACGGATCGCCCCTCTCCGACACACCACGCGTCGTCGCCGAAGCCGTCCGGCGCGTCGACCGCGCCACGGAGCAGCCCCTCCCCGACACACGAACGGTCACGCGGACGCTCGCACAACTGCAGCGCGTGCTCGACCACGCCACGGCGCGGCACCTCGCGATGGCCGATCGACCGCACGCCTCGCGCACCGCGAAGACACGGCTCGACCGCATGCGGACCACGCTCGCGCAGGCGCCACCACACGTGCGGACCGCGCTGGCGATCGCGAACGCCGAGCACCTGCGCACGGTCGCCACGCCGCGACACGCGCGAGCGACGCATCACCGCATCGACGTCGTGATATCATCATTCGAACGCCGAGGCACTACCGCTGCGCCCCGAGTCACCTGAGTATTCGGGATGACCCAACGCGCCCCCCTGCTCTTCGATCTCGACGGCACCCTCGTGGACACCATCGAGCTGCTCTGCCAGTCGATGGAGTTCGCCTTCGACGGCCACCCCGGTCCTCGGCCCTCCCGCACCGACTGGATCGCCGGCATCGGCACCACGCTGCGCTCGCAGGTGCAGCCCTATACGGCGGACCAGGCGGATCTCGAGTGGCTGATCGCCCGGTATCGCGTGTTCCAGACGGAGCACTTCGAAGCGATGACCACGCCGTACCCCGGCGTGCCCGAGGTCCTGCGCGCGCTGCACGAGGCCGGTCACCCGCTGGGCGTGGTGACGTCGAAGTCCCATGCGCTCGCACGCAAGGTGCTCGACCACGTGGGCTTCACGCCGCTGTTCAGCGTCGTGGTCGGAGGCGACTCCATCGCGAACCCCAAGCCGCATCCCGAACCCGTCCAGCTCGCGCTCACCACGCTCGGGGCGCATCCACAGGAGGCGATCTTCGTCGGCGACTCTCCGCACGACATCCGGTCCGGCAATGCGGCCGGGGTCGCCACGGCGGCCTGCCTGTGGGGTCCCTTCGACCGAGCCACCTTGTTTTCGGCAGGGCCAACCCATTGGCTGACAAGCATTTACGAGCTTCCTGCGCTCGCACGCACACACCCCGCCCGGGCCGAATAGCGGTCGCCGGGCCTGCCCGGCATCCGCGCCACCCCGGCGCTGCCGTGGGATCGTCCAAACCATCGCGGGCACCCGCACGTCCAATCCGGTGTGATGACACGCTCCGCTCGCAGCAGCACGGATCGCACGCGGGACCCCGAGTACGCCGACGTCGCGTTGGCCGCCGCGGGCGACCGGCGGGCGTTCGAGCGGCTGTACCGGACGCACGTGAACCGCGTGTATTCTGTCTGCATGCGGATGGTGCAGGATCGCGGGCGCGCAGAGGAGCTCACGCAGGACGTGTTCGTGCGCGTGTGGGAGAAGCTGGGGTTGTTCCGCGGCGAGAGTGCCTTCAGCACCTGGCTGCACCGCACGGCGATCAACGTGGTGCTCAACGAGCGCCGCGCGACGGCGCACCGGGACGGGCGGACCACCGGCGTGGAGGACATCGACCTCTTCGGTGGGGACGACGGGGCGCTCCGGCCAGGGCTGGCCGTCGACCTCGAATCGGCGATCGCCCTGCTGCCCCGCGGCGCGCGCACGGTGTTCGTCCTGCACGACGTGGAGGGGTACACCCACGAGGAGATCGGGCGGATGCTCGGGGTCACCTCGGGCGGCACGAAGGCGCAACTGCACCGCGCCAGACGACTTTTGCGGGAGGCATTGGACCGATGAGCAATGATCGACAGCACGCGAACGACCGCGACGACGCGCACGACGATGCGGCACCGGACGGCACGGCGCCGGAAGACGCGGCCCTGTTCGCCGACCTCGTCGCCGAAGCCGCGCAGCTCCCATCGCTGCAGCCCACGCGCGACCTCTGGGACGGGATCGCCGCGCGGATCACGACGCCGGTGATCGCCGTCGACGCCGTGCCGCCGAGCGTCCGGCCCGCGTGGACGCGACCCGGACGGCTGGCCGCGGCCGCGGCCGTGCTCGTGACCGTCACCGCGACCGCCACGTGGCAGATCGCGCAACGGACGATCGCCCCGCCGACGGCATCCGTCGTCGTGGCCGACCCCGTCGCGCCATTCGCCGTGGCGGCGCCGGTCGTCCGACTCGCCGGCACCTATGACCAGGAGATCTCGGAGATGCGCGCACTCCTGGCCGTGCGCAACCTCGGCCTGGACACCGAGACCACCCGCGTGTTCGAGGAGAATCTGCGGGTCATCGACGATGCCATCGCCGCCACCCGGGCCGCGCTGGACGCCGACCCCGCGAGCGCCCTGCTCGCGCAGCGTCTCACGGGCGCCTACGACATGAAACTCGACCTGCTGCGTCGCCTCGCGACGCTCTCGGAGATCTCCTGACGTGTCACAGCCCACCCACCGGCGTCGTGTCCGCACGCGCATCGGCCTGCTCGCCCTGCTGCCCCTCGCCCTCGCGCCGCTCGGCGCACAGGAGGCACGGACCAGCATCGACACCACCTTCCGCTTCGCGCCCGAGGGGCGCGTCACGCTCGGGATCATCGCGGGCGACGTGCGCGTGAGCAGCTGGGATCGGCACGAGATCCGCATCGTCGCGTCGACGGAGCACGGGCAGCTCGTGCCGGAGTTCTCCGCCGAGGCCGTGCGCCTGGAGGTGCACCCCGTGGGCCGTCAGACCGGCCGCACGCGCTACGAGGTCACGGTCCCCGCGGGCGCGCGCGTCGCCGCGCGCGCCGTCGCCGCCGACGTCACGGTGAGCGGCGTCCGCGGCGATCTGTCCGTGCACACCGTGAGCGGCGACATCACAGTGTCCGCGACGCAGCGCACCGTCGAACTCGAGTCCGTGTCGGGGCGCATCAGTCTGCGCGATCACGCCGGGAACGCCTCCGTGGCCACCATGAGCGGCGGCGTGCGCATCGAGTCCCTGCGTGGCGCGCTCGACGTGCGCACCGTCAGCGCAGCGGTCCGCGCGGACCGCGTCGCGCTCACGACCCTGCGTCACAAGTCGGTGAGCGGCGGACTCGATCTGTCCGGGACCCTGGCCCCGGACGGTCGCAGCGAGATCGAGACCCACTCCGGGTCGGTCTCGCTGCGCGTCCCCGGTGCGTTCGCCGCGACCGTCGAGATGCAGAGCTTCAGCGGCGAACTCACCTCGGACTTCGCCGTCACCCTCCAGCCCGGCACCACCGGCGGACGCGGCCGTCGCATGGAGGTCGCGGTGAACGGCGGCGGGGCCCGCGTGGTGGTCAAGACATTCAGCGGCGATATCTTCCTGCGGAAGAGCGACGCCTCACGAGAGGAGCATTAGATCATGCAACCGACACTGCGCACCCGTGTGGCCCTGGGCGCGGCCCTTGCGGCGATCGTCAGCGCGAGCAGTCCTGCCGCGGCACAGCGCGGCCCTGAGCGTGAACAGCGCAACGCCTTCACCTGGAGCGGCGAGCTGGCGCCGGGCGCGCGCCTCGTCGCACGCAATCTCAACGGCGCAATCCGCGTCGAGGTCGGCACGGGCCGCACGCTCGAGATCGTCGCGCACAAGCGCTGGCGGCGCGGCGACCCCGCCGTCGTGGTCGTCGAGGCCACGCGCATCAACAACGGGCGCGACGTGCTGCTCTGCGCCAAGTGGACCCCCGGGACGGAGTGCACCGAAAGTCACTACCGCTCGCGCGTCAACGGCGGCATGCGCAGCAACGACGTGTCCGTCGAGTTCGTGATCAAGCTGCCGGCCGGCGCGCATCTCACGACGGCGACCGTCAATGGCGGCATCCACGTCGTCGCCGCGAGCGGCGAGGTCCGCGCCACGACGGTCAACGGCAGCGTGGAGGCCGAGTCGATCACCGGCTGGGTCATGGCCGAGACCGTGAACGGCAACGTGCGCGTCAAGATGAGTCAGGTGCCCGAGCGCGGCGCCGAGTACAAGACCGTGAACGGCAGCATCGCCGTCACCCTGCCGCCGGGGCTCAACGCCACGCTCGAGGCCCGCACGGTGAACGGCAGCATCTCGACCGACTTCCCCGTGCAGGTCGAGGGCTCCATTTCGCCGCGTCGCCTGCGCGGTACGGTTGGCTCCGGCGGGCCACGCATCGAGTTGCGCACGGTCAACGGGTCGATCCGCATGCTCAAGGGGAGTTGAGCGGCGCGGCGGCCACGGCACGGCACCACCCTGCACCGCGCACCGGCGGGCCGCCTCACAATGCGTTGATGCGGCCCGCCTGTTCGATGTCGAGGGCGGTGATCCCGCCGGCGTCGTGCGTCGAGAGCGTCACCAGGACGGTGTTGTAGCGCAGATCCACGTCGGGATGGTGGTGCATCTCCTCGGCGATCGGCACCAGCCGCGTGACGAAGGCCACCGCCGCCGGGAACCCGTCGAAGGTGACGCTGCGCCGGATGCTGTCGCCCTGCCGTGACCAGCCCGGAAGCGCCCCGAGGGCGCGGTGGATCTCGATGTCGGACAAGCGCGGCATGGACGGGGACACGGCAGGAGGTCAGTCGGCGATCGTGAGCGAGGTCTCGCGGGCGGTCGCGCGGCCGGTGACCCGGTCGCGCACCTCGATCATGAGACGGTACGCTCCCGCGGGGATGTCCCGCAAGTCGAGCGTGAGTTGATCGGCCACGCGGGGCGCCGCGGCCACCTCGCGGTCGTAGGTGATGGTCAGCGCATCGCGCCCGCGGCGCACCCCGGCCGTCGTGGCCAGCGCACCGACCACCGTGGCACTCAGCTCGTCGGCCGCGCCACGCCGACGTCCCTGCTCACGCGACAGCGTCACGGTGACCGTGTAGCGACTCCGCTCCTCGCGCGCCGCCAGGTCGTAGGTCTCCCACACCAGCCCGACCTGCGCCCGCTCGCGCAAGGCACCGACCAGCGGCACCACGGGGGCGTCCCGCCAGCCCTGCATCGGCGCGGCATCGCGGGTTGCGGTGCCCACCAGCACGTCGCTGATCGCGAAACCCTGCCGCAGGAACCCCGTCGCGGGATCGTCGCCGAGCACCACGGGTGCGGTCGCACGGGCCGCTGTCGCCTGCCCCACCGTCACCACCTCGGCGCCGAGCTGGGGCACGACCGAGGCGACGGTGCCCGAGGGCTATCCCGCGCCGGGCCGCTTTCAGCAGTCGCTCGGCTGGTTGGACGAAGAGGGACTCGGCATCCGCTACGACGGCTTCTACCTGAATGGCG
>CAYSFN010000017.1:8118-35736 GCA_964430045.1 uncultured Gemmatimonadaceae bacterium
CCTGCCCCACCGTCGCCACCTCGGCGCGCCACACGTAGGCGCCATTGGGGACCGTGCTCACCCACGCCGAGAGACCGTCGGCGCCGATGCGCAGCGGAGCGCCGGCCATCTCGGGGGTGGAATGCCCGATCAACCAGACCCGGGCCGCCAGTTCCGCGCTGCGCACCTCGCTCAGCCGGTCCAGTGGCGCGCGCGTGGCGACGAAAAGCTCCGTGCTGTCGCGCCCCGCGCGGAATCGCACGTACTGCACCGCCAGCGAATCGATGCGCCGCGTGGCGATGTTGTCCCAGCGCGCGGGCTCGCGCTCGATGATGTGGGCCACGACCGCCGCATCGTCGAAGGCCATCCGTTGCCGCGCCTGCCGCGCGTTGCCCGTGAACGCGAAGACCAGGCCCGACTCGTAGATCCAGAAGAAGGTGATCCCCGCCGGACTCATCCGCCCCGCCGCACCGTCGGGCGGACGGTAGTCCACGCGCGCGATCTCGTCGGGCGGCCCGTAGCGCACGTAGATGCGACCCCGGTCGGTGTCGACGCCCACCGCGCGCTCCTCGGGCTCCCACCACCGCAGCTCGGCGTAGGCCACGCGGGCCAGGAACTCCAGGCGCGGCTGCTCGTCGTCGGAGGACCAGAGCGGGTCGGCGAGGAACCACGTGGACTGCGCCGCCGCGTCGCGCGTCGCGGCATCGGCCCGCGCCAGGCTGCGGGCCTCGCGCGGGGGGAGGATGCGCTCAATGCGGTCGAGCCGATCGCGCTCCGCCGAGTTGAGCCGGGCGAGCGCGGCGTCGAAGGCCTCGCGTGCAGCCTCCATGTGGCGCTGCCGGGCCTGCGCGAGACCCAGCGCCAGCCACCCGGTGGCGTCCGCGTTGTTCGCCGTGGTCTGCGTGCGGGCCAGTTGCTCCACCTCGGGCCAGCGATCGCGCGTGAGCAGCACCGCCGCGAGTGCCCGGAACGCCTGCGGGTCCGCCGGCGCCAGCGCGTACAGCTCGCGCGCGCGCTCCTCGGCGCTGCGGTACGCCGCCTCGCCTGCCGCGGCCAGCGGGACAGGGGTCGTGGTGCTGAGCACCGCCGTGATGGCCCAGAAGAGATCGCGCGGGGAGGGGTCGATGATGGGGCCGTACTCCGGGCCGATGCGCTGACTGACCAACTGCTGCACCGAGCGCAGCGTGTCGGCGTCCGGGAACTCACTGGTGCGGCGGTGGGCCTGGCTTTCGTACAGGGCGAGCTGTGTCCGCACCTCGTTGAGGAGGCGCGTGACCTCGCGGGCATCGGTGCGTTGCGCGGAGGCGGCGAGCGGAAGGCCGAGCGCGAACAGCGTGAGCGCGCCGCGCGAGAGCCGGGTCAGCGCGCCACGCGAGGACCATGAGCACCGAGCGAGCGCGCCGCGCGCGCACCAGCGGAGAGGCGGAGTCATACGTGGGTTATACCCTCCTGCGACGCGAAGTGCACGCCCTTGCGACCCTGGCCTGCATTCGGTATATATTCGGAATACGCCCGTTCGGCTCAGCGCGCTGCGTCCGCCGCCAGCGCGCGACGCACTCCGAGCACGTGCGGCACGCTCCACCCACGCCAGTCGCTGCGGGCGAGTTCCCGCTGCTGCCACACGCGCGTGATCTCCGCGCGCAGAGCGGCCGCATCTTCGGCCGCGAGCCGGTCCGCGCCGCGCAGCAGCGACGGCAGCGCGTCGCCCGACAACCGCGCGTGATACGGCACGTCGAAGCGCAGCCCCTGCTCGGCGCGCCGCACATTGGTCTCGACGATCCATCGCTCGGGGTTGCCGACGTTCAGCCCCGCCAGCCACAGCGCCGAGATCACCAGCACACCGGGGGCGAAGCGCGGCCGCGCGTCGCGGAGCACCGTGACGCCGAACCAGCCGAGGACCACCGCGACCCACACCAGCACCGCCACCGCGAGCACGCGGTCCTCGGTGAGGCCGTAGAACCGCAGATACACGCCCAGGCGCAGCAGCGCCGACACGAGCACGGCGGCCACCAGCCCCAGCAGCACGGCGGCGACCGCACGGAAGGAACGGCGCGTCGGCCCGGTTGCGCGATCGAGCAGATCGTCGGCCGCCAGCAGCGCCGCCAGCACGATCCCCGCGATCACGACCAGCTCGAAGAACCCGCGCCGCGCATACTCGGCCACCGTCACCCCGGTCGTCGTGGCGATGTACTCCGCCCCACCGAACATCGCACGCAACTGCACGCCGATCCACATGCTCAGCAACAGGGCCAACCCGCCGAGCAGCGGTGCCACCGCCGGGAACGACCACTGCGTCCGCAGGTCGAAGGTGGCCAGGCGGCTGCTGATCGGCGCCAGTGTTCCGCGCATCGCCCCGGCCGCGACCCACCCCGCGGCCCCGATGCCGACGAGGTGACCCACCAGGCGACCATCCAGCAGCGCGCCGGCCTCGTCGAGGAAGGCCGCGAACACCGGGTCGGCGGAGCCCAGCAACAGCGCCACCGCCAGGAGCACCGGCGCCGCGACGACGGCGCCGACACCGAACGCGCCCAGCGAGCGGCGGCGTTCGCCGGTCAGCGTCCCGGGGGCCGCATCGCGCAGCGCGAGGGTGGGCGCACCGGCGACGACGGTCGCGACGGTGGCTGCGCCGCCGAGGATCGCGTCGCGAGGTTCCACCTGCGTCACCGAGCGACCGCTGGCGCGCCACGCGACCAGCGCCGCGACGACGAGCAGGGCGAAGACATCCAGCACGAAGAGCAGATCGCCGTCACGGAACACCAGCGCGAGGGCGAGCAGCGCACCGACGCCGAACAGCAGACGACCCTCGCGCCGGATGCCCGGCGCAGCGGTGGCCGTCCGTTCCGCGGCGACGCAGGCCGCCGCGAGGACCGCGAGCAGCCAGAGCACGAATCCGGCGCGCCATTCGGTGTCGCGCAGCAGCCAGTTGCCGGCAATGCCGAGGATCGATGCGACGACGAGCAACTGCCGGGCGATGCGGGGGGTCATGCCGTCTCCAGAGTGACGAGGCCGCCGAAGCGGCGATGGCGGGCAGCAAAGTCAGCGAAGACGGCATCGAGGTCGTCGGCCGACAGATCAGGGAACAGCACGTCGAGGAACGCCAGCTCCGCGTAGGCACTCTCCCAGAGCATGAAGTCCGAGAGCCGCCGCTCACCACCGGTGCGCACGAGGAGGTCCACCGGCGGCAGGATGGTCGCCGCACCCCGCGCGACGGGCGGACGCCCGGTCACGGCGAGCGCGTGCTGCAAGGCCCCGCGGCTGGAATAGTCGATCGCCAACCGCAGATGCATGCGTCGCCCGTTCGTCGTCGCCGACTCGGCGGCCTCGATCGCCGCGAGCAATGGCGCAGGCAGCCGGTCCCGCCGCCCGATCACGCTGACGCGGATCCCGTGCGCCACGAGCCGCGAGACGGCCCGGGCGATCTGCGTGGTGAACAGCGTCAGCAGCAGGTCGACTTCGCGCGCCGGTCGCGTCCAGTTGTCACAGGAGAACGCGTAGAGCGTGAGCTGCCCGACCCCGCGACGCGCGCAGTGCGCGACGACGCGGCGCGCCGTGCGGGCGCCGCACAGATGCCCCGCGCTGCGCGGCTGGCCGCGGCGCGTGGCCCAGCGTCCGTTGCCGTCCATGATGATGGCGACGTGCGGTGGCACGGACATGGCGCCGCTCCACTGCCGCGGCGCGATCATCCGCCTCCCACGCGCCTGATCAGCGCTTCCATGTGGCCCAGGTAGCGCTCCAGCGCCGCGCGCCCGTCGGGCGTGAGACGGTATTCCGTGCGCGGGACGCGGCCGTCGAACCCCTTGGTGCAGACGAGATACCCCGCGTCCTCGAGCTTGCGCGCGTGCACCGACACATTGCCGTCCGAGGTGTCGAGCAACGCCTTCAACTCGTTGAAGGTCAGCGACTCGTGGACGGCGAGCGCGCTGACGATCGCCAGCCGCACCCGTTCGTGGATGAGCCGGTCCAGCGCCATGGGCGCCGCGGCATCGCCGTCGATGGCGGTCAAGGGCGCGGCCTGTGGAGCGGGATCGGGACGACGTGCGCGAGCAGTCTGGTCATTGCGCTTAGCCACCGTGCCTCCGGACGATATGGGCGCCGAAGCCGATCTGCAGGGCGCCGAAGCCCAGCGCGAGCAGGAGATCGCCATCAGCGGCGGGAATGAAGAGCGCGAGGGCGCCCAGGACGATGAAACCCAGCCCCATCAGCGGGACGGCGCGGACGGAGAAGGCCCCGGCAGTCGTGACGCCCATGCCGTAGAGCAGCAGCCACAGGCCGGGCAGCAGGCGGCGCACGAGGCCCGCGTCGTACGTGGCCGTGCCGGCATCGACGATGGCGATGGTGAGCAGGGCACCGACGAGGATCGCGGGCCAGAAGCCAAGCAGGAACTTGCGGGCCGGTGCGCTGAGCAGGGCGCCGTCCGCGCGGACGCGGCGACGCATTTTGGCGACCATCATCGCGCTGCCGATCGTGGCCGCGACCGGTGCGGCGAGCAGCCACGCCGCCAGCCAGCGCCCGGTCGTCGGTTGCCGGTGCGCGACGAAGGCGGCGGCGAGGGCGATACCACCGGTGACGACGAGCCCCCAGCCGGGCACATCGGTGAACGAGGCGGCCCCTTCCATGGTCCGGCGGATGAACGAAAGGTCTTGGAGCGCACGGTCGTGGAGCGCGGGAGTCTGGGGTCTGGTGTCGGCCATGCGGGGAATATGGACCGGACCGGCACACCTGTCAAGTACTTTGTGCTGCAAAGTCAGGTCCGGCTATCTTTCCTCCATGACCACCATCCGCCAGGACGACTTCATCCAGTCCGTCGCCGACGCGCTCCAGCACATCTCGTACTACCACCCGCTGGACTACATCCACGCGCTGGCCGACGCCTACGCCCGCGAACAGAGCCCTGCCGCGCGCGACGCGATCGCGCAGATCCTCACCAACTCGCGCCTGTGCGCCGAGGGGCACCGGCCCATCTGCCAGGACACGGGCAGCGTGGTGGTGTTCGTGAAGGTGGGGATGGACGTGCGCTGGGACGCCACGCTGTCGCTGACGGAGATGGTGGACGAGGGCGTGCGCCGCGCGTACCTGCTGCCCGAGAACGTGCTGCGCGCGTCGATCGTCGCCGACCCCGCCTTTGCGCGCGTGAACACGCGTGACAACACGCCCGCGGTCGTCCACGTCGAGCTGGTCCCCGGCCGCACCGTCGACGTGATGCTCGGCGCCAAGGGCGGTGGGTCGGAGAACAAGGCCAAGTTCGCGATGCTCAACCCCAGCGACTCCATCGTGGACTGGGTGCTCGAGACCGTGCCCAAGATGGGTGCCGGGTGGTGTCCGCCGGGGATGCTGGGCATCGGCATTGGTGGCAGCGCCGAGAAGGCGATGCTGATGGCCAAGGAGTCGTTGATGGAGCATATCGACATGGCGCAGCTCAAGCGGCGCGGGCCGCAGAACAGGCTGGAGGAGCTGCGCATCGAACTGCACGACAAGGTCAATGCGCTGGGCATCGGCGCGCAGGGGCTGGGGGGCTTGTCCACGGTGCTCGACGTGAAGATCCGCGACTTCCCCACGCACGCGGCGTCCAAGCCCATTGCGATGATCCCCAACTGCGCGGCGACGCGGCACGCACACTTCGTGCTGGACGGCAGCGGTGTGGCACAGTTGCCGGTGCCGAGCCTGAGCGATTGGCCCGACGTCACGTGGCGCCCGGACGTGAACGCCAGGCGTGTGGACCTGGACACGCTCACGCGGGCCGAGGTGGCCACGTGGCGGGCGGGCGACCGACTGCTGCTCAACGGCAGGATGCTCACCGGCCGCGACGCCGCGCACAAGCGCATTGCCGACCTGTTCGCGCGCGGCGAGGGGCTGCCGCCGGGCGTGGACTTCACCAACCGGGTGATCTACTACGTGGGCCCGGTGGATCCGGTGCGCGACGAGGCCGTGGGGCCCGCGGGGCCGACGACCGCGACGCGGATGGACAAGTTCACCGCCATGATGCTGGAGAAGACGGGATTGATCGCGATGATCGGCAAGGCCGAGCGTGGCGCGATCGGTGTGGACGCGATCCGGACGCACCAGGCCGCGTACCTGATGGCGGTGGGCGGCGCGGCCTACCTGGTCTCCAAGGCCATCCGTTCGTCACGCGTGGTCGCGTTCGCGGACCTGGGGATGGAGGCGATCTACGAGTTCGACGTGCGGGACATGCCGGTGACGGTGGCGGTCGACGCCGCCGGCCAGAACGTGCACGAGCGCGGGCCGCGCGAGTGGCGGGAGAAGATCCGGGCGTTGCCGGTGGTGGTGTAGCGGGGGCGGGGGCGCTGGCAGGACAGGGCTTCAGCGCGGTGTGACCGTGAAGCGGCGTTGCGCGCGCACCGCCGCGCCGGCCGGGCTGCGCGCGGCGACCTCGCGTTCACGGCCGCCGCACGACGACGCGCACTACCCGCAGCGCAGCGCCGTGAGGTCCAGCGAATGGATCCACGTCGCGACACTGTCACCGTCGGGGAGCACACGCAGGGCGAACAGACGCTCGCCAATGAACCGCAGCACCGGGAGGTCGTCGCTGCGGACCGACAATTCCACGTCGATGCAGCCCTGCCCCGACGCCGGATCGACCAGCGTGAGGTACGCGGTGAGCGAGGCCGACGTGGCCTCCAGGGTGAGGTCCTGATGCAGCGCCGCCACTCGACCGTCGCCAAGGGCGGCGAGCGCCGTCAGGACGGACACGGACTGCAACTCCTCCTCGTACGACATCTCCCGCTGCAGCCACTCGGGGCGATCGAGCGGCACCCCGCGACGCACGCGGCGGGGAATCTCGACGCTGCGCGATGGTGCGTCGAGCGATGCCCGCGGATGGAACGACACCGCGTTGGTGCCGAGCAGCCCGACCCAGAGACCGTCGGCGGTCGCGGCGAGGACGCTCAGCCCCAGATTGCGGCGCAAGCGGGGATGCTGCGCATAGACCGCCGGCATCGCGCCACGGGGCACCGTCGTGTCCGACGCGAGGTCCCACGACGCGAACGAGCGGTCGTGCAACGCCGACGGGACGGCGACGTAGACCACGCCGTGCGCCGCACGCAGATCCAACCCCTGCCCCAGCACACGTGCGGAGCGCCCGACCTCGCCGCTGTGCAGATCCACCACGCTCACCCGCTGCGTGCCCACGTCGAGGACGGCGATCTGGTCGTCGCCGAGCACGTCCATCGCCGAGGGGGCGATGAACTCGCCCGGCCCGCGACCGCGGCGACCGATCGCCCCGAGCGCCTGGCCCTGCGCGTCGAACACGCGCAACTGCTTGGTCCCGAAGTCGGCGACCACGAAGCGGCCGTCCGGCAGTTGCGTGAGGCCTGACGGTCTCCCGACCGGGAACGAGTCCGCGTCCGCGAGGCGCACGGAATCCGTCCACACGGCGGTGGTCGGCGACGGCAGCGGCGCCTCGCTCGGTGCACAGGCGATGGCGAGGACGGTGAGCGCGGCGAGTGTGCGGCGACAGGTGGGATCGGAAACGTTGCGCACGGGCGATGGGCCAGCAGATTCGGAGGCGGAGGGGGGGGATCGTCGCTGGGGCGACTGCACCACCCGGCGCGCTGGACGGCGCGTACGCACAACACTAACGTTTGGCACGACCACCGTCTGCGTCCCTCCTCCGGCACCGCCCGTGCGCCTCGCCCTCCTCGCTCTCGCGCTCGCCACCCCTGCCATCGGGCAGGCCCAGCTGTCGCTCGCCCCGCGCCCGAGCGTCGTCATCGGCACGCTCGACGGCGATGAGATGTACCAGCTCCATCAAGTCAGTCACCTCCGTGAACTCAGTGATGGCCGCATCCTGGTCGCGATGGGTCCCGACATGCGCTTCTTCGATCGCGCGGGACGCTTCGTCAGCAAGGCGGGTGGCCGCGGCCGCGGGCCCGGGGAGTTCCAGTACATCCAGGACCTGGTCGTGCTGCCCGGCGACACGCTGCTGGCGCTCAACTTCCGCGATCAGGTGACGCTCGCGCCCGACGGCAAGTATGTGCGGCAGAAGGCGCTGGACCTCGCCCCATTGTCGAGCGACGGGTTCTTCTCGGAAGGTGCGAACCTGCTGGCGAACGGCGACCTGCTGGCGCCACAGTACAAGTCCGAGTCACCAGCCGACCCGCCACGCTCGCAGCTCGGTCGGCCGCTCCTGCGCTACGTCATGTTCGATGTCGCCAGCGGCACCGTCACGCGATTGCTGGAATCCGGAGGCCTGCGCCAGATGATGGTCGGCGCGAGCAATCACGCAGTGCAACCCTTCTCGCCGCACGCGCAGGTCGCCGCAGGCCGCGACCGCGTGTACGTCGGGGACAACGACACCACGTTCGTGCTGGCCTTCGACCTCGCCGGGCGCCCACAGGGCCGCATCACCGTGGCCGACCGCCCCACGCCGGTCACGGCACAGCACCTCGCCGCCTCCCGCCAGCAGGCGCTGGAGTGGATCGGCTCGGACCGCGCCCGGCTCGAACGGTTCGAAGCAGGCTGGTCCGCCGTCCCCAAACCCACGCGGTTCCCGTACTGGGGCCGCCTGCTCGTCGATCGGCTCGGCAACCTCTGGGTGTCCTCACCGAGCATCCCGGATGCACCGAGCACGTGGACGATGTTCGACCGCGACGGGCGCCGCATCGGGGCGGTCCAGATGCCGCTGCGCTTCGACCCGCGCGAGATCGGCCCCGACCACGTCCTCGGCGTTGCGCGCGACGCCGACGGAGTCGAGTTCGTGCATCGCTAC
Organism: uncultured Gemmatimonadaceae bacterium; assembly: GCA_964430045.1. Classification (GTDB taxonomy): domain Bacteria; phylum Gemmatimonadota; class Gemmatimonadetes; order Gemmatimonadales; family Gemmatimonadaceae; genus DASRAP01. The sequence goes on from CAYSFN010000017.1 coordinate 16,823, forward strand.
GCGCTGATCCGCGCCGCCCGACGCTAGCACTGGCGGCGCCTCGCGCCCGTGATGGCGCGACCTGCCATGGGTCGGCGCAGCGACGGCACCCGGGAACAGCGCGGCCGCACCTACGTCACATGACGTATTGGCCCGACCATCCGGGGACTCGCATCTTGCGGGCAGCTGCTTGCTGCCGACCCTCTCCTCCGCAACCCCGATGCAACACCTCCGTGCGCTGCTGCTGGCCGCTCCCCTGCTGAGCGTGGACGCGCAATCGTCCGCCCCGGACTCGTCCCGTGCACCCCGCGCCTCCATCTCCGTCCTGCCCGTGCTCGGCTCCGCGCCCGAGACCGGTGCGCAGTACGGCGCTGCGGTCTTCGCCACGCGGCCGCACCCGACGGCGCGGTCCACGCGCCCCTCGACCATCGTCGGGAACGCCGTGCGCACGGCCAAGCGGCAGACACGCCTGTTCCTCGACACCGACACCTGGACGGCGGACAATCGCTGGCGCGTCATCACCAATGCGGTCTGGCAGCAGTACCCGCTGGCCTGGTTCGGCGTCGGGGACGACGCGCCCGAGGACGCGGAGGAGCCGTACACGCCGCGCGGGACGGAGTTCGCCGTGTCCGTGCATCGCGCCGTGGCACCTGGCGTGTGGGTCCAGGTCGGGGCGCGTCGCATTGAACAGTCCATGCAGCGCATCGCACCGGACGGCGCGTTCGCCAGCGGTACGGTCGTCGGAGCCACGGGAGGACGCACGATGCTCGCGCACACGGGCCTCGTGCGCGACACGCGCGACAACCTGTTCGCGGCGACGGCGGGACAGTTTGCCGAGCTGACCCTCGGCGTGGCCGACGAGGCGATCGGATCGGCCTTCGAGTTCCAGCGCCTGCGCCTCGACCTCCGCGGCTACCGGACCATCGCGCGCACGCACGTCGTGGCCGCCCAGGTCGTCGCACAGGGAACCGGCGGCACGCCGCCCTTCGACCAGCTCGCGCTGGTCGGGAGCAACAGCGTGATGCGCGGCTACGTCCCGGGCCGGTTCCGCGACCGATGGTCCACGGCAGTGCAAGCCGAGTATCGTTCGCCGTCCGTGCGCCGCCTGTCGGGCGCGCTCTTCGCGGGCGCGGCGGTGATCGCTCCCGTCGCGCGCGAGTTGCCCGATGGTCGCGTGCTGCCGAGCTACGGCGCGGGGCTGCGATTCCGCATGAACCCCGTGACGCGCACGACCGTGCGCGTGGACTACGCGCGCGGGACGGCAGGCCAAGGCGGCCTGTACGTGGCGTTCAGCGAGGCGTTCTGAGGGCTCGCACCGCCCCGGCGGTCAGCGCGCGCATCAGCAGGCGCGCGCGCTGACCGCCGCATGGACCGTCGTTACGGCTGCGGGACGGCCGGGGGCGACGTCCGATCACGGATCTCGCCCAGCCGGTCGTAGATGTTGAAGCCGAGGAGCCACAGCTCGCACATGACGCGCCACAGCAACACGGCCAGCGCGGTCCCGATGATGGCGACCACCATCGTGCCCAGCCCCGTGACGAGGCTCAGACGCATGGCCCCGAACGAGCCGAGGAACGTGATGATACCGCCAAAGCCGATGCACACCAGTCCGACGAAGTAGACGAACTTCATCACTTTCGTGGCGATCAGCTTGTCGAAGGACAGCAGATCGCCCACCTGAAATGCGCTCATGCCCGGCTCCTGGACGAAGGGTCCCCCGGGGCGGAGTGCCACGGAGGACGCTAACTTCGCGCAATCGGGCATCACCCGCAAGAGGCGGCGCTGGCGCGGGGATGCTTTTCAGATAACCACGAAGCTCGCTTGCGCGGTGGATCGCCATGCCGCGAGCCCAGCCCTGACAAGGCCATGGGAAAAGCCCCACTCACCGCGCGGTCGCGAACCCCGGCACGAGCAGGCGCTTGCCCGCGACCACTGCGGCGATGGGCATCCCGCGCGGACACTCCTCGGTCGTGTTGCGCTCGAAAATGTGGTACTCCCGCATCGTTGGTCCCGTCATGAACAGCCCGATCGGCATCACGCCGACGGCACAGTAGGTCGTGCCTGGTGTGAACTGCGCCCACCACGCGGGCGCGTTCCATGCCTTGGCGGCGGCGACCGCGTCGACACGCCGCGGTGTGTAGACGTAGCGGTTCTCCGAGACCATATGGGCCCAGCCGGCGATCGTGAGCAGCGCCACGACCATCGTCGTGACCGGATGCCGCATGCGGAGCCGCGCAACGGCCGCCGCGCTCCACGCCACGAGCGTGAGCGGCAGGAACAGGTAGTAGCGCAGTTCGTGGGACTGTGGCAACACGGACACCACGGCGAACATCCCCGCGATCAGCGCTGCACCGAGCAGACCGCGCCGTCCGCCCACGAGCACCGCACCTCCGAGGGCGCACGCCAGTGCGCACGCGAACCCGACCCCCCAGAACCCACCCATCCGGAAGGCGATGCTTGCGTTGCCTTGATCGATGGTCCAGCGCGGTCGATCCGGGTACGTGCGCGGATGCCCGATCTCGAACAGCGAGTGCACGAACACCAACGGCTGCACCCGCCCGACGAGTGCCGGCGGACGCTGCAGGGAGTCGGCGTTCACGAAGGTGTACGGCCAGCGCTCGCCGACCACCGGCACTCTGACGGGCCAGAACGGGTTGCCGAAGACGACCGCGTTCTTCACGTAGGGCACGCTCGCGAGACAGGCGCCGACGATCAGCCACGCGGCCGCCCACCGCCGTGCACCCAGCGCCGCGCGCGGCTGCAGGACGCTGAGCCAGCCCACCAGGAGGAACCCGAGGCCGACGAGCGGTGCGAGCTGGAACTTGGACCACGCGCTCGCGACCAGGCCGACGACCGCAACCGGGACGCGCCACCGTCCTCCGTCCTCCGGCAGCACGACCGCCGACAGCGCGATGGCCGCCGCGAGCGCGAGCCCCACGTTGGCGAACAGATCCACGTACGCAGTGCCGGACTGGATGATCACGTGCGGGATGGTCAGCACGCCCAGCGTCACGAGCCACGCGGGCGCGCGCAGCACGCGGTGGCACGCCACGATGAAGGCCACCAGGGCCAGGAAGCTCGCGGCGCCCACGGCATTCATGCTCCCCGTGATACGCCACAGCACTCCCTGCACGACATGCGGCAGCGGCGGGAAGCCCTCGTAGACGCGCTGCATCGACTCCGGGAGGACGTAGGGGATGCCGAGTCCGCCCCGCAGCGCGGCGAATGGGTAGTGGTACATGGGCGCGTCCCAGCGCAGCTCGATCACGGTGACCGCGCGCATGCCCAGCACCACGAGGGCGCCCGCCGCGAGGACCCAGCCGACGAGCTCGGTCGCGCGCCACAGGGCGGACACGAGACGGAGACGCCACGGGGCGGGGACGGCATGGTCTGGGATCACCAGATCGCGCCACTCGGTGGTAGGGAACGGCCGCGGATCGCCCATGCACCTGATAATACGCTGGCCAATGTGGCGGCGCTTGCGCTCACGAACTTCCAACTCCGCCGGCAGCGGGACGGCGCCGTGTGGCGGGTGACCTGCGGCTCCGGGTGCCGCTACTCCCGCGCGACCGTCACCTGCGAGGGGGACTGCGAGGTGATCATCACCAGCGACGGCGTGCAGACGCGCCGCGACGAGCGCCTGGCGTCGGCGAAGTTCGCCTCGGCCATCCGCGAGCACGGCGAGTCCGCCGTCGGGCTGGCGGCCAAGCCGTGAATGGTGCCGAACATCTCGTGGTCGAGCCCTTCGCGCGTGCCGATACGCAGGTCGGGCACGAGCTCCGCCGCCGCCCACACAGCGCCGGCCACGGTATGCACGACCGTCGTATCGCCGACCGTCTCGACATGGCCTCGCCAGGTCCCACTGCGCGTGTCTTCGGGCGAGCTGCAGGCAACCGGCAGACCAGCCGTGGCGGGGGCAAGGAGGGCTCTGAGCCCGCGCAGCACCGCGCGTTGAAGGTCGTGAATCTGCGGGGGCGGGTGGCCCCCGCTACATCGCCCGCAGCGTCAGCACTCCACCCCCCGCACCGACCGGCCACTCCACAACCACCGCGGACCCCTGCCGCGTGCGATCGAAACCGCGTTCGCTCTTGGCGACGGTCTCGATCTCGTAGTGCCAGATGTGCGCCCCGCCCGCCTGCACGTCGACGGGCGCGGAGACCGACAGCTCGACCGCGAAGCGGACCGCGGCGGCGTGCTGCGACGGGTCCCACGCATAGCGCAGTTCGACGGCACCATCCGCGTGGATGATCACCGTCTTGCACAGACGGTCCTCCCGCAGTTCGACCACGATCGCGTCGGCGCGTGCCGTCACGCTGTGCTGCGGAGCCGCCGTCCACACGGGACGCGGCAGCGCCGTCCCCTGCACCCACGTCGCCTCGTGCACCTCGGGTCCGATGAAACGGTCGACCCCGATGCCGCGCGGCGCGGCGTCCGCCGGCGGGAGCGCCGACAGCACCAGCGCCCGCTCCAGATCGTGGATGGACGCGGTTCCCTCGCCGGACACGGTGGCGTGCGCCTCCGGCGCCGCGGCGACTGCGGTGTGGTGGTAGGCCTCGACCCGACGGGTCAGCGTGTCGGCGATGTTCTCGGCGCGGTCCAGCAGGCTGCAGACCTCGATCGCGCCACCGCGTGCCAGCGCGATCACGACCGACACCGTGGCCGAGTGGACGTGGACCTCGAGTGCGCCATCTGCATCGAAATCCGCGATCTCCCACGCCAGGGGCTCTCCCGTGCGGAGCAGGCGTTCCGCGACGGCGAGCTCGGACCACAGCGCCTGCCGGAGGAACGGCAGGTACAGCCCGCCGAACACCCCGTGCCACAGTGCGTCGTTGCACTGCGCACGCGCGATCGCACGGCGCACCGCCGGCGGATCGCCGCGTTCGCGTGCAAGGCGGGACAGGCGCTGCGCCATCTTGTGCAGCCGGTTGGCTTCCGGATACTTCGCGAGGAAGCTGCGCCAGTGCGTCCCGCGCACCAGCGCGGCGTCACCGCTGTCCATCCGCGCGGCGCCGAGGTCCGACTCGAGTGCCTCCAGGCGTCGCGCCGCGTCGGGCGGCAGCGCCCAGTGCTCCATCTCGCGGTAGCTCGCCGTCGGGAGATAGCACAGCCCTCCGTGGGGGATGTCGCGGACTGCCTGGTCGCCCCGCGTGAGCTGGACGACCCCCGCGTCGCAGAGCCGGGCCAGCCCGTCGAGGAAGGCGGCCATCCACCCCTCGCGCCACACCCACTGTGCGGTGCCCGGCCAACCGCCGAACTTCTCGCCGTCGTCCGCGAACACGGCCAGGCGCCGACCCGCCGCCTGCTCGCCGCGCAGGAAGGTCTCGATCTCCTCCCAGGGCCTGAACGGAATGAGGTAGCGCAGGCGCTCATCGATCGGCAGCAGGTCGACCTGCGCGCCGTCGTGCTCCGTACGCCACGGCCGGTCCAACTGCGCGCGTTCCATCCCGGCGACGAGGAAATGCCGATCGTCGACCACGGCGTAACGCACGCCGGTCGCGGCAAAGGCCGTCGGCAGGTCGGGCTCCCACACGCGCTCGGTCAGCCAGGCGCCCGTGGCCGTCACCCCGAAGTGCTCCGCCAGCAGCGCCTGGTGCGCGCGCACCTGCTGCACACGGTCCTCGGCCGAGAGCGTCGCGAGAATCGGCTCGTACATGCCGGCGCACCACAGGTCCACCCGGCCGTCGCGCACCAGCAATGCGATCTGCGCCACGCACGCCGGGTCGTGCGCCAGCAGCCATTCGAGCAACGGGCCGGAAACGTGCAGCGCGAAGGGACCCACGCGCGCGGACGCCAGCGCGGAGAGCAGCGGCGCGTACACTTCCTGTGCGTGCTCCCGGAAGACGTGGTCGAAGTTGCCCACGGGTTGATGCAGATGGAACCCGAGCACCAGTTGGAGCGGAGCGTTCACGGCATCCGCTCCGCGTTCGCACGCCGGTACGCGGCCGCGCCGTCGCCACCGTCGGGCGCAGCGCTGACCGCGCGCTGCAACCGCGCGAGGAACGGCGCTTCGAGCGCTTCCACACGACCGGCCCGCTCCATCGCCCACCGCGCGTAGCGCAGGACGATGCCCACCTCGAGGCGCGTGAGGTCGTCGAAGAACCACGCACAGGAGGTGAACATCCGATGAATGGCGCGCTCCAGGGCTTCGTCGTCCCCCGCTCCGGGTTCGCGCAGCGCCGCCGCCAGCCACTCGAGGGCCGCACGCAGGGGGGCCCGCCACGCCTGGCTCGGCCAGGTCTCGCGATCGAGCGCGCAGCCGCAGTCGCTGCGCCAGCGCTCGACGCCGTGCGCACAGCTCCAGGACGACGGCGCGACCAGGGTGACCGTGGCCGTGGCCGGGTGCGCGGCAAGATGTGCGGCGAAATTCGTGACCGCCGTCCCGGGCCGCCGGGCCAGTGTCGTGAGCGCACGGGCGAGCGCCATTTCGCCGAAGGTATGGTGATGCCCGTAGGTCTCCCCGTCGGTGGCGACGGCGCGCAGTCGTGCGCCCGGCGCGGCGAGCTGCGCGGCCAGTCGATCCCCGTCCCGCAGCAGGTCACCGAACGCGACGCCACTGGCCACCTCGCCGTCATACGTGCACAGCGCGATCGAGCGCCCACCGCCGGCCGACCATCGCCCCGCACTGCCGTCGGTCGGTGCACCCGCGATCTGATGCGGCGCGAGGATGGTGAAGCGGATACCCGCCTCCGCGAGCACGACCAGGGTCTCCTCGTCCACTGCGGTCTCGGGCAACCACATTCCCTCCGGGTCGCGTCCGAAGCGCTGGCGGAAGTCCGCGATTCCCCAGCGCACCTCGGCAACCTTGTCCCGCCGGGAGGCCAGCGGCAGGATCACGTGATGCCAGGGCTGCGCGATCGCATTGCCGTGACCGCGCCACCGGTGAGCGGACTCCCGGTCGCCCGCGACCATCGCGGCGAGCACGTCCGGGGCGAAGCGATCCAGCCAGGTGGCCAGCGTCGCGCCCACGTTGAACGAACAGTGCGCGTAGAGATTGAGACGCCCGGCGTCCTCGCCCTGATCGTCGAGGACCCGCGCGGCCGCGAAGGGACGGTAGCACTCGTCGGCGATGCGCTGATTCCAGTCGTGGAACGGCGCCGCACTGGGTTCGCGCGGCACACGTCCCGTCCACGGATCCTCACGCGGCGGCTGGTAGAAATGTGCGTGCACGACGACCGACCCCGGCACGGTCACGCCCGCGGCGCGCGGTGCACGATCTCGCGCAGTTGCGCGACGATGCCGGGGAACACGTCATTGCGCGCGTGCAGCGTCGCTGCCCGTTCCGCTCCGGCCACGAGATCCCCCCCCGGCTCCACGGCCTGCAGGAGCGCATCGCAGGCATCCGCGTGCTCCGTGAACCGCGTCGTCGCGTAGTCCGCGACCTCGCCGGTCGAGAGGATGAACTGCCAGTCGCTGGACTGCGCGAGCAGGAGTTCCCGTGCGGCCTGCGCGAAGATCCCGGTGGTGGCGTCCGACGACAAGGCCTGTGCTGCGACGCGCCAGAAGCGCGCTTCGAGCGGCCACAAACGCTCCCACGTCCACGCGACGAGCGGCGAGAGCCACATGCCCCAGTCCCCATCGCGACCCCACGAACCGGGCGGCAGCGCGATGGGCTGCGCGTCGCCGCTCGCGGCGCTGTGCGCGGCCGCCGTGTGCGGCGCGATCGCGGGCTCCGACGCGAGTCGGCGGTACAGCGCCTCGATGAAGTCGACCCCCTCCGCCCACCAATGCCCGAAGAGCTCGGCGTCGAAGGGCGCGACGATCACCTGCGCCGCCGGATCGTTCGCCTCGCGCGCCGCCACGTGCGTCAGCACCTCCACGAAGTGGCGTGCATGCTCGTCGGCCCGCGCGACGGCGACTGCCGGATCGTACGGTGCCTTGTCGCCCAGGTCGACGTGCGCGCCACTGACCTGCCAGAGTTTCAACCCCCCCGGGAACCGGATCTTGTGGAACTCGTTGTACACCGGGTCGCCCGGGTAGCCGCCGTCACGGCTCCAGATCTGGTACGAGGAACGCGGGTCACGGACCAGCGCCCGCACGGCCTCTGCGCGCGGGTGATGCCCGATGCGCCAATCGTGGTACGGCGCATGCGCCGCCTCCGCCGACCGCGCGCGCGCGGCGGTCGCGCCCGCCCACGGCTCGACCGCGGAACGCCCATAGATGCCCAAGGGTTCGCCGCCCTGCACCAGGTGCGCGTCGACGACGGTGTGCGTGTACCCGTACTCGGCGACGAACGACTCGATCCCGGCACGGTCGCTCGCCCGCGGTGCACCGGGCCACGGGTCCCACGGTCCCGCCGGGCGATACGCACACTCCGGCAGCCAGATCCCCGCTGCCGGACGACCGAAGAGGCGCTGATGTTCGGCGCGCCCCACCGCGAGCTGCAGCCGGATGCTCTCGTCCCGGCCCAGCAGCGGGAGGAACCCGTGCGTGGCGGCGGAGCTGAGCAGCTCCAGCCGCCCTGCGTCGGCGTGCGCGCGGAACTCGCGGATCAGGTCGCCGTCGATCGCCTCGAAGAGATCGGACAGCCGACGCCAGCGCGCGGTCCACCACTGCGCCACGGGCACGAGCGCGCCATTCCCGTCACGCGCCAGTTCCACCTCCGCGACGGCCGCTCGGGCCAGCCGCTCGGCGACGAACTGCCGGAACTCCGACACGAACACCGGATGCGCGAGCTGCTGCGCGAGGATGGGCGTGATCCCGAGGGTGATCGGGGCAGGCACGTCGTCGGCAGCCAGCCGTCGCAACGACTCGATCAGCGGCAGGTAGGTGTCGAGCGTCGCCTCGGAGAGCCAATCGCTCCCATGGGGCCAGCGACCATGCTGCAGGACGTACGGCAGGTGCGCGTGGAGGACCAGGACGAATCGCATGGGCGTCACCGCCTCGCAGCGGTCATCGCACGTTCGTAGAGCGTCGCGTACTCGGCGGCGGCGCGGGTCCAACTGAAGTCCCGCGCCATCCCCGCGCGCTGCAGCGCCTGCCACCGCTCGCGGTCACGGTACGCCGCCAGCGCCCGGGTGATCGCGGCGTCGAATGCCGCGGGGTCGTACGCGTCGAAGAGAAAGCCGGTCACGTTGTCCTGCACCGTGTCGGCGATCCCGCCGACGCGGCGGCCGACCACCGGCGTGGCGTAGCGTTGCGCGCGCATCTGTGTGAGTCCGCAGGGCTCGTATTGCGAGGGCATGAGGAAGATGTCGGAGCCGGCCATCAGACGATGCTCGAGCCGCTCCGTCCAACTGAAGTCCACGGCGATGTGCTCCGGGCGGCGCCGCGCGGCCCACATCAGCGCGTCCTCGAAGCGCGGCTCCCCGTGACCGAGAAAGATGAACTGCGCGTTCTCCTCGGCGAACGCGCGGGACCGCACGATCAGGTCGAGCCCCTTCTGCGTGACGAGGCGGCCGGTCATCCCGCACACGGGGACGCGCTTGCGCTGCGGCACCCCGAATGTCCGCTGCAGGGCCGCCTTGCACCGCTCCTTGCCCTCGAGCGCCTCGGGACTGTAGACGGCCGTGATCTCACGGTCGATGCGGGGATCCCAGCCCGACTGGTCGATGCCGTTGCAGATCCCGCTGAAGCGATCGCCCAGCGCCCGGAACACCCCGTCGAGCCCGAACCCGCCGGCGGGCGTCCTGAGCTCGGCGGCGTGCGTCGGGCTCACGGTCGCGACGACGTCGCTGTACACGAGGCCCGCCTTGAGGAAGTTGAGCTGCCCATACCACTCCAGGGCGTCGGGGTGCCACGCCTCCCAGGGCAACCCGACGTCGTGCATCACCGAGGCGGCGAAGTGGCCCTGGTAGCCGGCATTGTGCACCGAGAGCACGAGGGGGGTGCCCGCGAACCGCGCGCGCAGGTCGCTGTGCGTGCCGATGTATGCCGGGACCAGCGCGGTGTGCCAGTCGTGACAGTGCAGCAGCACCGGTCCGTGGATCAGCCGCGGAATACCCTCGAGGACCGCGCGCGCGAAGGTGGCGAACCGGCGCGCATTGTCGGGGTAGTCGTGCCCGCCCTCGCCGTACAGTCCGGCGCGATTGAAGAACGGCGCATGATCCACGAACACGACGCGGGGCCCCGGCGGCGGCTGGACCTCGCGGAAGAAGCGGACCTCCTCCCGCCGCCCCCCGACCCACACGTCGTAGGTGCGCCCCATCGGCGCGAGGTCACCGGTCTGCTCGCGCACGGCGCGGTACAACGGCATGAACACCACCACCGGCCAGTCGTCCTGCGACTGCACCCTGGCCAGGCCCCGGGCGGCCTCGGCCAGTCCGCCGCTGCGTGCGAACGGCGCGTACTCCGCAACCACGTGGACGATCGTGTACGGTCGCCCTGCCGGCGGCGCCACAGACGCGGGTGCCTCCGCCGACTGCGGGTCGCCTGCCACCGTGCCGTCGCCCGGGGCCATCACGCGGTCGGCGGCGCGTCCCCCGTGCGATCGCGACGCACGGAGGGGAGATAGTACTCCTGCACGTACTCGCGGACCATCCGCCGTGCCGTGAACTGCTGCCCGGCGGCGCGGATCGCGTGCTTCATCATCTCCAGCCACCCCAACGGGAGGCCGCGGGCGTTCCGCGTGTAGAACAGCGGCGCCACCTCGCGCTCCAGCAGGTCGTAGAAGCGCTGCGCCGTGCAGGCATCCGGGTCCGCGCCGTTCTCGGACGCGGGGATCGCCCAGCCGTTGCGTCCGTTGAAGCCCTCCTCCCACCAGCCATCGACGGTGGAGAGCTGCGGCACCCCGTTGATCGCCGCCTTCATCCCGCTGGTGCCGGAAGCCTCCATTGGCACGCGGGGCAGATTGAGCCACAGGTCCACACCCTGCACGAGCCGGTTCGCCAAGTGCATGTCGTAGTCCTCGAGGAACACGATGCGTCCCTCGAAGGCGGGGTCGCGCGCGTACTGGTAGATCCGTTGCAGGACCTGCTTCCCCGGCACGTCCGCCGGATGCGCCTTGCCCGCGAACACGAGCTGCACGGGGCGCAGCGGATCCGTGAGGATGCGCCGCAGCCGCTCGGGATCATGGAATGGGAGATCCGCGCGTTTGTAGGTGGCGAACCGGCGGGCGAACCCGATGGTCAGCACCTGGGGGTCGAGCAGCACGCCGGCACCGACCAGTTGCGGGAGTTCGAGCCGTCCCGTCGTGAACTTCAGGCGCGTCGCCTCGCGCGTGACACGCAGGAGCTCGTGCTTGAGCATCTGATGCGTCTCCCACAGCGCGGCATCGTCCATCGTCAGCACCCGGTCCCAGGTCGCCGCGTCGTCGAGGCGCAGCCCCCAGTCGCTCCCGATGCTGCCGTCGAGGAGCGCCATCATCGCGTTGGCCGCCCACGTCGCGAGATGCACGCCGTTCGTCACGTGCCCGATCGGCACCGCGTCGACCGCTCGGTCCGGCCACAGCGGTTGCCACAGCCTGCGGGTCACGTGTCCGTGCCGCATCGCGACGGCGTTGACACGCCCCGCGAGACGCAGCGCCAGGGCGGTCATGTGGAAGGTGCCGTGGTCGATCTCGGGATGGCGCCCCAACGCGAAGATCTGCTCGCGCGGCACGCCGAAGCCGTCGACATAGGCACCCGCACAGGCCTCGATCTGCGCGCGTTCGAACATGTCGTGACCGGCCGGCACCGGCGTATGCGTCGTGAACGTGGTGGTGCTCCGCACCTCGGCGATCGCCTCCTCGAAGGCGACCCCCGCGTCGGTCAGTTCGCGCACGCGCTCCAGGAGCATGAAGCCGGCGTGCCCCTCGTTGGCGTGCCAGGCCGCCGGGGCGATGCCCAGCGCCCGCAGGACACGCACGCCCCCGACGCCGAGCAGCCATTCCTGCCGCAACCGATGCTCCGCCCCCCCCGCATAGAGCCGCGACAGCAGCAGCCGGTCCGCCGCGTCGTTCTCCGGCAGGTCCGTGTCCAGGAGGTACACGGGCACACGCCCCACCTGCAGCCGCCACACCTTGATGAACACGGTGCGGCCCTCGCTCTGCACGGACGTGAGATGCTCGTGACCATCCACGCCCGCCACCGGGGTCAGCGGGGTGACAGCCAGGTCGACGCGATCGTTCGAGTCCTGCTGCCACCCGTCCGGCCCCACGCGCTGATCGAAGTACCCCTCGCGATACATGATCCCGACGCCGACGAGCGGGACGCCAAGGTCCGACGCAGTCTTGCAGTGGTCGCCTGCGAGCACGCCGAGCCCGCCGCTGTAGATCGGGACCGAGCTGTGGAAGCCGAACTCCGCACAGAAGTACGCGACCACGTGGTCCGTGGACTCCGGGTACGCCTGCGCGAACCAGGTGCCGGCCGTCGAGGCCTCGCCACGGAGCCACGCCAGCACCGCGTCGTAGCGCTCGAGGAACACCGGGTCGACGGCGCAGGCCAGCAACCGTTCCGGCGCCACCCGCTGGAGCAGGGCGATGGGATTGTGGCGCGAGCGGGTCCACAGCGGGTCGTCGACCATCTTGAACAGCGCACGCGCCTGGCGACTCCAACTCCAGGCCAGATTGTTGGCGATGTCGGCGAGTCCGGCGATGCGGAGGGGCAGCGAAGCGGCGTCAGCAGGCATGCGGGGCGAGCAGGGTGCGGTGGTGCGTCGGACGTGACGTGTTCACGGGGTGGCGGCGTTACGGGGCGGCGGGTGCATCCACCAGCGTCACCGTGTCCGGGCGATCAGGGACCACGCACAGGAACTCGAACGGCCCCTCGAGCACCTCGTAGGCGTGCGGCACACCGGCGGGAATGAAGGTGGTGTCGTCGGCGCGCACCTCGTGCCATGCGCTGCCGATGCGCAGCCGGGCCCGCCCGCGCAGCACGTACTGCTGATGCTCCACGAGATTGGTGTGCAGCGGCATGCCGCCGCCCGCGTCCATGCGGAATCGGCGCAGCACGAACGACGTCTCGCCGAGCGCCGGCCCCACGAGCACCTGCAGCGCAGTGCCGCGGCCGACCGCGAGGGCCGTGAACGGGACGGAGTCGGCGGGGCGGACGGTGGCGGCCGGATGCGTGGACATGGTGGTGAGGAAAAGAGGACTCGCCGGCGTCGACACGCCCGGCCTGCCCTGAACAATACACGGTCGCGCCCCTATATTGGTCGGCGTGATCCGCTCCCCCATGATCGTCCTCGTCACCGACGTGGCACTCGACCCGGGCATCCGCGACGGGCACGATGGCATCGTGGTACACGACTCTTACGCGCGCCGCGCCACGGAACGGATGGCCGAGCGGCCCTGACGGGACGACGCCCACCCCCCGTGCCGGTGCCCCAGCCGCAACGTCAATGGATACGCGGGCTCATTGGGATGCCGTCTACCAGGCCAAGGGACCGGACCAGCACAGCTGGTTCCAGGCGGAGGCGCGACTCTCCCGACGCCTGATCGAGCGCGTCGCGCCCTCGCGGGACACACGGATCGTGGACATCGGCGCCGGGGCGTCGCAGCTCGTCGATGCGCTCCTGGACGTCGGCTATCACGCGATCACGGTGCTCGACATCGCACCTGCGGCACTCGAGATCGCGCAACGCCGCCTCGGCTCGCTCGCCAGCACGGTGTCGTGGCAGGTCGGCGACGTGCGGCACGCCGGGTTCCCCCCGCGCAGCGTCGACGTGTGGCACGACCGCGCCGTCTTCCACTTCCTCACCGACCCGGCGGACCGGGCGGCCTACCTCCGCGAGCTGCAGGGGGCGCTGTGCCCTGGCGGGCACGTGATCCTCGCGACCTTCGCCGACGACGGTCCCGCCAAGTGCAGCGGCCTGCCCGTCGCCCGGTACTCGGCCGAGTCGCTGCACGCCGAGCTCGGGCGCGCCTTCCACCTGGTCGAGAGTCACCGCGAGATCCACCGGACGCCGGCACGCGCCCAGCAGGTCTTCACCTACGTGGCCTGCGAGTACATCGGTGGTCGGTGACGCGCCGGCGGGCGTGAACCCGGCCGGCCGCCAGGTCCGTATGTTCCTGTCGTGAGCAAGCCGACGCCTCCGTTACCGCCGACACTCCACGCGCAATACGATCCCATCCGCCAGCTCGGGGCGGGCGGGATGGGAACCGTGTGGCTGGTCCGCGACCGCATGCTCGACCGGCTCGTGGCGCTGAAGGTGCTCCGCGACGACCTCACGGCGGAGACGGACCGGGAACGCTTCCTGCGCGAGGCGCGCACGGCCGCGCGCCTGGTGCATCCGCACATCGTGCCGATCTTCCGGGCGGGCGAGGCCGACGGGGCGACGTGGTTCACCATGGCCTTCGTGGACGGCGAGTCCCTCGGGGACCGACTCCGGGATCGCGGCCCCCTGCCGGCGATCGACGTCGCGCGGGCGCTGCGCGAGGCGGCGTCGGCGCTGGCCTACGCGCACGCGCGCGGGGTCGTGCACCGCGACGTGAAACCCGACAACCTGCTGCTCGACCGCGAATCCGGCCGCACGCTGGTCACGGACTTCGGCATCGCGCGCGACGTCACGTCGGCGGCCAGTGCGCTGACCACGGATGGCAACGTGCTCGGCACCGTCGCGTTCATGAGCCCGGAGCAGGCGGCCGGTGATCCGCTCGACGGCCGCAGCGACGTCTACGCGCTGGGGGTGGTGGGGTACCTGGTCCTGTCGGGGCACCTGCCGTTCGACGGCACGCCGCAGTCGATCCTCATCGCACACGTGACGAAGCCCCCGCCGCCGATCGCGTCGGTCCTGGCGACGGTGCCGCCGCTCCTGGCCCGGGTCATCGACCGCTGCCTGCTCAAGGCCCCGGCGGATCGCTACGAGAGCGCGGAGGGACTCGCCGCCGCGATCGACGACGCGATCGACGCAATGCGCGAAACGCCCTCCCCGCGCCGTCAGGTCGGCAGCAGCGGCACGCTGTCCGAGGCCGATGCAATGATCATCTGGCAGCGCGCCGCACAACTGCAGGCCGAGGCGGCACACCGCATGGAGCGGACAATGTCGCTCCGCCGTTCGGGGACCTCCGACGGCACGGACGGCCGCGGCGACGGCACCTTCGACGCGTCCGACGTCGAAGCGGCCGCGGTCGAAGCCGGCATCTCGCGGCAGTACGTCGCACTGGCCATCGCCGAACGCGCCGGCGCCGACGCCCCCGCCCCGCTGATCGTCGGCGACGCCGAGGATCGCCGCGTGACCTCGCTGCTCGGCGTCACCGTCCGCGGCATCAGCGTCTCGCGGATCATCCCCGCTGCGCCCCGCGACGTGCTGGCGACGCTGCGTCGCGTCGCGACCGCGCAGCCGCACTGGCTCGAGCTGGACGAGATCGTCGGCGGGCACCCGCTCGACGGGGGCATCCTGCGCTTCCGCGTCCCGACGTATGCGCAACTGATCGCACGCCTCAATGGCTCGGGGGTCATTCCACCGCTCGGCCATCGCTGCAACGAGATCGACCTGCGCCTGCTCAACATCTCGCTGTCCACGCGTGGCACGGTCGAAGCCCCGGCCACCGAGCTGGTGATCAGCGGCGACCTGCGCGACGGGCTGCGCAAGAACGTGATGGTGAGCCAGGCGATCCAGGCCGGCGGCGGCGCGGTGGGCACCGCGGTGGGCGCCGGGCTGGGCGTGATGTCCGGGATGACGATGCTGGCCGCACTCCCCGCCGTGGCCGCCGCCGGCGTCGGCGTCGTGCTCGCACGCTGGGGGTACCGCGCCGCGTTCCGGGCCGGCGTCCGCAAGGTCCACAGGGAACTCGACGGTCTGCTGCGTGCCGTGCAGCGCGCGGTGACGGAGGACGCGATCTTCGGCGGTCCGCCGACGACCGCGGCGTCCGGGGGCATCCGGCACGGTGACGATCCGCCGCGGACATCGCTCCTCACGCAGTGACGGGAGCCGCCGTGGCGGACGGCGACCCGCACCCCGTGCTCCGGGCGCACGGGATCATCTGCTAAATTGACCGCATCCCGTCCTCCTGGAGTCCTCATGCCCGTTCGCCGTGCAGCGCTCGCCCTCGCCGCCGTGGTCTTCGCCGCGGGCACCGTGAGCGCCCAGGGAGGTCGCGGTGGTGCCGCGACGACCCAGATCCCTCCCGGCGCCGCGTGTCCTGCGGGGATGACCGAGATCCGCCCACGGACCTGCCAGGCACCGACGATGCCACCGCCCAGCATCGTCGACTACCGGCCGCGCTCGACGCTGGTCGTGCCCGAGCATCCCGTGCCGCGGGCGAAGTTCCCGGCGATCGACTATCACGGCCACCCCACCGGCCAGCTCGGCTCCGCCGAGGGCCTCGATCAGCTCCGCGACGCGCTCGACTCGATCGGCGTCCGGGTGATGGTCGTGGCGAACAACACGCGCGGGCCCTTGCTGGCGGAGTACGTGGCACGCATCCGCGCACATCCCACGATGCGCGACCGGGTGCGCGTGCTCACCGGGGTCGACTTCAGCGGGGTCGGCCCCGGATGGGCCGAGCGGGCCGTGGCGCACCTGGAGGCGGATGCCGCCGCCGGGGCCGTCGGCGTCGGGGAGATCGGCAAGCAGTTCGGCCTGTCCACACGGACGGCGGACGGGGCGCGGCTGCGCATCGACGACCCCGCGCTGGACCCGGTGTGGGCGGCCGCGGCGCGCCTGAACCTCCCGGTCTTCATCCACACCGCGGACCCCCAGGAGTTCTGGGAGCCGATCGACTTCGCCAATGAGCGCTGGCTGGAGCTCGCGCTGTTCCCGAACCGCCGGTACTCCGCCGAGACCTCGCCGTCGTTCGAACAACTGATGACGGAGCGGGACAACCTGGTCCGCCGGCACCCGCGCACGACCTTCGTCATCGCACACCTCGGCTGGCACGCGAACGACCTGGCGCGACTGGGACGGCTCTTCGACGAGATGCCGAACCTGCACGCGGAACTGGGCGCGGTGCTGTACGACATCGGGCGTCAGCCGCGCACGGCGCGGGACTTCTTCATCAAGTATCAGGACCGCATCCTGTTCGGGAAGGACTCCTTCCAGCCGCAGGAGTACCCGTACTTCTGGCGTGTGCTCGAGACGGCGGACGACTACTTCGACTACTACCGCAACTATCACGCGTATTGGAAGCTCTACGGGATCGCGCTGCCCGACGAGGTCCTGAAAAAGGTGTACTACGCGAACGCGCTGCGGATCACGCCCGGTCTGCCGCAGACGGGGTGGCCGCGGTGAACGGGCGCCCCTAGTGCCCCGCGGTTACCGCGCGGCACTGCTGCTCCTCGCGCTGATCGTCGTGGGCGGCGGCGCGACCGGGGCACTGTCGTCGGCGCTGGTCCTGGAGGGCTGGCCGCGGCTGCGCGGCGCCGTGGGCGGGCTGTGCGCCGTTGCGCTTGGCGTCTGGCTCGCCGTGCTGGTGCTGACGGAGCGGTGGCCGCGCTGGCTGGCCGCCCTGCTCGGCGACGACGACGCCGTGTGAGCGGCCGCGGCCTCAGCGGCCCGCGGCGTCCACGCGGATCGAGGCGATGCGGTCCCCTTCCATGATGCGGTCCACCACCTCGATGCCCTCCACGATCTCGGCGAAGACGGTGTAGTCGCGCAGCAGGCGCGCATTGTCCCGCAGGTTGATGAACCACTGGGCGTCGCCGGTGTCGTGCCCGCGCGTGCTCATCCCGATCGTGCCCCGGGGGTGCGGGATGGTGCCCAGCTCGTCGCGCAGGAACGCGTGGAACCCCGCGTACTCGTTGGCCCGCGGGCTGCCCCCCTGCACCACGAAGTCGTGCTCGACGCGGTGCCAGGTGAGCCCGTCGTAGTAGCCCGCGCGCACCAGCGCGAGGATGCGGGCCGCCATCATGGGCGCCACGTCACCGCGCAGGCGGACCGTGAAGTGGCCGCCGCCGTGCGCGGCGTCCATCGCCACGCGCACCCGGACGTCGGCGCCAAGCGCCAGGGCCACGAGGTCGGGGGGCGCGACGACGGTGAGGGCGGGCGGACGATCGTCGCTGGCAGGACGGCCGGCAAGCGCGAGGAGCGCGAGGCGCGCATCGTGCGCCGAGGCGTCGTTCCGGGCCACCCACCGCTCCCACGCGGCGAGGGCGCGCGGGCCCGCGTCGCTGCGGGTGGTTCCGCGCAGCGCACGCGCCGCGACACGCACCACCGGCGCGGCAGGGTCGTCGAGGGCCGACACCAGCACCGCGTCCGCGTCGCGGCCCGCGACCTCGGCGAGACCGGTGATCGCCGCCTCACGCACGTTCGGGTCTTCGTCGGCCGCAAGGCCCCGCAGCAGGGCGGTGTCGCGGAGGTGCTGGGCCGCCCGGGCTGCCGAGCGGCGCAGGGCCGCATGGGCATGCGCGGCGAAGCGCACGGCGGTCGGCCGGGCGGATGCCGGGCGAAGCTGTGCAAGCGTCTCGAGCCCGCGGGCGGCGGCGTGCCAACTGACCCCGTCGGCGGGTCGGCCGCTCAGGTCGGACGGCAGTTCGTCGACCCAGCGCGCCGCGCTGGCCACGAACTCCGGCGCATCGCCGCAGCGGCCGCCACCGACGTCGGCGGCACGGAGGCGCACGATCCAGCTCTCGTCCGCGAGCGCCGTGACCAGCGCCGCGCAGTCCGTGCGCGGCGTCAACGCCCGGAACCGCAGACGCCACGCGGGCTCGGGCCACTGCGGCGGCGGCGCGACGGGCCCCAGCGAATCCCGCGCGCCGAACCGCGGGTCGCGAATGCGCTGCACAGACCGCCACGCGAGCGAGCGGACCCGCGGGTCGGCGTGCGCGGCGGCCGTCTGGAGCGACACGTCCGTGCTGTCGCGACGATCCTCGGCGAGCAGGACGGCAGCGACGAGGGCGGAATCGGCCGCGCCGAGCGGCGGCGGTGCCTGCGCGCCTGCAGCGGCGGCGATGACGAGCGTGAGGGCGGCGATGCGCATGGGGGAAATACCAGCCGTCGGGGGGCGTGACCGCAAGGGGCGGCAGCGGCTCCCCGGCCATGCGGCCGCGAGGGGGCGCTGCGCCCGACCAGTTCGCGCCGGGTCGCTCCACGCGGTACACTTTGCATGAGGTTGCAGCCCCCACACTCCCCGCCTGTCCCCT
>CAYSFN010000018.1:0-5981 GCA_964430045.1 uncultured Gemmatimonadaceae bacterium
CGCGTACCAGTTCTGCACCGTGCTGTACTTGATGGTCGCGTCGTCGAGCGCGACCAGCTCCACCACCGCCGCGTGCAGCTGATTGGTGGAGCGCTTGGGGGCCGTGCAGCCCTCGAGGTAGCTGACCGTGCTGCCCTCGTCGGCGACGATCAGGGTGCGCTCGAACTGCCCCGTGTCGGCACTGTTGATGCGGAAGTACGTGGACAGCTCCAGCGGACACTTCACCCCCCTGGGGATGTAGCAGAACGAGCCGTCGGAGAAGACGGCCGAGTTGAGCGCCGCGAAGAAGTTGTCGGAGTACGGCACCACGGAGCCGAGGTACTTCTGGATCAGCTCCGGGTGGTCGTGGACCGCCTCGGAGATGGGGCAGAAGATGACGCCCGCCTTGGCCAGCTCGGCCTTGAAGGTGGTGCCGACCGAGACCGAGTCGAAGATGGCGTCCACGGCCACGCCGGCGAGCGCCTTCTGCTCATTGAGCGGGATGCCGAGCTTCGCGTAGGTGCGCAGCAGCTCCGGGTCCACCTCGTCGAGCGACTGCAGCGGCTTGACGCTCTTGGGGGCGGAGTAGTAGGACGCGCCCTGGTAGTCGATCCGCGGGTACTTCACGTTCGGCCAGGTGGGCTCGGTCATCGTGAGCCAGCGCTTGTAGGCCTTCAGGCGCCAGTCGAGCAGCCACTGCGGCTCCCCCTTCTTGGCGGAGATGGCCGCGACGACCTCTTCGTTCAGCCCAGGGGGGAGCGTGTCGGCTTCGACGTCGGTGACGAAGCCGTGCAGATACTCGCGATTGACGAGGGATTCGATCGACGCACTCATTCGGCGTCTCCTGTCGTGCGTTGTGAGGATCCCGCGTGCGCACGGTCCCGCGCCGCTGGGAGGCGCGATTTTGACCGAGGCCGGGAAAGACCAGAAAGTTACTCGGGAAAACGAACTGAAGCAATGCGAGAGGAGCCCCGACACGAGGTGCCGAGGCTGCCAGGAAACGTGCGCGTACGGGCGCCTCGCTTCACGCTGGCATGCACCCCACTGCGGCTGCGCAGTCGCGTTCGACGCCCCGCGGTTCAGCGCCAGTTGCGGAGGGGCATGACCTTCGGTCCGCGGCCGTCGGTCACGATATTCACGGCGCCGATCTGCGCGCCACGCAGCGCCCGCGCGTCGTTGACGATGCCGATGGCGACACCCCGTTGCGTGCCGCGCACGTCGCTGAACGCGGACACGCTGGCCGCGTCACCTTCGCGAATTTTAAGCCATTCAGGCGCCAGCACGACGCCACGCGTGCGACTTATGGGGGTAACTGGCGCGATCGCCAGCACGCGCACAGTGGGCGATGCCGACGCCCGCGATCGTCACACCTTCGACCGACTCCCCTGCGGCCATGCCGCCAACGCCCGCGACCGTCAGCACGCGCACCGCGCCGCGCACCGCTCGACACGACCCACGACGGAGAGGCCTCAGGCGTCGAGCTCGCTCCAGCGATCGACGATCCGTCCGACGATCCCGTAGTCCTTGGCCTCCTCGGCCCCCAGCCAGAAGTTGCGATGGGTGTCGTCTTCGATACGGCTCAGCGGCTGCCCGGTTTCGCGGGCGAAGATCTTGTTCAGGCGGTCGCGCATCTTGAGGATCTCGCGCGCCTGGATCTCGATGTCCGACGCCGTCCCCCCGGAGCCCCCGGCCGGTTGGTGCAGCAGGAAGCGGGTGTTCGGCAGGCAGAAGCGGTGCTCGCGCGGGACGCTCACAAAGATCAGCGCGCCCGCCGAGGCCACCCAGCCCGTGCCGACGATGCGCACGGGCGGTGGCACGAAGCGGATCATGTCGTGGATCGTGTCGCCGGCTTCGACGTGTCCGCCCTGCGAATTGAGGATGATCGTGATCGGTGCCGTCGCGGAATCGGCGGTCATCGCGAGCAACTGCGCGATGACCCGCTCGGCGAGCTTCTGGTTGATGCCGCCGGAGATGATGATCGTGCGTGCCTTGAGCAGGCGGTCAGCGACCGGGTCGCTGTGGGAGACCGGCATGTCAGCGTGCGCCGGTGGTGTCTCGTCGTCGTCGTCGAAGCGAAGCATTGGGGTCGGTGAAGGGCCAGTGGGAGCCTAACCGGGCGGTCGTCCCTGCGGCAAGCGCCTCGACTGGCCCGTCACGGCGTCGCCGACCACATTGCAGCGATGCCGTCCCGACGTCCGCTCGCCGCGTTGCTGCTCTGCGCGTTGCTCACCGCCTGCGCCGGCCGTGGTCCCGCCGGGCCGCAGGCGGCGATGACCGACAGCGAGTACCTGCGTGCGGCCCGGCTGATGGTCCCGGTGCACGGTGTTGCCCCGCGCGAGGTCGCGGACAGCTACGCGGCGCGGCGCGGGGACCGCGCACACGAGGCCCTCGACATCTTCGCCCCACGCGGGACGCCGGTCGTGGCGGCCGTGGACGCCGAGGTCCGGCGCGTGTCCGAGAATGCCCTGGGGGGGCGCACGGTGTACCTGGTGGATCGCGGCGGGCGCTTCGTGCTGTACTACGCCCACCTCGACCGCTACCATCGGCGTGCAAGGGTGGGCGCACGCGTCGCGTCCGGCGATGTGATCGGCTACGTTGGCAGCACGGGGAACGCGCCGCCCAATCTGCCGCACCTGCACTTTCAGCTCCTGCGGGTGATCCCCGGCTCGCGCTGGTGGGAGGGGCCACCCGTGAATCCACACTCATACCTCGCACGCCCCGGAAAGGCCCGATGAGCAGCTCTGGCAAGGAACGCGCCGCCCTGCGCGGTGAAGCGCATCACCTCGATCCCCTCGTGCACGTCGGGCAGGCGGGACTCACGCCGACGCTGTTCGCCGCGCTCGACGATGCCCTGCGGACGCGTGAGCTCGTGAAGGTGGCGCTCATCCGCAATGCCGACGTCGCGCCCAGGGACGCGGCGGCGCAGTTGGCGACCAGGCTGAGCGCCGAGGTGATCCAGGTGATCGGGCGGACCATCACGCTGTACCGGCACAACCCCGCCCTCATCCGGAAGCCCGGCGATCCCATGCCCTGGCGTCGCTGATCGCGCGTCAGCGCCCCGCGCCCGGCGGCGGGATGGCGGGAAACACGACGTCCCAGGCCCGATCCTGCCCCACATGCAGCGCCGTGGCGCGGCCCGTGGCGTCCCGGTCGAACCAGAGCACGCGACTCCCCGCCGTGAATCGCCCGTCGGCGCGGGGCTGCAGCGGCAGGCGCAGGCTCGGCGCCTGCCGCAGGACCAACGACTCCGCGTCGACCCTGATCTCGTACGGTTCGCCCCCGACCTCGGGCGACGCGAACCACCCGCTGAGCGCGTGGGTGGCGCCGGGTGCAAGGGTCCCCGCGTCGGGCGCGGCGGTCACGCGCTGCGGTCGCCCCGGCGACACGCGGACGGCCTGACGGGTCCGCGGCCCTACGAGCGAGTCGGCGAGCCCTTCCGCGATCTGTGTTGCGTTGAGCGCGGCCCCGTTGCAGAGGACCGCGACGGCGACGTCCCGGTCCGGGAACGCCAGGAGGTGGGCCCGGTACCCGCCCGTCGCGCCACTGTGCGAGAGCTCCGGTGTGCCGCGATGGGTCAGGACGTTCACCCCCATCGCATAGCTGATGGTGTCGCCGTTCGTGAGCACGAAGCGCTGCCGCAGGGTGTCGGTGACCGCGCGTCCCAGGGTCGCGTCGTGCAGGGCGGCGGCCCAGCGCAGCAGGTCGGCGCTGGTGGTGAGGAGGCCGCCGTTGCCGTAGGCGCTCTCGTCGGGCATCGCGAGCGACGGCGTGGGCCCGCCGGCGTAGGCGAGGGCGCGGCCGGGGACGATGCGGCGATGATCGTCGCGCCACGAGGTGTGCGTCATCCCGAGCGGGACGAAGATCCGCTCGTGCGTGAACGCGGCCAGGGACTGCCCGCTGACGCGTTCCACGAGGACGGCGAGGAGGTTGTAGCCCGTGTTGGTGTACGAATAGGCGGCCCCAGGCGCATGATTCAGGGCCCGCTGGCGCGCGGCGACGTGCACGACGTGGGCATTGGTGTGGGCGCGCGCGCCGCGCGGCCAGCCCTCGAGGGCGACCACGGCGCCCCAGTCGCGCAGGCCACTGGTGTGGGTGAGCAGGTGCCGCACGGTGATGGGGTGGCCGTACGCGGGCAGCTCGGGGAACCAGCGCCGAATGTCGTCCTCGAGCGCGAGCGCGCCCGCGTCCATGAGCTGGAGGATGGCCACCGCCGTGACCTGCTTGGAGACCGAGCCCGCCTCGACGATCGACGCGGGGGCCAGTGGGACGGCGCGCTCCACGTCGGCCATCCCGAAAGCGCGCGTCAGTGCGCTGCCGCCGAACCGGACGCCGAGCGTGCAGCCGGCGCCGGTGGGGGTCGCGTGCTGCTGCTGGGCCTGGTCGAGGAGTCGCGTGAGCCGCGCCGACTCCTGGGCAGGCAGTGCGGCGGCGAACGCCGCGCAGGCGGCGGCGGTGGTGGCTGCGAGAGCGAAGCGCGCGATGCGCCGCGGGCGACGGTGGAGAAGCTGCGTCACGTGTGGTCTTCGAGGAAGGAGGATCGCAGGGGGGTCCCCTGTTGCTGCGCAACATCCGGTGATTAGGATACGACGTCGACACCTTTCCCGCCCGTCATCCCCCGAGCCATGCCGTACGTCATCACGGAAGCCTGCAAGGACACCAAGGACAGGTCCTGCGTCGACGTTTGCCCGGTCGACTGCATCTACGAGGGGCCGGAGCAGTTGTACATCCATCCCGACGAGTGCATCGATTGCGGCGCCTGCGAGCCGGAGTGTCCGGTGACGGCGATCTTCCCCGAGGAGGACGTGCCGGTGTCGCAGCGCGCGTTCATCCAGATCAATCGCGACGTGTTCACCAGCGACGATCCGCCGGGCCGCCCCGCGCGCTGAGCGCGGCCTAGGGTTGTGCGGTGAACTCCTTGAGCAGCATGGCGACCGTGATGACGGCGAAGGCCGCTGCGGAGTGCCACTCCTTGCGCCAGGCGGCCCCCCAGTCGCACTCGCCGTCCACGGCCGTGCTCGGCCGACGGGGGATCCAGCGGGGGACACTCGCCTTGTAGGCGAGGTACTCGTCGCCGAACGTCGACTCGAGCACGGCCTCCTCGTACCAGACGATGAACGCGTAGACCACCGCGAACACGAGGATGGCGCTTGGCGCGAGCACCCATGCCTCGGTCGCCACGAGGACGCCGCTCCACAGAAGGAGGTTGCCCAGGTAGAGGGGGTTCCGCACCCACGAGAACACCCCGTGCGTGACGAGCCGCTGCACCGTGCGCGAGCGTCGGCGCGTGGTGATGCCCGCGGCAGCGACGCCGGCGGCGCGGATGGCCATCCCGGTGAGGGCGATCACCGCACCCACCAGCGTCGCGTCCAGGTCGACATCCGTCGGCACCAGAAAGAGCAGCAGGACGAGCGGCACCGGGAGCCAGCTGCGCCGTCGGAACAGGAACGCGCCCACGCGTGCGCGCGCGGTGCACTCCGCGGCACAGGGCCGGGGCTCGACGATAGCGGTGTTGGACACGGCGGGCAGGGTCAGAGCCAGAGACGGGGTCAGTCCTCGGTGATCGCGACCACGGCGCGCGACCCGCGGGCCGGGCTGGGTTCCGGAACGGTGCCGCGGACGTAGAGCATCCGGACCGCGACCATGATCGCCGCGAGCAGTGGAACGGCGATGAACAGACCGACGAAGCCGAATACGATCGCCATCAACGCCTGCCACAGCAAGGTCAGCGCCGGGGGAAGGTCGAGCTCTTCCTGCATCAGATACGGGATGAGCAGGTTGTTCTCGACGAACTGAATGCCCCAGTACAGCACGGCGACCGCCAGGGCCTTGCTCGGCGCGTCCGCGAACGCGATGAGGATCGCCGGTATGGCGCTCAGCAACGGCCCAATGTTGGGGATGAACTCCAGGATGCCGGCGATGATGCCCAGCGGTAGTGCGCTCTTGACCCCGAGCGCCAGCAGTCCGACGGTGGTGATCGACGCGATGGCCACCATCGCGATCAG
>CAYSFN010000018.1:6081-31482 GCA_964430045.1 uncultured Gemmatimonadaceae bacterium
CGAGCGCCAGCAGTCCGACGGTGGTGATCGACGCGATGGCCACCATCGCGATCAGCTGCGTACTGAGCCATTTGCGCAGCGTCATAACGACAGCATCGAACACCCGTGCGCCATTTTCGCGCCCTTGTGGCGGAACCAGGAACAGTAGGCCGCTGCGGTATGTTTTGGGAGCGATTGCGAAATAGATGGTGAGGAACACGACGAACACAAAGCCCGCCGCGAGAGCGACCGTCGATGAGACGGCGCCGAACAGCATCGACCGCAACGGTCCGAGATTCGCGGACAGGAGCGTCCAGAGTCGTCCAGAAGCGTTCGATGGGTCTTCTGTGGCGCTTGAGTCTGCTGCTGATGGCGGTAAAATGGCGTCAACTAATGCCGCATGCTCGCGCGCCAGATACTCGTCAAGCCGGTCCACAGCGAGTGGGAGCTGTACGCGCAACCCGTCGATCTGCTGGACCATCGTTGGCCCGGTGAAGGCCAGCACAACGGCCAGCACGGCCAGGATCCCCAGCACGACCAGCGGGGCACCGACCGGGCGGCGTATGCGCCGCGTCTCGAGCCAGTCCACCGCCGGTATTGCGGCGATGCCCAGCAGGATGCCGAGCATCGTCAGGAGCACCAGCAGGCGGGTCTCCCAGAGGAACTGCAACAGGACCAGTGCCGCGACCACCGTCAGCGCCGTTCGCAGCAGATCCCGGCGGGTCAAACCAATGGCCGGATCGCTCATGGTGTGCTCCTGGGGGGCCGACGGGTCCGGTCGCTAGATTGAGCCATGGCGTGATTCACAGGTCGCGAAGGCGGCGCAGCATGGGACGGCGGATGGGTGCTTCAAGCGTAACATATCTCGACGATGACCGCGAAGTCGCCTCGTTCTTCGGAACGATCGCGGCGGCGCAGGACGTGGCGATCGACACCGAGGGCGCGTCATTCCATCGGTTCGTCGACCGGGTGTATCTCCTGCAACTGTCGACGCCCACCGAGCACGCGGTCCTCGACCCGCTCGCGATCACGCCACCCGCGGGACTCGGCGCGCTCGTCGAGGATCCGCGGGTGCAAGTCGTGTTCCACGACGCCGACTACGACCTCCGGCTGTTGCGGCAGGACTATGGCTGGAAGGTCCAAGGCCTCTTCGACACCCGGGTCGCGGCACAACTGCTCGGTGTCAAGCAGTTCGGGCTCGCGGCGCTGCTCGGCGAGCACTTCGGCGTGAAGCTCGACAAGAAGCACCAGCGTGCCGACTGGTCCATGCGCCCGCTGACCGCCGACATGCTGAGCTACGCGGCCCAGGACACGATGCACCTCCTGGCACTGCGCGACATCCTGCGCGATCAGCTCGAGCGCGCGGATCGGATGTCGTGGGCGGCCGAGGAGTTTGCGCGCCTGGAGGCGGTGGAGTTCAGTGCGGACGATCCCGCCAATGCGTTTCTCAAGGTGAAGGGGGCCCGCGACCTCTCACGCCGGGAGCTCGGCGTGCTCCGCGAGTTGGTGCAGTGGCGCGATCACGTCGCCGCCACGCTGGACCGGGCGACGTTCCGGGTCATGGGCAATGAGCCCCTGCTCGAGATCGCGCGGATCGCGCCGCAATCCGCGTCCGGCCTGACGGCCATCAAGGGCGTTCCGCGCGGGATCTCCGAGACGCGGATCGCCGACGTGCTCGCGGCCGTCGCGCGCGGTCTCGCGGTCCCGGCGGACGCCCTGCCGCAGTTCCCCAAAGCGCCGCGCTGGGATCGCGATCCCAAGTTCGAGGAGCGGGTCAGCGCGCTGCGGAGCGTGCGCGACGCCGTCGCCGCTCGCCTGGACCTCGACCCCGGCGTGCTCTGTTCGCGCGAACGGCTCGAGACGGTGGCACGCAAGGTCCCGACCTCGCTGAGCGACCTCGAGGCGATCCCCGACCTGCGGCACTGGCAGATCGGTCTGATGGGGACGGAGATGCTGCGTGCGGTGGCGCGCTGACGCCCTGACGCTGCGCTAGAAGCCCAGATACGCGCGGACGCGCGGGTCGATCCGCTCCGGCGTCCATGGCGGCGACCAGACGAGATTCACGACCACGTCGGCGACGTCCGGGACGGTGCGCATCGCGTCCTCGGCGTCCTTCATGATTTCGGGGCCCGAGGGACACCCCGGCGAGGTCAGCGACATGTCGATGATCGCCGTCGCACCCTCCGCACGCACCGCGTAGACCAGGCCGAGGTCGACGATGTTCAGGTTGAGTTCGGGGTCCTTCACGCGTCGCAACGCGAGCGTGAGCTGCTCCGTGCTGATCGGCGAGGCGGCGGGGGCCGTCTCGACCGCAGCGGCTGGATCGGCGGCGGGCGCCGTGTGTTCCTCGGCGGGCGTGGTGTCGGGAGTGTCCATGGCTCGTGGCAATATAGCCGCGACCGCCCAGCGCCGCGGTCCGGGTGCTCAGTCCCGCCGTGCGCGCGCCGCGGGCACGGGACGGTTCCAGCCCTTTGCGGTGTCGGCGCGGAACGCCGCGGGCATCGCCAGCAGGGGGAACGCGGGATCCTCGGTGAGCGCGAGGGCGGCCGCGTCGGCCAGGTCGTTGCGGACGTTGCTGATCACGTCGGCCGGCCGCCGCGCCCGCGGGGCGTACACGCGGTTCGAGAGCAGGATCACGAACATCTGCCGTTCCGGATCGATCCAGAGCGACGTCCCGGTGAAGCCCGTGTGCCCATAGGCGCTCGGGCTCAGGTAGTCGCCGGCGCCCCGCACGCCTTCCGCCATCTCCCAGCCGAGGGCCCGCGGGCCCGCGTGCCGCTGCGTGAAGAGGGTGACCGTGCTGTCGGCGACGAGGCGCACCCCGTTGTAGCTGCCCTTGTTGAGCATCATCTGCGCGAAGATCGCGAGGTCCGCCGCCGTGCTGAACAGTCCGGCGTGCCCCACGATGCCGCCGAGGGCGTGCGCGTTCTCGTCATGGACCTCGCCGCGGATCTCGTAGCCGCGGCGCGAGACATCGGCGGTCGGGGCGATGCGCGCCTTCCACGAGGTCGGCGGACGGAACCGGGTGTCGGCCATCGCGAGCGGCTCGAAGACCCGCGTGTGCAGGAACACGTCCAGCCGTTCCCCGCTGATGGCCTCGATCACCCAGCCCAGGACGTCGGCGCCGAGGTCGGAATACACGAAGCATTTGCCGGGTGCACAGGCCAGCGGCGTGTCGAGGACGAGCCGCCTGGCCGCGCTGGGCGTGGAGGCGGTGCGCCACAGGATCCGGCCCGCCGGCAGACCGGAGTGATGCGTGAGCAGGTGCCGCACCGTCACGCGCGCCTTGTTCGCGCCCGTGAACTGCGGGAGGTAGCGCTGGACGGGCGCGTCGAGGTCCAGTTGACCGGCGTCGAAGAGCAGCATCGCCGCCGTCGTGACCCCCACGACCTTGGTCAGCGAGGCGATGTCGTACACGGAGGCCACGGGATCGACCAGCGGTGCCGTCGCGGTCCATCCGAGCCGGCCATAGCCGCGCTGGTACACGCTGAAGCCCGCGCGCCCGACGACGACGGCGGCGCCAGGGAAGCCGCCGCCCGCGATGCCCTTGTTCACGACGCGATCGATGGTCGCGAGGCGTTCGGCGGACATCCCCACGGCGGCCGGTGTGGCCGACGGAAGTCGGTCGCCCGGAGCGATGGCGATGGCGGCAGCGGCGACGAGCAGAGCGAGCACGACGACCCCAGCGTGACGGGAGAAACGCGGCGAGGCTACGATTCGTAGGTAAGGTCATACCCCCGCCGGGTCAAGACGAGTCCGCGGCGGGCAAGGCAACCCTCCGCACGGCGGAAGGTGACAGAATGCGTGAAGACGAGATGTCCGACGACCTCACACTCATCCGGCGCGCCACCGGCGGCGACGAGCGGGCCATGCGCCAGCTCTGGCAGACGCATGCCCCGCGCATCGATGCCATCGTCCGGCGGCTGGCTGGAGATCCCGACGTCGCGGCCGACATCGCGCAGGAGGTCTGGATCCAGATCTTCCGGGCGCTGCCGGGCTACCGCGGGGACGCGCGCTTCTCGACCTGGGCGCATCGGATCGCGGTCAATCGGACGCTCAACGCGCTCCGGTCCACTCGGCGGCTCCAGGCCACCGAGGTCGAGATCCAGGAGGACTCGGCGAGCGTCGAGAACGATGGGGAACGCGCGGTGCTGGCGGCCACGATCGATGCGGCGGTCCAGCAACTGGCACCGGGGGCGCGAACGGTGTTCGTGCTCCACGACATCGAGGGCTACACGCACGAGGAGATCGCCGCGGAGCTCGGGATCACCTCGGGGGGGTCGAAGAGTCAGTTGTTCAAGGCAAGGGCGCGGCTTCGGCGCCTGCTGGCACATTTAGTGGATGGTCCAACGACGGGAACGGATTCTGCCCATGTCACACGTCTCTCCTGAACGGCTCGCAGCGCTCGCGGACGAACCGGCGACATTGCTGGAGCGGACGCACCTCGCCGGGTGCACGGTCTGCGCGGCGGAACTGGTCGCCGCGCAGCGGCTCGTGCGGCTCGCGCTCACCGACGTTCCGACGATCGAGGCACCGATCACGGCGTGGGAGCGCCTCGCCCCGGCGCTGCGCGCAGAGGGGCTGATGCAGGCGGCGGGTCCGGCGGCGGTGGCGCCCACGTCCGCGTCGGTGCTCCCCATGCGCGGCCCGCGGTCCACGCGGTGGAGCCGTGTCGCGCAGGCGGCGGCGGCGGTGGCCCTGGTGGTCGGTGGCGCCGCGGTCGGCCGTGCCACGGCCACGCTGGCGCCGGAACCGGCGCAGGCGATCGTCGCCGACGCGGATGCGCCGAGCGCCACCTTCCAGAACACCGCCGACGCCATGCTGGTCCTGCAGCGCGCCTCGGATGAGTACACGCGCGCCGTCTCGTACCTGGCGGCCCACGATTCGAACGTCGTGCTGCGCGGGCGCGACGCGGTGCAGTTGTATCAGGCCCGGCTCGACGCACTCGACCGCGCCGTGGCGGCGACCCAGGCGGCGCTCTACCTCGCGCCGCAGGATCCGGTCCTCAACCAGTATTACCTGACGACCCTGGGCGCACGCGACCTCACGCTCCAGCAGATGGGCGCGGTCGTTCCGGCGTCCACCACGCAGCGAGCGCGATTCTGATGCGCACCGTCCCGGCGTCCTTCGTCCTGCTGTGCCTCGCGGCGCCCGTGGTGTCGGCGCAGCAGCGTGCCGGCACCGTCGTGCGGTCCGCGGATGACTCCGTGCTGGTCACGGTGCGCGTGTCGCCGCAGTCCCCCGAGCAACTGCGGGTGCTGATCGCGGAGTTGTCCGCGTTGTCGGCCACGCAGCGCGACCTCGAAGGCCAGCTCCGGGCGTTGATGCGGAACGACGGGTCCGCCGACAATCGTCGCGTGCTCGAAGTGCAGGGGCAGCTCGCCCGGACCTGGTCGGAGTTCTTCCCCCGGCAGTCCGCCCTGACGGTCGCCTGTCAGTCGGCACGCGCGGCGTCCCAGGGGAGCGGGTATATCGGCGTCACGTTCGACGACGAGATGATGCTCGCCGAGACGCAGGCCGGCCGGTCCGAGGTCACGATCCGCTTCTCGGGCACGCCGCAGATCACGGCGATCGAGCCCGGGTCACCGGCCGAGCGTGCCGGTCTGCGCGTGGGCGACGCGTGGGTGGCGATCGGAGGCAGCGCCCTGGCCGGCATGAGCGTGGACGAGGTCTCGGCGCGGCTGCGCCCCGGGACCAGGCAGCAGTTGCGGCTGCGCCGCGATGGTCGCGAGCGGACGGTGGACGTGACCGTTGCCGCGCGCCCCAGCGTCCCGGCCGACCTCTGTGCGCAGGCGGCGGCGATCACGCTGCGGCCCATGCCGATCGACTGGCGCGGCAATACGGCCGAGCTGCCGCGGTCGGCCGTGGCGCCGCCGCCGCGCACCCTCGAACTCCCGGAACGGGTGGTCATGCTGCCGGGCCGATCCGTCGGCTTCATCGCCGCATCGCCGACGGTCTACGGGGCCCGCTTTCGTGCCCTCGACGCCGACGTGCGCGAGTTCGTGTCGTACCGTGGCGACGGCGTGCTCGTCGACCAGGTCGCGGCCGGTTCGCCCGCCGAGGCGGCCGGCCTCAAGGCCTTCGACGTGGTGAGCGGGGCGAACGGCACGCCGATCACGGCGCTGCACGAGCTGATGCGCATCACGGGTGAGGCGCGCCGGGTGGAACTCACCGTGCAGCGCAAGGGCGCCACACGGACCGTCATCCTCACGCGCTAGGCGTCAGGGCGTCTCCGGCGGGACCGCCCGCACGGAGCCCGGGGGGATCATGTAGATCAGACGCATCGTCGCGACGTCGGACGCGGCGAGCTGCAAGGCGCTCACCCGCGGTGCCATCACCGCGCTGGTGTCCGTGGTGTGGTCGAGGCCCAGCAGGTGTCCGATCTCGTGCAGGGCGATCGCGTAGAGTTGCGGTGCGGTGACGACGCGATCGGTCGGGGTGCGGAGTGCCAGCACGATGTCGCCACCGACGATCCACCAGTGCGGATCACGGACCCACCGCGTGCGGCCGCTGATCGGCTCGTCGAAACGTTCGCGGAAGGTCACGGTCACGTCGGCTGACGCGGAATCCCCGGTGAACGTGAACGTCAGCGGGGCGCCGGCACGGCCCCAGTCGGCGAACGCGCGCCGGACGTCGGACGCGAGGGCCGACGTGAAGCCCGGCGTGTTCGAGCGCTCGTCGATCCACACGCGCACCGGATCCGTCGTGCGCGCGGGCCAGCGCGCCACGTTGGAATCGCGCAGGGCGAGGATGTCGCCGATGTACGTACCGGCCGCGTCGCGGGCGAGCACGGTGCGGATCGCGGCGATGTCGCGGACCGGAGCGGGCAGCGCGGACGCCTCACCGATGACCGCGTCCTGCGCGTCCCCGCCCGTTGCGGTCTGCGTGGACGCCTCCGGGGGCGCGGGCGCGACGAGCGCCGACGGCGTGCGCCACATCAGCACCGCGACGAAGCCGAAGCACAGGGCGGCCGCCATCGCGACCGCGACGTCGCTGCGTTTCATCCGGCCCCTTCGTCGAGGAACGTGCGGATCGCGGCGAAGGTCGCGACGGGCGCCTCGAAGAACGGGAGGTGCCCCGCGCCCGGCACATCGATCCGGCTCGCCCGCGGCAGCAGCGCGGCCGTGGCGTCGGCCTCGGACGGCGGGATCAGGTCGTCGGTGCCGTGCAGTACGAGGGTGCGGGTGTCCAGACCGTGGATCCGTGCACGCCAGTCATAGCCCTCACGGCGGAGCCGTGCCGCGATCGTCGCACCGGTCGGACTCACGGCGTGTGGAGGCGCGAGCCGGCGCCCGAACGCGAGATCGCTGAACCACGCGGGGTGGAACGCACGGTGGTAGGCAATGTGGTACTGCGGGTCTGCCTCGACCAATCGGGCCGGATCGAGCGCGTGCAACCGACTCCGCTCGGGCTCCGGGAGCTTCGCGAGTGCGCGGGCATGCAGCGGTGGGAGCCAGGCGCTGGTGCAGCCCACCGCGTTGATCAGCACCAGGGTGCGCGTGGCTGCCGCGTCCGCCGCTGCCGCGAGCATCGCGATGCCACCGCCCCACGAATGCCCAAGGAGGTCCCAGTGCGCGATCCCCAGGGCGACGCGCAGAGCCGGGACGTCGAGGCCGTCGTGCTCGATCCGCGCCGCGCGGAGCCCGGGCGGCGCCGGCGTCGCGCCGCGTCCGCGCTGGTCGTAGAGAATGAGCTGCCGCTCGGTGGCCAGGGAGGCGAGCGCCGGCCACAGCAACTGATGGCCGAAGAGCAGCCCCCCGTTGATGCACAGGAGCGGCACCACGCCGGCGCGCGGCGCGGTGACACGCACCGCGAAGTCGAGTCCCCGCGCACGGACCGTCATCGCCTGCAGCGGGACCGGTGCGCCATGCGCCTGCCGGAACGCGAGGAAGCGGTCGAACGCGGCATTGCTCACTCGGCGGCTCCTCGGACCACGCGCGCATTGCGTTGCCAGCCCGCCAGCTTGGCCCGCTTCATCGCCGTGCCGCGAAACGCATCGGCGTACTGCGCTGGCGTGAGTGCAAGCACGTCAGCCGCCAGCGTGCGCGCGTCCTTGTTCGCGATGAACGGGCGCGTTGCGAAGGCCACCTCGCGCCGCGCCCGCGCGAACTTGTGGTTCCACGGACAGACGTCCTGACAGATGTCGC
Source organism: uncultured Gemmatimonadaceae bacterium (assembly GCA_964430045.1). GTDB lineage: Bacteria > Gemmatimonadota > Gemmatimonadetes > Gemmatimonadales > Gemmatimonadaceae > DASRAP01. Next base: position 14,208 of record CAYSFN010000018.1, read on the forward strand.
AGCCGTACAACTGCTCGCGCAGCGCCTCGTGGAACTCGGCGGGGATGGTGCTCCGGTGCTCGATGGTGAGGTAGCTCAGGCAGCGGGTGGCGTCGAGCACCCGGGGCGCGACGAACGCGGCCGTCGGGCAGGCGTCGAGACAGCGGGTGCACCGGCCGCAATGGTCCGCGCCGAACGGCAGGTCGGCGGGGAGATCGACCGCCACGAAGAGCGCCCCGATGAAGAAGAACGAGCCGAGGCCGGGGTTGATCAGCATCGTGTTCTTGCCGAACCACCCCAGACCGGCGCGCCGCGCCAGGTCACGCTCGAGGATGGGTCCGGTGTCCACGTAGGGCCGGGCGGCGACCGCGGCGCCGTGGTCCGCCTCGATGAGTGCGTGCAGGTCACGAAGCCTGGTCCGCAGCACGTCGTGGTAGTCATCGCCCCGGGCATAGCGGGCCACCGGGCCGCCGGGTTCGCGCCCCCCGTAGTCCAGCGCGACGACGATGGCGCTGCGCATCCCCGGCTCGGGCCGCGTGGTGTCCTCGCGCAGTGTCGTCCCGTTGGCGAGGTACGCCATCTCGCCGTGATACCCGGCGTCGAGCCATGCGTGCAGCGCCGGTGCGGTCTCGGCGGGGCCCAACGCGGTGAAGCCGACCAGGTCGAAGCCGAGTCCGAAGGCCTGCGCTCGGATGCGCGCCGCCGCGGCCTCGGAGATCGCCGTCATCAGTACCGGGCAGCCCAGCGGGCGTAGCGGATCACGTCGTCGGCTGGCGGCACCGCGTCGTGGTCCCCGTAGGCCGTGTGCATCCGCCACGCGACGTAGGTCGTGGACGGCAGCGGCAGGAACGGTGCCCGGCGCCACCACCCCCGGCGGCGGAACCGCCATCCGGTGACCAGGAGCGCGAGGCCGGTCGGGGGGTGCACGAGTCCGCGCCGGGCGAGTGTGAGCGCGAGTGGGAGCCAGCGACGCATACCGGGGAAACTCAGGGACTGCGCCCCGGAGGGCAACGCCTGCGGTCAGTCGGGTGCGGTCGTGCGCCCGACGCAGAAGCGCGAGACGTCGCGCCCCGCCGCAAAGGCGCGGATGATCGCGGCGTCGATCGCGTTGATCACCCCGTCGCAGTTGGCGTCACCGACGGCCGCCACCCGCGCGGCCAACGCGCCGCTCAGGCCAACGAGGTGGCGAAGGATCGCGTCCGCATCCTCCGCCGTGACCTGGCCGTCCCCGGTGACGTCGCCGACGACGTCGAGCAGGGTGATGGGGCTCAGGATGGTCGGCGCAAGTCCCGGCGCCGACACGCGGAGGCGGACCGTGCCGCTGCCGCGGAGGACGAGCGCCCCGAAGGTCGCGGTCCCGCCCACGGACAGCGCCTCCGTCACACCACTGAGCACCGCGCCGCCCTCCGCGACGCTCACCGTCACCGCGACCGCGGCGTCGACGGGGTCGCCGGCCGCGCCGGTGATGTGGACTGACAGCGCGAAGGGCATCCCTGCGGCGACGGCCGTCGGTGGCGCCGCGATCACGGCCAGCGCGGCGGGCGCGGCGGGTGCCGGCACCGTCGACGCGAACACGCTGCGCCCGTGTGTCGCGGCAATGAGCGTGGAGGTCGCCGCGTGATACACGACGTCGAACACCGCGACGTTCGGAAGCCCCACCCCCTGACGCTGCCACGAGGTCCCGCCATCGCGCGTCCGATACACGCCCAGGTCGGTCGCCGCGACGAGCGATCCGTCCGGGAGCAGCGCGAGGGCGTTCACCGGCAGGTCGGGCAGGTCGCCGTTGATGTCGACCCAGGTCAGCCCGGCGTTCGTGGTCCGGAACACGTGGCTGGTCCCGAACCCCGAGACGCTGAGGTACGCAATGGCCGGATCGCCGCGATGCACCACGAGGTCGCTGACGAACCGCGTCGGCAGGCCCGTGCGACGCTGCGGCCAGGTGAGGCCGCCGTCGCTGCTGATGCGCACGTCGCCGCCGCTGGTGCCGATGTAGATCACCTGCGAGTCGGACACCGCAGGCGCGATCGCGGACACGTTCCCGACGCCGGTGGTTCCGCTGCCGGGGTACAGTTCCGTCCACAGATCGCCGCGGGTGCGCGTCCGGTACAGCCGGCTCGTCCCGAAGTACAGCGTATGCGGGCGCGCGAGGTCCATCACCAGCGGCGGGATGAACAGCCCGGGGTCGGACAGCACGATGCCGTTCCGCACGAGGGTGAACACGCCCGTGTAGCTCGGTGCGCGCCGCGGCCCGGCGTAGCTCGCATTCGGGATCCACTGCGTTTCCGCGAACGCGGTGCCCGTGAGAGGGTCGATCGCGGTGTAGCCCCCATCGCCCGAGAGCACGCGCGGCCATCCGAGGCCTCCGGTCCGCGCGCCCGTGCCGTTGTCCTGCGTGCCACCGAGCAACGCGGTCGGCCCCTGCACGCCGATCGAGAGGCCATGGTAGAACTGCGTGATGGCGAGGGTCGCGTTCAGGGAGCGGAAACTGGCCCCGCGGTTCAGGGACTCGTAGAGCCCGCCGTCGCTCGCCGCGATCAGCCGCGACGGGTCGACGGGGTCGAAGGCCATCGCGTGATGGTCCACGTGGATGCTGCTCCCGATCTCCTGGAACGTCGCGCCCGCGTCCTGCGAGCGGTACAGCGAGACCCCGCCGAAGTACACGCGGCGCGCATCACCGGGATCCACGGCGAGATACATGTCATACCAGCACTGCGAACCGCAGCTCGCGCCGCTCGCGCTCACCTGGTGCCAGGTGCGCCCGGCGTCCACGCTGCGCCAGACGCCCAGCAGCATCGCGGTCGCCGGCGTGTGGATGGCCGCGTACACGGTGTCCGGACCGCTTGGCGCGAGCGCCAGGCGGATGCGTCCCACGTTCGCCGCGGGGAGTCCCGCCGTCCGCTCCGGGAAGGACACCCCGCCGTCGGTGGAGCGGTAGATGCCGTTCGCCGGATGCGCGCCCGTCGAGGTGAACGCGGCCAGGACGATGCGCGGGTCGCGAGGGTCCACGAGCAGGTCCGTCGCCTGCGAGTTCACGTTGGCGGCAATGGTGCTCTTCGTCCACGTCACGCCCGCATCCGTGCTGCGGAACACGCCGAAGGTGCTCGCCAGCAGGAGCGTCGATGAGCGTGTGGCTGGTGGCACACCCGGCACCACGCGGATCGTCCCGATGCGCGCGCCACCGGTGTTCGTGTCGAAATGCGGGGCGCCGAGCTGCGTCCAGGTCGCCCCCGCGTCCGTCGATCGCAGCACACCGCAACCGTAGTAGCTGCTGGCCGAATAGGTCTGTTCACCCGTGCCCACGTAGAGCACGTCCGGGTCGAGCGGGTCCGGCGCAATGGACCCCGTCGCAAGCGAACACTGGTCGTCGGTGAGCGGCCGCCAGAGGGTGCCCCCGTCGGTGGACTTCCACACACCGCCCTGTGCGGCGCCGGCGTAGATGACCTGGCGGTCCCGCGGGTCGATCACCACGGCGGCCACGCGCCCCGCGTCGACCGTGGCGATCGGTGCGGGGCCGATGCTCACCCACGGCGCGCCGCCGTCCGCATCGAACAGCGCGCCGCTCCCGCGGAGCCGGGCAAGGTAGTCCCTCCGCGTGGCGTGGACCGGGACCTCGGCGAACGGATACCGGCGCATCGCGTCCACGTACTGGGCGCGCCGCGCGGCGTTGCTCGTCAGGGGCGGGTCCTGCGCGAGGGTCGTGGCCGCCGCGAGCGCCACCAGCGTGGACGCAAGGAGGAGCGTGCGCATCAGTACACGGTCAGGATGCGCGCGCCGCTGCGCCCGCGATCGGTGATGATCACGACGTCGTAGGTCCCTGCCGGCGTCGGCATCGGCGGCGCCTCACCCCCGCTCGAGATGCTCGGCGGGACCGGGAACCGCACGCGCGTCCCGTCGTCGGTCGGCTGCAGCGCATGCACCGTCGCCGGGCCCATGGCGACGCGCACCGGGTCCACGCCGAACGCGCACCCCACGAGCGTCACCACGGCCCGCTCCTCCAGCACGAGACTGAGGGGGATCGAGTCGGGACGCACCGCGACGAGGACCGGCGGACCACCGGCCGCCGCGGCGGGGCACGGGTCCAGTGGCGGGCGGCGCGCGCAGGCCGTGACGCCAAGCATCGCCACTGTCCAGAGCGTGGGGGCTGTGTGGCGGCGCATCATCGGACGCGCACGCGGTCGCTGAGGGCGGCCCAGTCACCGACGGGGAGGAAGTCGAGTCCGACCGGGAGGTACGGCGTGCTCAAGCTCAGTGCGGCATCCCGGCCCGCGGCACCGGAACTGACCACGCGCAGGTACAGCGTGGCGATCCCCGCGGTCCCGTCGACGGCCGTGTCGACCGCAGCGTAGGCGAGCGCGACGACGCCCGCGGTAGTCTGGTTCGCCGCCGCGTCGACTCCGCTGCGCAGCGAGTCGAGCACGAGGACCGCAGGGTCCCATTGCAGCGTCGCCTCGGCCGCACCGAGCGCACCCGGCTGGCTGAGGCGTGACGCATCGAGGGCGACGTGGACCCGCAACACGGCCCCCGGCGGGAGTCCCAGGGGGTCGTGGTCCGCGACGCTCACGCGTCCGATCACCCATTCGGGCGCCGCCACGACCACGCGCGCGCTGTCCGTCACGGCGGTCTCGGCGACCGCGGTCGCGACCACGGTCGTCGTCCCCGCCGCAATGCCGAGCAGCGCACCGGTCGTCGCGTCGATCGCCGCCACGCCGGGGTCGCGCGACACGAAGTGCGCGACGCCGCTCGCCAGGATCGCGGTGCCACCGGAGTCCACGGCATTCGCGGTCACCGTCGTGGTGGCGCCGCGGTCCACGACCAGCGCCTGCGACGAGAGCGCGAGCCGCGCCGCGACAGGCCGCACGACCACCACCGCGCTGTCGCGCAGCGCGTCGACCTCGACCACCACCACGGTCGTGCCGGCTGCGATCGCAGTGAGCGTCCCCTCCGGGGTCACGTGGGCCACGGCGGGGTCGCCGACCCACCAGTGCCGCGAGGCCGTGGCGAGCGGCACCGCGTTGCGGTCCCGCACCGTGCTGGACGGCGACACGCTGCGCCCGATCGTCGCGAAACGCACCGTGTCCGCCTCGAACGCGACCGACCGCGCAATCGGGGACACGCGCACCACGAGCGAATCGACGGCGGCGCCCGCACTCGCGCGGAGCGTCGTGCGTCCCGCCCCGACGCTCCGCACCCGGCCCTCGGCGTCGACGGCGGCGATCGCGGGGTTGGCCGAATGCCACGTCACCTCGTCCGCGACCACTCTGCCCGCGGCATCGCGTACCGTGACGCCGATCCGCGTCGTGTCGTGGATGGCATCGAGGAGCAGACTGTCCCGGTCGAACGCGAGCTGCACGCCCGGGGTCGAGGGAGCCGCACTCTCGCCCGCGCAGGCGAGCGCGGTCGCGACGACCATCAGCGCGGTCGCGACGAACCCCCTCGCGCATGTGGCTGGCGACATCGGCATGCTGCGAATGTGCACGCCGGGTGAGCCGCTGGCAACGCGTGGCGCAGGGGGCCGCTCCCGCTGCGGCCGGTAGATGAGTATCGTTGGCGCAACTATGTGGCTGCTCCCCCATCTCGCCACGGTCTGCACCGCCGCAGTCCACGTGTACTATCGGGCCACCCGAAGCGGTGGGACGATTCCGCCGCGTGGCCCGGTCCTGGTCGTCGGGAACCATCCCAACTCGCTGCTCGATCCGGCCTTCCTGGCCTGGGTCGCCGGGCGGCCGTTGCGGTTCCTCGCCAAGGAGCCCCTGTTCCGGGATCCGTTGATCGGGTGGCTGATCCGGGGGAGCGGGTCGATCCGGGTGTACCGCGCCCAGGACGGCCCCTCGCAGGTGGGCCGCAACCGCGATACGTTCGCGGCGGCGCACGAGGCCTTGGCCGCCGGTGCCGCCGTCGCGATGTTCCCCGAGGGAATCAGTCACGACCGCCCCGCGCTGGCGCCGCTCAAGACCGGAGCGGCCCGCATCGCACTCGGCGCAGCGACACAGTTGGGGGGCGCCTTTCCCATCGTGCCGGTGGGGCTGGTCTTCCGGCAGAAGGACCTGTTCCGCAGCGAGGCGCATGCCAGCGTCGGCGCCCCCGTCGCCTGGGACGATCTCGCGCTGCTCGGTGCGACACGCGACGCGGTCACCTCGCTCACCGCGCGCCTCGACGAGGCGATGCGCACCGTCACGCTGAACCTGGCCCGCTGGGAGGACGACGCGGTGCTGCGCACCGCCGAGGCCGTGTGGTCCGCAGAGCACGGAGCGTCTGCCGCCGCGGCCGCGCGCGTCGACCGCCTGCGTGCCGCGAGCCACGCGTGGACCGTGCTGCGGGCGCAGGGCGACGCGCGATGGGCGAGCCTGGCCCGCGACGTTCGCGATCATGCGCGGGTGCTGCGTGTGCTCCGGATCGAGCCTGCCGACGTGCGTGCCGATGCGCGTCCGCCTGCTGCCGTGCGATGGGTGCTGCGTCGCCTGTCGGTCGCGTCGATCGCCCTGGCCGCCGCGGCCGCCGTCGCGACGCTGGTCTACTGGCTTCCGTACCGGCTGACCGGCGTGATTGCGGGGCGGATGAACAGCCATCGGGATTCACACTCGACCTATCGCGTGCTCGTCGGCGCGGTGGTCTTCGCCCTGTGGATCGTCGGCCTCGCGCTGCTGGGCGGGCGTGTGGCGGGTTGGCCCTGGGGCGTCGCGACGCTGCTGCTGGCACCCGCCGTCGGCGTCGGCGGGATGTTCGCCGTCGATCGGTGGCAGGCCTCGACGGCGGCCGTGCGACGTTGGTGGATGCTCCGGGCCGATCCGCGCCTGCGCGACCTGCGAGGACGACAGGCGCAGTTGGCTGCCCGGTTGGATGACGCCGCGCAGACGGTCGAGGCCGTCTCCGCCTCGTAACGAGGGTGTGACCCAGCGCACAGCACGTAGCACGGCATCAGGGTGCGGTGTTACGATAATCTTGAGAAGTTCCCGATCCCGGCGCGCGTCGAGTTGCGGCGTCGGACTTCGTCACTCAGGCACGAGGGAAAGGACCGTGATGGGAGTTCGAATCATTCGAGGCGTTCGCACCGCGACGGCGGTGCTCACGGGGTTGGTGATCGCGGCGTGCTCGGGCGACGGTGGCGACGATGGCACCGGCCCCACGCCCGACGTGACCGTCACGATCTCCGTGGGAGGGCTTTCGGGCACCGTGACGCCCGGTGGCTCCGCGGGAACGATCCCGATCACGATCAACAAGCCGCCCAGCTTCACCGGCTCGGTGACGCTCACGGCAACGGCTCCCAGCGGACTGACCGCGTTCCTCGCGCCGTCGGTGCTGAGCGGGTCGGCGTCCACGAGCACGCTGACCATCACGGCCTCGCCCACGCTGACGCCCGGTTCCTACACCGTGACCGTCACGGCATCCGGCACCGGCGTGACGACCACGTCGATGGTTGCGACGGTCACGGTGAGCGCCCCGCCGCCACCGCCGACCTTCACGGTCGCCGCGACGCAGACGGCATTCACGGTCCAAGCCGGCCTCGAAGCGACCACGGCGGTGACCATCACGCGCGAGCACGGCTATGACCAGCCTGTGACGCTCGCCGTGACGGGTGGACCCGTGGGCGTGGGGGCGAGCTTCTCGCCGTCGCCGGTCACCGGCACCACGAGCACCATGACACTGGCCGTCACGCCGGTGGTGGCGCCAGGGACGTACAACCTCGTCCTGCGTGCCAACGGCACCGGCGTCGCCGAGCAGACCATCCCGTTGACCCTGACGGTGACGCCGACCGGCTCCTTCGGTCTGACGGCGGGCCCGGCCGCGCTCACCATCGTCGCGGGACAGTCGGCCACGAGCACCATCACGGTCACCCGCACCGAAGGGTACGCGGGGACGATCGCCCTCACGTCGACGGGCGCTCCCACGGGCGTCACGGTCTCGTTCGTGCCGACCTCGGTCACGACCGGGACCGCCACGAGCGAGATGACGGTCGTGGTGGACGCGACGGTCCCGGCCGGCAGCCACACCATCACGGTCCGCGGCAACGGACCCAATGTCGCCGAGCAGACCACGACGGTCGCACTGACCGTCACGGCAGGTTCCTTCACGCTCGCCGCCGCGCCCACCGCCGTGTCCGTGCAGGCCGGTGCGACCGGGACCAGCACGGTCACGATCACACGCGTGGACGGGTATGCGCAGGCGGTCGCGCTGACGGCGTCGGGCGTGCCCGAGGGGGTGCAGGCGACCTTCGCCCCCGCCTCGGTGACGGGGACGACCAGCACGCTGACGCTGGTCGTCGGCGCGGCGGTGACGCCCGGGGCGTACCCGATCACGGTCCGTGCACTCGGGCCGAACGTCGCGGAACAGACGACCACGGTGACGCTGACGGTGACGGCACCGCCGCCGGCGGGCACCTTCACCATCGCCGCCGCACCGACGGCGGTGTCGGTCGAGCAGGGGCAGCAGGGCACCAGCACCGTCACCGTCACGCGACTCAACAGCTACGCCGGTGCCGTCGCCCTGACGGCCACCGGTGCCCCCGCGGGCGTGACGGTCGCCTTCAACCCCGCGTCCGTCACCGGCACGACCAGCACGATGACGATGACCGTCGGGGGTGCCGTCGGCGTCGGCGCGTATCCCATCACCGTGCGCGCCAACGGTCCGGACGTTGCGGAGCAGACCGCCGTCGTCACTCTCACCGTGACGGCAGCGCCGGTCGGTGGTTCCGGGAACGTGACGTGGCGCTTCTGCGGCACCGAGGCGCCGGCGTGGTTCGCCGTGCAGGACGGGAGCGGGGCATGGGCCCGCGTCATGCCTTCGACGCCGGGGGTCTTCCAGTTCAACGTCACCAGCGGCACCGGTGGTGTCGCGTTCGTCCAGGCCGACGGCACGGGCTTCAGCAAGTCGATCTACTTCGCGTCGCAGTCCGAGCTGATCCAAGTCGGGACGTCGTTCTGCCCGAACGCCACCGGCAAGACCATCAATGGATCGGTCACCGGCACCAGCGGATTCGACCTCGTGAACATCGCGCTCGGCGGCCGGATCGCGCAGACGACGCCCGGCGTCTCGGCGTTCTCGATCGCGAACGTCCCGGACGGGCCGCGCGACCTCGTCGCCGGTCGCGTCTCGCTCTTCGACTTCTCGACGCTGTCGACGGTGTCCAAGCTCGAGCGGATCTTCCTGCGCCGCAACGTCAACGTCGCGAACAACGGGTCGGTCGGCGTGCTCGACTTCAACGGGGCGGAGTCCTTCGCCCCGGTGGAGCGCTCGCTGACGCTCACCAACACGATGGGGCACCAGCTGCAGGTCACCACGTTGTTCGAGACGCTGACCAATGGCTCGAGCTCGCTGCTGGGCCTCGACCTCCCGAGCGGGGCGACCACGCGCCCGTGGTATGGCGTGCCGGGTGACCGGCAGATCGCCGGCGACAAGCACACCGTCGTGGCCTCGGCCATCCCGGGGCTCGACCCCATTGCGGCGCTCAACGGGCGCAGCGTGCTGTTCTTCACCGGCGTGCCCCAGGACCAGACCATCGCCTTCGGTCCGTCCCTGGTCGGCGCGAACACGACGGTCGCCGGCACCGCACCCTACGTGCGGATGCGCACCACCTACGGCTCGCCGCAGGCGGACTACAACCGCTACTTCGTGGTGTCGTACAATCAGGACGCCAACGGCGGGCGTGTGGTGCAGGTGAACATGTCGGCGGACTATGCCGGCGGGTCGCCGGACCTCGCGATCCCGGACTTCAGTGGCGTGAGCGGCTTCAACAACGTCTGGGGCCTGCAGTCCGGCGCGCTGCTCACCTGGACCTTCTCGGCGGTGGGCTGGACGGGCGGTGGCATCAGCGGTCCGACGGCCGACGGGGCGGTGGCCAAGAGCGCGCAGGCGGGCGCGCAGATCACGCCCTAACGCCAGCTCACGCCGTCGAGCACGAACGGCGGTCGGATGCCCAGGCATTCGGCCGCCGTTGCGCCGATATCCGTCGTGCGCCGCGGCGTGCGCGCCGCCGGATGATTCACCAGCAGCGGCACGGTCATGTGCGAGGCGCGCAGTGACCCGTGCGACGACACGTGCGGGATCGGCTCCCAGCGCGCGCGGAAGTCCCAGCCGGGCGCGCTGCTGAGGATCACGTCGCCGCTGCGTGCGGACGCCGCGATGCTGGTGGCCTGCAGCAGCACGTCGGGGTAGTCCGTCGCGGCGGTCAGCGCATGCGCCTCGTCCGCGGTGACCGCCACGACGGACCCGAGGCCGAGGGGATCGCCACGCTGCGGCGTGTACCACCAGCGCAGGCCATCCGTGCGCACCGTCGCCATTCCCGCTGCGCTGGCGATGTGCACGCACCCGGCCTCACGGCCGGGCAGCAGCGCGAGATCGACGCTCGCGCGCCCGAGCAGGTGATCGAGCAGGGGCGTCCACGTGTCGGCGAGGCCCTCCCAGCCGGGCCGCGTGCGGTGTTCGAGGCCGATGTACAGATGCGCCATCGCATTCCCGCTGACCATCACCGCGACCTGCGGGGCGCGGCTCCATTCGAACGGGTGGGCAACGGTGCGGTAGCCCAGCGCCCGCACCACGCGCGAGAGGTCCTCGTGCGCCGTCACCGGCTCGTGCCCGTGGTCGCTCACGATCCACAGATGCGTGTCGGCCCAGGTGCCCGACGACTCCGCCGCCGCGCGAATCCGGGCGGCGGCACCGTCGACGATGGTCAGCGCCTCGCGCACCGCGTCGCTGCGGTGGCCATAGGCGTGCGAGGTCTTGTCCACGCCCGTGAAGGCCGCAAGGGCGAAGGCCGGGCGCTCGGCGATCCAGCGACGGACAAAGGCATCGCCCACCGAGCGGTCGATCTCGAGCCAGCCGCGCACGTGTCCCCGCACGTGCGTGACCGCCGCGCGCAGGGAGAACCTCAGGCCGCGACCTTCCTCGCGGTCCGCGCGCAGTCCGCGCCCGATCACCGGGAGCGCGGCCAGGTGGTCGGGCACCCGTTCCCACAGCGTCGGCGCCGCAGGGTCCACGTCGACCGCGAACTTCGAAAACTCGAGGCCCACGTAGCTGCGGGCGTACGGCCAGCGCAGGTGGGCGCGGCTCCGGTCGTACCAGCGCAGCGCCGGCAGTCCGACGTTCGCGGGGTGGCGCCCCATCACGAACGGCGTGTACGCCGGTCCGGTCACCGACGGAAAGACCGACGTGATGTCGTGCAGCCCGCCCTCCTCGCGCAGGCGCGCGAGCGCCGGCAGCGACCCCTCGTGCATTGCGTCGCGCAAAGTGTCGGGCCGGACGCCGTCCGCGACGAGGATGACTACGGACACGCTGAAGGGGTGTGCATCGGAGACAATGAACGCTGCCGCCGCCGCTCGCACAAGCGACCCCCGTGGTAGCTTGAAGCGTTCCGCCACTCCGCCTCCCATCCAGAGGGCCTCATCCATGGCCAAGGTGCCGCGCTCCCGCTCCGCCACGACCGCCGCTGCAACGCCTACGCCCGCACCGAAGGGCTCGCCGAAGGCCCCGCCCGCGACGCCCGCGGCCGTCGGCCGCGTCAAAACCCCGAAGGCCCCGAAGACCGCGACCGGCAAGCGGCTCGACCCGGAGCTGCTGCGCAGCGCCGAAGAGCGCGCCTACGCAGGGCTGCGCGCCCGGCACGGTCTCAATGGCGACGCCAAGCGTGCGGTGAAGGGGAAGCAGCCGGCCGCCGCGCAGCGATTGCCGCAGCAGATGACCGCCGACCGGCAGTTGCTGGCCTACGAGCCACCGGACACGGCGTTCACCCGCAGCGACCCCTGGCGCGTGCTGCGCATCATGGGCGAGTACGTCGAGGGCTTCGACAAGCTGGCGACCGTGCAACGCGGGGTCACCATCTTCGGGTCGGCGCGCACCTCGCCGCGCGATCCGCTGTACAAGGCCGCCGTCGAGACGGGGCGCCTCCTCGCCGAGGCCGGCTTCACGGTGATGACCGGTGGTGGTCCCGGCATCATGGAGGCGGGCAACAAGGGCGCCCGGCTCGGCGGTGGCCGGTCGATCGGCTGCAATATCGAACTGCCCTTCGAGCAGCACGCGAATCCCCACATCGACGAAGTCATCAACTTCCGGTACTTCGCCGTCCGCAAGACGATGCTCGTCAAGTACTCCCAGGCGTTCATCATCTTTCCGGGCGGCTTCGGCACGCTCGACGAATTGTTCGAGGCCCTGACGCTGATCCAGACGGGCAAGATCCGCAACTTTCCCGTGGTGCTGGTGGGCACGAAGTTCTGGTCCGGGCTCATCAAGTGGCTGAAGACCATGGTGGCGGAGCCCGGCATGATCGCCCTGTCGGAGCTGGACCTGATGGTGATCACCGACGACCCGCACGAGGCGGTGCAGGCGGTGCTCACGGCGGCGGCGGCCTCGCACGGCATGCGGCTGCCTGCCGTGGACCATGACCTCCCGAGCCTGGCGTCGACCCTCGTCGACCGGCCGCGCAACGGCGGCGGCAAGCGCCGCTGAGGCACGGTTGAGGCACGGAGGCGTTAGTTTTCTCCCGGAGCGCGCGTGCCTTCGTCGCGTGCCGTCCTCCCCGTCACTTCCGTCGCTCATGTCCGCTGTCACGCCGCCGTCGGGCGGGCCCATCTCCCAGTTCGCCCGCCACCATTACCGGCACTTCAACGCCGCCGCGCTCATCGACGCGGCCGACGGCTATCGTCATCACCTCGACGCCGGGGGCCGGATGATGGTGACCCTGGCCGGCGCGATGAGCACGGCGGAGCTGGGCCTGTCGCTGGCCGAGATGATCCGGCAGGACAAGGTGCACGCCATCACCTGCACGGGCGCGAACCTCGAGGAGGACATCTACAACCTCGTCGCGCACGATCACTACGAGCGGGTGCCGAACTACCGTGACCTGACGCCCGCGGACGAGCAGAAGCTGCTCGACCAGCACTTCAACCGGGTCACGGACACCTGCATCCCGGAGGCCGAGGCGATCCGCCGGATCGAGAAGGCCATCCTCGATGAGTGGACGCGGGCCGACGCGGCGGGCGAGCGGTACTTCCCGCACGAGTTCATGTATCGCATCCTGCTGAGCGGGGCGCTGGAGCAGTACTACCAGATCGACCCCAAGAACTCGTGGATGCTGGCGGCGGCGCAGAAGAACATCCCGATCATCGTGCCGGGCTGGGAGGACTCGACGACGGGCAACATCTTCGCCTCGCACGTGATCGCGGGCAACATCAGGAACGTGCATACGGTGCGCAGCGGGATCGAGTACATGATCTGGCTTGCCGACCTGTACACGACGATCACCCGGGAGGCCTCGCTGGGCTTCTTCCAGATCGGTGGTGGGATCGCGGGCGATTTTCCCATCTGCGTGGTGCCCATGCTGCATCAGGACCTGGGACGGTCGGAGATCCCGCTGTGGGGGTACTTCTGCCAGATCAGCGATTCGACGACGAGTTATGGGTCGTACTCGGGCGCCGTGCCGAACGAGAAGATCACCTGGGGCAAGCTGGGCGTGGACACCCCCAAGTACGTGATCGAGAGCGACGCGTCGATCGTGGCGCCGCTGGTGTTCGCGCTGGTGCTGGGCTGGTGATCCAGCCAGCGGGCAGGTAGGGCGAAGGTTGCCAGGGAAGCACGTCCCCACCGCGATTGCCCCGGCGCCTCGGTTTGGCTAACTTGCAGGGAGAACCATGATGGCGCCCGGCCGCAGACCTGCAGGCCGGGCGTCACGCCTTTTCCCCCCTGCGCGGGACGCCGGACATGCTCGAAGAGCTCAAGGCCAAGTTGCACGCCGAAGCGGAGAAGCTGCGGCACGAACTCAATGTCATCCTGCCGGCGGAGATCCGTCGGGCGGTGGAGCTCGGCGATCTCAAGGAGAACTCCGAGTACAAGGCGGCGTTGGAACGGCAGCGCTTCGTGCAGGCGCGACTGGGACAGTTGGGCGAGCGGCTGTCCAAGCTGGCCAACGTGGATCTGTCGCTGATCCCGCTGGACAAGGCGGGCCTGGGCTCGACGGTCACGGTCGAGGATCTGACCAGCGGGGTGCAGGAGACCTACGACTTGGTGATCGGCGACTCCGATGAGTTCGACGACGACTCCAAGGTGACGATGTCGTCGCCGATCGGGCGGGCGCTCGTGAACAGGGCGGTGGGCGAGGAGACGATCCTCAAGCTGCCGACCAAGGTGCGTCGTCTGCGGATCGTCAAGCTGGTGACGATGCACGACGTGTAGTCGCGGGCACGGGGGGCGGGCGTCACCCCACCCCGTGCGCCCCCAGCACCCGCAACTCCCGGTGCTCGCCGAACGACGCGATCAGTGGCATGGCCTCCGTGATGGCCGCGCGCACGGCGGGCAGCGCCAGCGACGCCGTGTGGGCCGCCGCGTCGTCCCACACCTCGGTGATCCAGAGCGTCACGTCGTCGCCGGGGTCCTCGGCCACCACGTAACTGCGGCAGCCGGGCATGTCGCCGACGGACCGCAACAGGATGGCCGCGAGCGAGGCGCGCTGGCCGGGGACGGCGGCAAAGCTGCCGATGAGTCCGTACATGAGCAGTGGCTCCGGGAGTGTGGAAGACCAGCACGACCTGCTGCTGTACGATACCGCGCCCGCCCACGTGGCGCGACGCAGCCCGCGAGCGCCCGCAGCGTCAGTGGCCGGTGAGCAGCGGCGGGCCCCCGCGGTCCACCAGGTCGCGCACCGTGGTGCCCGTCAGCAGCTCGAGCAGCGCAGCGGCAATGGGCTTCCACTTGGCGTGCACGGAGCAGGCATGCTGCTCGGAGCAGCGCGGTCGCCCCAGAAAGCACTCCGACAGGACCGCCACGTCGTCAAACTCGGCGGCGATGTCGATGAGGCGCAGCTCGTCCGCAGGGACGGCCAGCGCGAAGCCGCCGCCGGCACCACGCCGGGACAGCAGGACCCCGGCCTGCGCGAGCTGGTGGAGGATCTTGGAGAGGTAGTTGGTGGGCACCTGGAGCGCGGCCGCCACTTCGCCGGAGCGCACGGCGTCTCCCTCGGGGCGGGCCGCCACGAAGGCCACCGCACGAATGGCGTACTCCGCTGAACGGCTCAGCACGGCTCAGGGACGAAGGACGAGCCGCGAACCGTCGAAGGAGACGAGGCGCGCCCGCCCGCGCGCCAGGTGCACCGTGGTGTCGAGCACCAGCGTCGGCGGCAGCACCGACGCGGTGCGCACGCCGGTGTCCGGTGCGGCGTCAAGACGACGCAGGGAGACGTGCAGGGATCTGACACCGGGATCGACGTGGTAACGGCGGAGGAGGTGGATGGGGCGGTCGTGCCGCAATCCGCCCCCGGTCAGCACCGCGCTGTCCTGCGGATGCCCATCAAGAACAACGTACAACCTGTACCGGGCGGTTTCCCCACGGCATTCGCGCTCCCGGCGCATGTGGACGGGGCGGGCGTCCACTTCTTCGGCGCGAAGGGTGCGGCAGGTCTCGATGCGCTCGGGGCGTGCCGTGAACGAGAGCCGGAGCTCCGCCGTGTCATCGGCGTGCCAGCGAACGGGCACGGCGGTGGACTGCCCGAGCAGCACGGTTGCAACGGCAAGGACCAGCACGGTGCGCAGCACCAGCGCCGACGATGGCGACGGGGGCCGCGTCATCCGGGCAAGGCCTCCTCGGTGGCCTCGCACAGGGCCTCCGGGTCGGCGGCCGCGTCGCCGCCACCCACCGGCCCCAGCGCGGCGACACGGTCGCGGAATGCGGCCAGGTCTGCGACCGTGCGGCCGGCGAGGCCCGGGCCGCCGGTCAGCAGCGCCACCCGACGCCGGTCCACGCGCGCCTGCAGCTCAGCCTCGCGGTCGTGGTACACGCGCTGCACCAGCCACTTCGGTCCTTCGCGGCCCGTGCAATCGCGCTCCGGGCAGGCCACCACCGCCACGCCCGACGCCCCGCCGCGCAGCGCGAGTTCGATGACCGATGTATGCACGGCCCCGGCACAGGGGACGTGCTGAAGCACGAAATCGGCCGTGAGCCGAGCGGCGCTCAGCCCCTGGACGGCGCGGGAGCAGCCGATCACCACCACGGGCCCGTGGGCCGCCGCGGCAGGGCGCAGTTGCGGCAGCACGTGCTGCCGCAGCACAACGAGCTGGTCGCGCCCGGTGCGTTGCGGCGGCCCCACGCCCATCGGGGCACAGGACGCCGCGCAGATGCCGCAACTGACACAGCGGGCCGGGTCCACGAGCGCCACCAGGCCTTCGCGGCCGTCCTCCCGCGGCACCATGGCAATGGCCTCCCAGGGACAATCCTGCGTGCACTGATCGCAGCCGGTGCAGAGCCGGGGGTCCACCCAACTGGGGGCCAGCCGCCCCGTGCGCGGCCGGCGTCCGGCGACCGGCACGAGCAGCACGAGCCCCGCGCCGAGCACGAGCACGGCCCAGGTGACGAGCGGGTGCGCACGTTCAGCGGCGGGCACCCACCACGCGGTCGTGAGATCGAGCGGCGTGTGCGTGGGCAGGTGCAGGACGTCGGCCGGGGGGCCAAGCGGTGCGGGCCGCAGCACCGCCACGGCCACGAGCAGCGCGGTGAGGCCCCGGCGCAGGTCGCGGGGTGGCGCGAGCACGGGGCGCGCCACGTGTGCGACGTGCACCAGCAGGCCCACGCCCAGCGCCAGCGGCAGCGCGATGTGCACGAACAGATTGAGGAAGAAGAAGGTCTGCGGCACCGGGCGGTCGCCGGCGAAGATGCGCGCCACCGGTTCGGACAGCAGGGGCAGCGCGTCCAGCAGGCGTGCCCCCACCAGTGCGAGTCGCAGTCCGGTGCTGTCCCAGGCCATCACGTAGCCGGTCCACGCACAGGCCAGCCCCAGCGCGACGAGCAGCAGTCCCGAGACCCACGCGCGGGCGCGCGGGCCCCAGTAGCGCGACTGCCCGACGAGCCGCAGCGCATGCACGGCGGCGGCCACGACGAAGCCGGCGGTGGCGTAGCGGTGCACGCCGCGCACCCAGCGCCCCACCCAGGGGTCGGCGGCGAGGCGCTGCACGGACTCGGCCGGCGCGCCCACGCGGTACCACAGCAGCAGGTACAACCCCGTGACGGTGAGCACCGCGAGCAGCCACGCGGCCACGGCGCCGCTCTGGTGCAGCGGGTTCCAGTGCACGAGGGCCACGCGCTGCCACAGCGCGTCGGCGCCGCGGACGGCACGGTCCACCGCGCGCTCCAGCACGGCGGCCACGGGGCTGACGGGCGACGGAGGCGCCCTCATCTTGCGCAATTCATCATGTTGACATGATATTCTGGTGACGGATATTTATCACCGTGAGATGGGATTCTCAACGGTTGCACGCAGTCCCCCCCCCTTCCACCCGGCAGGTGACTGATGACGCATTCGGACCCCTCGACGCCCGACGAACCG
>CAYSFN010000018.1:31492-32936 GCA_964430045.1 uncultured Gemmatimonadaceae bacterium
ACGAACCGGTCCCCCGCATGCAGCGGCTGTTCGACAACATGTGGGTGCTGCTGATCGCCGGACTCCTCGTGATGTTCATCGTCTACACCGGCTGGGGCATGTGGGAGATCATGACGCTCCCCCCCGCCACGCTCCCCTGACCCCGATGCTGACCAAGATCCATACGGGCCTCGACCCCGTGCCCGGCGTGTGGTGGAAGCCGGCGCACAAGGCGGAGAAGATCTGGGTGGCCGTCGCCTTCGGCTGGTGCCTGATCCTCTTCGCGATGATGCCGCTGTGGCACTGGAAGGGTGGGCAGAACCCCTCGGGGGTGCGCCGCACCGTGGAGCCCCGCGCCTTCTACGCACGCACGGTGGCGTTCGCGCAGCAGTACAAGGTGGGCGAGGAGGCCGGCATGCCGGTCGTCGCGCCGCCACCCGGCAGCGACATCTACCTCACGGCGCTGTCGTACCAGTGGTACCCCATCCTGCAACTGGAGGAGGGCAAGGAGTACACGCTGCACCTGTCGGCGCTGGACGTGAACCACGGGTTCAGCCTGTACCCGCTGAACGTGAACTTCCAGGTGGTGCCGGGCTACGATTACGGGCTGCGCGTGACGCCGACGGCCGCCGGGGACTTTCGCATCATCTGCAACGAGTTCTGCGGCATCGGGCACCACACCATGGTGGGCAAGATGATCGTGACGCCGCGCGACGCCGCGGCATCCCCGCCGGCTGCCGCACAACAGGAGCGTCCGCAATGACCGCCCCTGCCCAGTCGCCCGACCTCTGGCGCACCTGCCCCGCGACCGGCCGACAGATCCACCGTCAGGCCGAGTGGCTGGTCCGGGCCAACGCGGTGGTCGCCGTGGTCGCCCTGCTGATCGGCGCCATCGCGGCGCTGCTGCTGGTGCTCACGCGCTGGCAGGCCGTGCATCTGCTCCCGGCCGAGTGGTACTACCGGCTGCTGGGCGTGCACGGCATGAGCATGCTGATCTTCTTCATCATCTACTTCGAGATGGCGGTGCTGTGGTTCGCGGGCACCGTGCTGCTCAACGCGCGCCCGGCGGCGCCGCGGCTCGGCTGGGTGAACTTCGGCCTCATGCTGCTGGGCACGCTGATGGTGCAGTGGGCGCAGTGGACGGGCCGGGCCGACGTGCTGTTCACGTCGTACCCGCCGCTGAAGGCGCACCCGGCGTACTACCTGGGCATCATCCTGTTCGCCGTGGGCGCCCTGCTGGTGACCTGCCAGTTCTTCGCCACCCTGACGCTGGCCAGGCGCGAACGGCGCTACGAAGGCTCCATGCCGCTGGTGGTGTACGGGGCCATGACGGCGGCGATCATCGCCGTGATCACGCTCCTGCACGGCGCACTGATCTACATTCCGACCTTCCTGTGGTCGCTGGGGCTCATCGAGTCCGTGGACCCGCAGGTGTACCGGATGGTCTGGTGGGGCCTCGGCCACT
>CAYSFN010000019.1:0-31081 GCA_964430045.1 uncultured Gemmatimonadaceae bacterium
CGGCCCCACCCCCTGATACTTCGCGAACGCCTTCGCAAACCCCACGGCGTTCGCATACCCCACGTGCTCGGCGATCTCACCCACGCTGAGCTCGGTCCCCGCGAGCAACCGCGCCGCGATCGTCATCCGCCAGCGCGCCAGGTACCGCAGCGGCGGCTCCCCCACCATCTGCGTGAAGCGCGCCGCGAACGCCGAGCGCGACATCGCCACCGACTCGGCCAACTGCTCCACCGTCCACGGCTCGTTCGCGCGCGCATGCATCAGGCGAAGCGCAACGCCGATCCCCGGGTCCACCACCGCGTGCAGCCCGCAGTCACCGTGGTGCGCCAGCGTGATCCAGTACCGCAGCGCGTGCACGAGCAAGAGGTCCGCGAGGCGCGCAAGCACGATCCCCGCCCCCGGCCCCGGCTGCGCACTCTCGTTCAGGATGAGCGGCACCACGCCCGCGAGCTGCGGGCTCGCCGCCACCGCATGTGCGGGGAGATGGATCAGCGGCGGCAAGGTCGCCAGCAATGGGTTCCGCGTTGCCACCGGGCCGAAGGAGAAGTGCCCCGTGACCAGTGACGTCGACGCGCCAGTGCCCCCGAACCGCGCGACTTCGCCGATGAACGGACGCGGGCACGCGCCGTAGTCGAGGTCCATTGCCGCGACCTCGTTGCGCGCACTGTCGCGCAGGCGATGCGCGGTGCCGTGCAGCAACAGCAGCGCATCCCCCGCCGAGAGCTCGACCGCATGGCCGGCGGCGGCCCCCGCGTCGGCCTCGAGCTCGATCCACCCACCCCCGCGCGCGACGACATAGAAGCTGAGGTACGGGCGCACCGGGATCCGGATCTGCCACGGCGACCCGAGCTCGAGCCGCCCGTACAGGGCGGTCCGCAGCCCAGCCGATTCAAGAATTTCCCCGACGACATCGACCCCGAACGCACCTGCGTCCGCTTCACCAAGACGACCAGGCATATAATCTGGCTTTTTCGGCATAGATAATCTTCGTCAAAGGACGATATTCAGGCAAGTCCTCATTCCAACCGGAGCCCCGACCATGCCAGACACAGCCCTGACAGACTCACCCACCCTCGAGATCGGCATCGCCCTCCTCGTCATCCGCCTCACCCTCGGCCTCTACATGACCGCCCATGGCGCGCAGAAGCTTTTCGGCTGGTTCGGCGGCTACGGCATTGCCGGCACGAGCGGCTTCTTCGAGCAACTCGGCTTTCGCCCAGCACGCTTCTTCGTCATCACCGCCTCCCTGACCGAGATCGTCAGTGGCCTGCTCGTCACCTTCGGCCTCCTCGGCCCCGTCGGCCCGGCGCTGATGCTCTCGGTGCTGATCGTCGCCGCCGTCTCGGTACACTGGCAGCACGGCTTCCTGGCCACGAACAACGGGATCGAGCACACGGCCATCTTCGCCGCCGGGTCGGTCGCCCTCGCACTCATCGGGATGGGCCCGTACTCGCTCGATGCGCGCCTCGGACTCGGCACCCTCTGGACCCCGGAGCTCACGTGGGGCCTCATCGCACTCGGCATCGTGGGCGGCGTGGCGAACCTCGCGCTGCGCCGCAAGACCACCCTCGTCCACACCTCGTGAGGACCCCATGACGACCATCATGCAACCGACGATGCGCACGCTGGCGCGCGTCGTCACCGTCCCCCCGATCGAAGCAGGGTTCGGCGGCCCCGGGCACACGATGTCCTGGGTGCTCACGCCCGGCGACTATGCGGTGAACGACCCCTTCATCCTCCTCGCCGACGACCGGCTCGACATGCCTCCCGGCGCCGCGGTCGGCAGCGAGCACCCGCACGCCGGCTTCGAGATCGCCACCTTCGCCGTGGCCGGCAGCATCGACGACGGTGACGAGGGCACGCTCGACGAAGGCGATGTCCTCTGGACCACCGCCGGACGCGGGATCATCCACGGCGAGCACGCGGTGCCGCGCCCGGGGACGCGCATCCTGCAGCTCTGGTTCGCCCTCCCCGACGCCGACCGGTGGATGGAGCCCGGGTTCACGCTCACCCGGCGCGGCGACGCGCCGGTGCGCCATGAGCCGGGCGTGCTGGCACGCGTCTACTCGGGCACGTCAGGCGCAGTGCGCGCCGAGCGTCGTGAGCGTGTGCCGATCACGATGCTCGACGTCGCCTTCGAGCCGGGGGCGCGCCTGGAGCAACTGATCCCCGCCACGCACAACGGGTTCCTCTACGTGCTCGACGGCACGGTCCGCGTCGGCCGCGACACCGAAGTGCATGCCGGGCAGGTGGGCTGGCTCGACGCAGGGGCCGCCGAAGGGGAAAGTGTCGTGCAGTTCACCGCAGGAGCGCAGGGAGCGCGCGCGGTCTTCTATGCCGGCGAACGGCAGGGAACGCCGATCGCGCCGCAGGGCCCGTTCGTCGGCGGGAGCCGTGCGGATCTGATGCGGATGGGGCGGGAGTATTTGAGTGGGCGGTATGTGCGGATGGGGGATCTGGTGCGGGGGGCGTCGGGCGCACGATGAGGCTCGCGGGGAAACGGTGACGCATCGTTAGCGAGATCGCGCCAGTACGACGGTTCTTCCGGGCGAGATCGCCGGCTTTGCCCTGCGACGGAGGATCGGCTGGGGGCGCGCCTGAAGCACGAGGCGGATGTGCACGCTGGACGATGAGCAAGGCAGCGAGCACTTTACTGCGTGAGTCAGTCGCGACTTCGCCGCCGCAGGTTCAGCGTCCCCGTCGCCCGCACTAGATTACAGAACCATGCGCAAAGACCCCATCGACCATCTGCTGAAGCCGATCGACAGCTTCATCCATAACCAGGCCATGGCGGGCCTCGTGCTGTTCATCTCGACCGCCATCGCCCTGATCCTGGCCAACTCGCCGTGGCGCGACGCCTACCACCACTTCTGGGAGAACATGGTCTCCGTCCAGGTGGGCGGATTCACGCTGACGAGCAACCTGCACCACGTCATCAACGACGGGTTGATGGCGATGTTCTTCTTTGTCGTGGCACTGGAGCTGAAACGGGAGTTCGTCGGCGGCGAGCTGTCCGAACCGCGCAATGCCCTCCTGCCGATCGGCGCGGCCATCGGCGGCATGCTGTTCCCGGCCCTGATCTTCCTGTTCATCGTCGGGCCGACGAGCGCGGAAGCCGTGGGCTGGGGCATCCCGATGGGCACCGACACGGCCTTCGTGCTGGGCATGCTGGCCATCCTGGGCAAGCGCGTCCCGCCGGCGCTCAAGGTGTTCTTCATCACCGTCGCCGTCGCCGACGACATCGGCGCGGTCTCGGTCATCGCGCTGTTCTACACGTCGGATATTTCGGCGATGAACCTCGCAACGGGGGGCGTGTTCCTGACGGTGCTGGTGGCCATGAACCTGATGGGCGTGCGCAGCGTGCTCATGTACGGCCTGGTGGGCATCGGCGGCGTCTGGCTGGCGTTCCTCCTCTCCGGGGTGCATGCGACGGTCGCCGGGGTGCTTGCGGCGCTCGCCATCCCGGCACGCACGAAGATGAGCGAGACGCTCTACCCGAAGCATTTGCGCGAGCTCGCGGACAAGTTCGCCGCGATGCCCGGTGCGCCGGGCAATGTCATCAGCAACGACCAGCAGTACGTGATCAGCCAGGTCAAGAAATTCAGCAACTACGCCGAGACGCCGTTGCAGCGGCTGGAGCAGGGCCTGCACCCGTGGGTGGCCTTCGGCGTGCTCCCCATCTTCGCGCTCGCGAACGCGGGCATCGAGTTGCCGGCCTCGCTGACCGGGCTGTTCGACGGCCGGGTCACGATGGGCATCTTCCTGGGTCTCGTGCTCGGCAAGCCGGTGGGGCTCCTGCTGATGAGCTGGATCTTCGTGAAGCTGAACTTCGGTCGCCTGGCGGAAGGCGTCCGCTGGGGCCACATGGCGGGCATCTCCGTCATGTCCGGCGTCGGCTTCACGATGGCCGTCTTCATCAATGAGCTGGCGTTCACCGACGCCACCGTGCAGGAAGAGGCCAAGCTCGGCATCCTGCTCGCCTCGGTCGTGGCCGGTGTCGTCGGGTTCATGCTTCTGCGTGGCATGCGACAACCTGAAGGAGAATGAATCCGATGCGGCTCCTGCTTGCCCTCCTCGTCCTGACCGCCACCGTGGTGGGTGTCGGCGCCGCGACGCACAGCGCCCGCGAAACGGCCCGGGCGGACGCCAGCATGATCGCCGCCGCCGAACAGTTCCTCGCGACGCTGAACACCGAGCAGCGGGCGAAGGCCGCCCGCCGGTTCGAGGACAGCGCGCGGTACGAATGGTTCTTCACGCCGGTCATGCGCACCGGGCTGCCGCTCCGCGAGATGACGCTTGAACAGCGCGTCGCGGCGCACGCCCTGCTCAAGAGCGCCACCACGGCCAAGGGCTACCTCAAGGCCACGGGCGTGATGCACCTCGAAGCCATCCTCGCGGAGATCGAGGGGCGCCCCGACCGCCGCGACCCGGGCAACTACCACTTCTGGATCTTCGGCACGCCGTCGGCGAGCCAGCCCTGGGGCTGGCGCTTCGAAGGGCACCACATCTCGCTCAACTTCACGTCGGCGCATGGCGTGACGGTCGCGACGCCGGCATTCATCGGTACGCATCCCGCGCAGGTGCGGACCGGCGCGTTCGCCGGCTGGCGCCTGCTGGCCAGCGAGGAGGATCTGGGGCGCGCACTGATCGTGTCGCTCACCCCCGCGCAGCGGGCGCGCGCCATCATCTCCGAGACGGCGCCGCGGGACATCATCACCGGGAACAACCGCCAGGCCATCCTGGAACGGATGGAAGGACTCCCGGTGAGCGAGATGACCGAGGACCAGCGCGCGCTGTTCATGCTGATCCTGGCCGAGTACCTGGACAACTTCGACCCGGAGATCGCCGCCCCCCGCTACGCACGCATCCGCGAAACGGGGATCGAGCGCCTGCACTTCGCGTGGGCGGGCACGGTGGAGGTGGGCGGGCCGCACTACTACCGGATTCACGGGCCGACGGTGCTCATCGAGTACGACAACACGCAGAACGACGCGAACCACGTCCACAGCGTGTGGCGCGACCTCGAGAACGACTTCGGCACCGACCTGCTCCGCCGCCACTACGAGACGACCGGCCGGGAACACGGGCACGACCACGGCAACCGGCACGAGCACCGCTGAACCCACGGCGCTGACCATGCGCGGGTCGTGCGCCGCCTGACACCAAACCACCGCCCGCCGCGTACGCACGGGAGAGTTCCACCCTGCGAGGAGACTGGCCGTGACCGGTGCCCCCATGACATCACGTCGTTCAGTCTTGACTGAACGGTCAGAACGATGTATTTATTCGGGATGTGCGCAGATAGCCAACTCCCACCCGCCGTCGCCCGGTACGTCGAACACCTGGGACTCCTCTGGGAGTCGCAGGGCCTCTCCCGCATCGCCGGTCGCATGATCGGCTTGCTCACACTGCGGAACGACCCGCAGTCGCTCGAAGAGATCGCCCGGACCCTCGGGGTCAGCAAGGGCTCGGTGTCGACCGACGCGCGGCACCTGGCCCACCTCGGGCTGCTCCACAAGGTGCCCAATGCCACACCGGGCGACCGGCGCGATTACTACGTCATCGCGCCAGATCTTCCGGCGGCGACGCTCGCCCACCGCATCGCCGAACTCGAGGCCCTGCAGCAGGCACTGTCCGCGGCGAGCGTCCTGCCCGAGACACCGCCCGCCGTACGCGACCGACTCACCCGCTTCGGAGAGTTCCACCGGCACGCGATCATCGCGCTGACGAACCTCCGATCCTCGCTCGAACCTTCATCGCCGACGGCCACCGCCGCCGACGACTCTGCTCCGCTCCTGTGACCCGTGACCCGGTCGTTCCCGTCTGGCGGCGCCTCGCGCTCTGCGCGGCGGTCGTGCTCTGCGCACCCGCCCTCCAGCTCCCGGCGCAACAGCGCACCGCACCTGCGGACACCATCGCCATCTCGCTCGACGATGCCCTGGCCATCGCGCTGAGTCAGAGCCAGGAGGTCCGGCTGGCGCGCGCGGAGCTGTCCCTCGCCGCGCAGCAGGTCCGCGCCGCCAGGTCCGCCGTGCTGCCCCAGATCACGGGCAACATCAACTACACGCGCATCTACGACACGCCGTTCCGCGGCGGCGGCAGCCCGGCGCTCCCCGATTCGCTGCGCTTCGAACCCGACCCCACGGCCTCGGTGCTCGACCGCCTCGCCTACCTCGAGGACCGCGCACCCACCGCCGGGCTCGGCAGCCTCGGCGCCCTGTTCGGCAATCTGCCCTTCGCGCAGTTCAACACCTACGTCGCGTCGCTGACGGCGACGCAGCCGCTCTTCGCCGCCGGGCGCGTCGGCGCTGCGCTGCGCATTGCCAGCGAGTATCAGTCCGCCACGCGACACGGCCTGACCGAGCAACTCTCCGAGATCGAGCTGCAACTGCGCACGGCCTACATCCGCGCGCAACTCGCGGCGGAACTCGAGGCGATCGCTGGTGCAGCCGTGGAGCAGGCCGACGCGTTCCTCGCGCAGCAACGCCTGCGCTTCGAGAGCGGCACGGCCTCCGAGCTCGACGTGCTCCGTGCGGAGGTCGCGGCCGAGAACCTCCGCCCGCCACTGGTCGATGCACGCAACGCCGCCGCGATCGCGACCCTCGGCCTCAAGCGCCTGCTCGACATTCCGGTCGCGACGCCACTGCGGCTGACGACGGCCCTGGCACCGCCGAGCGCGGACGAGGTGACCCGTGCGTCCACCCGCGTCCCCGACCTGCTGGACCGCCGCCCCGTCCTGCTCGGCGCCGAACGCCAGATCGAGATCCGCGAGCAGCAGGTGCGCATCGCACGCTCGATGCACATGCCCTCCGTCGACCTGCGCATCAACTATGGTCGGCAGGCGTTCCCCAGCTCGGTGTTTGGCGTGCGGGACGCCACGTGGCTCCCGGACTTCACGGCGACCATCGGCGTCCAGATCCCGATCTTCTCCGGCTTCCGCGTCTCTGCCGACGCGCAGGCCGCCCGCATCGCGCTGGACCAGGAGCGTCTCCGCCTCACGCAACTGCGCGAGAACGTGACCATCCAGTACGAGCAGGCGCTCGGGGAGCGGGACCGGGCCGCCGCCGGTCTGGTCGCACGGCAGCGCAACGTCGAGCAGGCGCGCCGCGTGCACGAACTGACCGTGCTCCAATACGAGAACGGCGTCGCGACGCAGCTCGAAGTGTCCGACGCGCGCCTCGCCCTGTTGCAGTCCCGCACCACCCTCGCCCAAGCGATCGCCGACTTCCACCTCGCCAGCGCCGCCGTCCTGCGCGCACGCGGCGAGACCACGAGGACACCGTGATGTCCCGCCTTTCACGTCCCATGACACCTGCACGATACGCTGCGGCACCACGCCCGCGATCCATCACGGCCATCGCCCTCGCCACGCTGCTCGTGGCGTGCGGAGGCGATGCGGCCGACAGCGCCGCCACGCCGGCCCCTGCGCCTGCCGCCACGGTCACGCTGGTCGCCACCGACCTCGCGACCGCGAGCGTCGGCGACATCACCTCGGGCATCCTCCTCACCGGCATGCTCGAACCGGCGGTCGCCGTGCAGGTCACGGCGCAGGCCAGCGGCACGGTGGGTGACCTGCGCGCCGACCGCGGGCAGGCCGTACGCGCGGGCGATCAACTGACGCTGCTCGTCTCCGAGAGCGCCCAGCCACAGGTCGCCGGTGCGCGGGCCGCCGTGGCGGCCGCCGATGCGAATCTTGCGGTCGCGCGGACCCGCCGCGATGCCGCTGAAAAGCTGCTGGCCGCCGGCGCGGCGTCGCGCGTGGATGCCGAGAACGCGCGCTCCGTCTTTGCCGCGGCGGAGGCCCAGGTGGCTGCCGCGCGTGCGCAACTGACGATGGCCGAAGAGGCCGCGAAGTTCACCGTCGTCACCGCGCCGATCACCGGTGCCGTGAGTGACCGCATGGTCGAGACCGGCCAGGCCGTGCGCGTGGGCGACGCACTGTTCACCGTGGTCAGCACCACCACGCTGGAGCTGGCCGGGCGCGTCCCCGTCGACGAGGCGGCGTCCATCCGCGTGGGGCAGCCCGTGCGGTTCTCCATCGACACGCGCCCGGGCGAATCCCTCGAGGGCACCGTGGCGCGCAAGGACCCCGTCGCCGACCCGACCAGCCGTCAGGTCGGCGTGTACGTGCGGCTGCCGAACGCCAACGGCGCGATCACGGCAGGACAGTACGCCCGCGGCGAAGTCGCTGGCCGCACCATCGCCAACGCGGTGCGGATCCCGGCGACGGCGGTGCTGGGCAGCGGCGACGCCGCGCTGGTCTTCGTGCTCGATGGGTCCACGCTGCAGCGCCGTCCGGTCACGGTGGCCGCGCGCGACGCGCAGTCGGGACTGGTCGCCGTGACCGCCGGCGTCCGCGAGGGCGAGCGGGTGCTCGTCCGCCCCGACGCGGCGCTGGCCGATGGGCAGGCGGTGCTCGTGCGCGAGGATCCGCGCTGATGTCGACCGATCACGAGCAGACGCCCGCGGTGGAGCCGACGGGGTCCGGGATCTCGGGCATCGCCGTCCGACGGCCCGTGTTCACGGCGATGGTGATGCTCGGACTCGTCGTGCTGGGCCTGTTCTCGTTCCGCCAGCTCAGCATCGACCAGTTCCCGAACGTCGACATCCCGGTGGTCACGGTCCAGACCATCTACCCCGGCGCGAGCGCCGAGGCGGTCGAGCGCGAGGTGACCGAACGGATGGAGCAGGCGTTCAACCCCATCGAAGGCGTGGACCGCATCACGTCGGTCTCCCTCGAAGGCGTGTCCCAGGTGATCGTGGAGTTCGATCTCTCGCGCTCCGCCGACCTCGGCTCGCAGGACATCCGCTCCAAGATCGAAGCCATCCGGCGCGATCTGCCGGCGGCGATCGACCCGCCGATCGTGCAGAAGTTCGATCCGGCGGCGCTGCCCATCATCTCGCTCGCGCTCTCGTCGTCCGTGACGCCGATGACGCAGTTGACCGCGATCGCCGACGAGGACATCCGGCGGGCGCTGGAAAACGTGCGCGGCGTCGGCGAAGTGCGGGTCACCGGTGGACTCCAGCAGGAGATCCGCGTGTTCCTGCGGCCCGACCGGCTGCGCGCGCTCGGGGTGTCGGTGCCCGAGGTGATGGCCGCCCTGCGGTCACAGAACCTGGACGCACCGGCAGGGCGTGTGGAGCGCGAGGGAACGGAGACCCTGGTGCGGGTCACCGGGCGCATCGTCGACCCCGCGGACTTCGCCTCCGTCATCGTGGCGACGCGACGCGGGGCACCGGTGCGCCTGCGCGAAGTCGCCACCGTGGAGCTGGGCTCGGAGGAGGAGCGCTCGGTGGCGCTGGTCAACGGCGTGCGTGCCGTGTCGCTGGACATCCTCAAGATCTCCGGCGCCAACACGGTCGACGTCGCGGACGGGGTCACGAAGGCGCTCACCGAGATCCGCGCCTCGCTGCCGGCGACGACGACGTTGCAGGTCGTGCGCGACAACTCGATCACGATCCGGCGCTCCGTGGAGGACGTCATTCACGAGCTGGTGATCGGCGCCCTGCTGACCGTGCTCATCGTGATGCTCTTCCTCAACGACTGGAAGGCCACGCTGATCACCTCGCTGGCGCTGCCCGTGTCGGTGATCTCGGCCTTCATCCTCATGCGGGTGCTGGGGTTCACCCTCAACGTCCTGTCGTTGATGGCGCTGTCCCTGTCGATCGGCATTCTGATCGACGACGCCATCGTCGTCATCGAGAACATCGTGCGGCACCGTGAGATGGGCCGGGACGCACGCACCGCCGCGCTCACCGGGACCAGCGAGATCCAACTGGCCGTGATGGCCACCACGTTCGCGATCGTCGCGGTCTTCGTGCCCGTCGCGTTCATGGGCGGGATCATCGGCCGGTTCTTCTACCAGTTCGGCCTCACCGTCGCGTGGGCCGTGCTGGTGTCGCTGTTCGTCGCGTTCACGCTGACGCCGATGCTGGCGGCCTGGTGGGGCGTCGATCCGCACAGCGCCAGTCACCACACGGGCGGGAACCTGATCACGCGGGGCATCACGCGCTTCAACGTGTGGTTCGACCGCGTGTCGCAGCGCTACCGCGGCGTGATCGCATGGGCCGTCTCGCACCGCAAGTCCACGCTGGGGATCGCCTTCGCGTCGCTGATCGGCGCCTTCATGCTCTTCCCCTTCATCGGGGGCGGCTTCTTCCCCGAGTCCGACGACTCCGAGTTCGTCGTGCAGTTCGAGACGCCCGAGGGGTCGAACCTCGCCTACACGCGGAGCAAGGGCGAGCAGTTGGACGCGGCCATTCGCGCGGTGGACGGCGTGGCGTACACGTACACGACGATCGGCGCCGGTGCGGTGGGCACGGTCACGAATGGCGAGATCTACGTCAAGCTGCTGCCGACCGCCGAGCGGGCGCAGAACCAGTACGAACTGATGGATCGCGTCCGTGCGACGCTCGCCCCGACGTACGGCGTGCGGAGCTCCGTGCTCGTGAGCGGTGGCCTGGGCGGCGCGGTGGCGCCGCTGCAGGTGGAGATCCGCGGCCCGTCGGTCGACTCGCTCCAGCGGCTGTCGACGACCATCGCCGACGCGCTGGCGGACATTCCGGGCATCGCCGACATCCAGACCTCGCTCGGAACGCCACGCCCGGAGTACCGCATCGACGTCCGGCGCGACGTCGCGGCGGACGTCGGGCTCGACGTCGGTCAGGTGGCCGCGACCCTGCGGCCGTTCCTGGCCGGCGAGATCGCGACGCGGTGGGAGGACCCGAGCGGTGAAGAGCGCGACGTGGTCGTGCAGGCCGACCCCGCCACGCGGGTGTCGATCACGGACCTGCGCGGACTGCCCATCGCGACGAACCGCCGCGGCCTCGACGGGGCGGCGGTCACGGTGCCCCTGGAGGCCGTGGCGCACATCGAGGAGGGCGTCGCGCCCGCACAGATCGACCGCCAGAACCTGCAACGCGTCGCGCGGGTGTCGGCCAGCACCGAGGGCGGACTGTCCATCGCCGAAGCCTCGGCGCTGATCCGCACGGCACTGGATGACGTCCCGATGCCGACGGGGTATCGCGTCCAGCTGGGTGGCGAGACCGAGCAGCTCGAGGAGACCGCCGGGTTCGTGGTCGAGTCGATCCTGCTGGCGATCATCCTCATCTTCCTGATCCTGGCGTCGCAGTTCGAGTCGGTGCTGCAACCCTTCGCGATCATGCTGTCGCTGCCGCTCTCGCTGATCGGCGTGCTGCTCGCCCTGCTGATCACGAACGACACGCTGAACATGATGTCCATGATCGGGGTGATCCTGCTGTTCGGCCTGGTGGTGAAGAACGCCATTCTGCTGGTGGACAACGCCAACGAGCGACGCGCATCGGGCATGGACCGCGTGACGGCGATGATCGAGGCGGGCGTGGTGCGGTTGCGCCCGATCATGATGACGACGCTCGCCATGATCGCGGGAATGATCCCGAGCGCCATGGCCCTCGGCGAGGGCGGTGGGTTCCGGGCGCCCATGGCGCGGGCCGTGATCGGGGGCCTCATCACGTCCACCATGCTGACCCTGGTCGTGGTGCCGGTGGCCTACCTGTACTTCGACGAGTTCGGCGCGTGGGTGGGGCGGTTGCTGAAGCGCGGCCACGAGGGGCGCCTGAACGGCCAGGGGTGATGGCCGCAGGTGGCGCGGACCACGGGCATCCAGACCTCGCACCCGCCGAGCCCCGTGGCCGCGTCGTAGCGGGCGTCGTAGCGCTCGAAGGGCGGCGTGTCGGCGTCATGCCAGGTGCCGTTGGTGGCCAGCCACTGCATCGCGACGCCCCACGTGGCCCGCAAGCTGCTGATGTGTCCCGCGTGCTCGAGGACGGCGTAATGGCCCGCCGGCAGCCGCATGCGGTCGAGCGCGGGCGGCGCGACCGCCGCGCTACCCGCGCCCGGGCATGCTGGTGAGGTACCGCCCACGCAGCCACAGCGACAGCGCATCCATCGCGACGATCGCGGCGAACACCACCGCCAGGAGCGTGACGACCCCGTCGTACTGCATCATCTGCAAGTAGCGGGCGAGATACGCGCCGATGCCGCCCGCGCCCACGAAGCCCACGATGGCGGACGCGCGCACATTGTATTCCAGCATGTACAAGAGGTGGCTCAGCAACTGGTTCGAGGCCTCCGGCACCGCCACCAGCCGTGCCAGCTGCAGCCGCGTGGCACCCGCTGCGCCCAGGGCCTCGAAGGCGTCGGCGGGCAGCCCCTCCAGCGCCTCGTACGCCAGCTTCGCGAGATGCCCCGTCGTGTAGAGCGCCATCGCCAGCACGCCCGCCAGGGGCCCGAAGCCCACCACGATCACCATCAGCACCGCCCAGAGCAGCGACGGCATCGTGCGCACCGTCGCCGCCAGCAACCGTGCCGGCGCCACGATCCAGAGCGGAAACAACGTCCGCGTGGCGGCGACACCCAGTGGCAGCGCCAGCACGAATCCGATCAGCGTCCCCAGGAACGCGATCGCGAGCGTCTCGAACAGTCCGCGCAGCGCGGCGGGCAGCACCCCTGCCTGCGGCGGGAACGCGTCGGCGGCAAGCTTCGCCAGGTTGGGCCAGCCGGCGAACAGCGCGCGCACGTCGAGCTGCAAGTGCCACGCCGCGATCCCCGCCAGGGCGAGCACCAGCAGCGTCCGCTTGCGCGGCGCGGGCGGGAGCGTGTGCCCCTTCATACCTTGGCGATCCACTTGAGCAACGTCGTGCTGTCCGCTCCCGCGAGCTCCGCCGCGCCCACCTCGCGCAACTTGCGGCCGCTCGCCAGCACCACCACCCGGTCCGCCGCCGCGGCGGCGGCGTGCAGATCGTGCTCCACGCACAGGATCGTCATGCCGGTCGCTTCGCGCATCCGCTGCAGGACGGTGACGATCGCCGCCGACGTGATGGGGTCCAGCTCCGCAAGGAATTCGTCGGCGACGAGCAACTGCGGCCGCTGGATGATCGCGCGCGCGATCGCGACCCGGCGGCGCTCACCGCCCGACAACTCCGTGACGCGCTCCGCGCCACGGCCGGGCAGCCCGACCTCCGCCAGGGCGATGTCCGCCGCGCGCACTTCGTCGCCCGTGAAGCGGCCCAGCAGCGAGCGCCACGGACCGAGCGCGGTCAGCCCGCCCAGCAGCACGTTCTCGCGCACGCTGAGATTGCGCACGAGCCCCAGTTGCTGGGGGATGTACCCAGCGACGGGCGGGTGGCGCCGGGCGCGCGCAGCACGTGCACGGATCCCGACGTCGGCGTGAGCACGCCGAGCACCGCGCGCAACAGCGTGGTCTTCCCGCACCCGCTGGGCCCGACCACCGCCCACCACGCCCCGCGCGGGACGGCGAACGACACCTCGTGCAGCACGGGTCGACCGCGGTGATACCCCGCGGTCACGGCATCGACCGTCAGCGCCGACGGGATCGTGGCGCTGGCGGCGGCCGGAGTCGTCACTTCTTCAGCAGCGTCTGGTCGTAGCCGGGGAGCGCCGACAGCGCACGTCCGAACTGGCCCAGATGTCCTTCGGTGGTCGCCTCACGCACGCCTTCCACGCCATAAATGGCCGTCAGCAGCGGCAAGTTGGCGGGCTCGTTCAGGGCGAGGAAGGCGGAGCGCACCCGCTCGCGCGTGGTCGCATCCATGTCCTGCGCCACGAGAATGGCGTGCGACGGGATGGTGCCGAACCGGTGGAAGCTCACGATCTTCGCGCGGTCGCTCTCCGCCAGAAAACGCTGCGGGACGTCGTGTCCACCGAACGCGATGTCCGCCCGGCCATCGAGCACGGCGCGCAAGGCCTGCTGGTACCCACCCGCATCGATCGTCATCGCATAGGTTGTCTGCAGCGCTTGCTCCAGCGCGTCGAGACCATCGCCCTCGACCACGAGCTTGCCTGCGGCGATGAGCGAGCCGATGGGCATCAGAAAGCCGCTGGAACCCGTCCGCGACGTGAACGCGAGCCGCTTGCCCGCGATGTCGTCGAGGCTCGTGATGCCACTGCCCGCGCGCGTGAACGCCTCGGCGTAGTAGAACGTCTCACCACCCGGATTCACTTCGGCGAGAATGACTTCGGCGCCCGTGCGCTGATGCGCGATCCACCCCGGCCCCCCGTCGAGGAAGGCGATGTCCACGCGATCGAAGCGGAAGCCCTCGATGAGCGGCTCGTAGCTGCTGGGGACGACCACCTCGACGGGGCGGCCGATGCGCTCGCTCAGGAACGCGCCAAGCGCTTGGGCGTTCGGAAGCACCGAGTCGGCCTGTGCCGACGGCAGGAAACCGAGCACCAGGGGCGGCTCGTCTTTCGCCCCGCACGCGGCGATGGAAGCGAGCGCGCCGAGGATGGCGAAATGGCGGAGGCGCATGAGCAGCTGTCCGGGATGGCGTTGCGAGAATGGGTCTCAACTATGAAAGTTACTCGAAATCTGGAATCCCGTCAATATTTGTCTGCTTTCTCGTGCACCCGGTGGAGGCACATGGGGCGTGGTGAGTGTATCCTCAGAGGTGACCGCGCTGACCCTTGCATTGCTGCTCACCACCGCCTGCACCGTCGGTGCTCAGCAGCTCGACACCATCCCCTACCTGCTGGGCCGTTTCGAGCCTGCGGCGCATCCCGCCTTCGCGCCCGTGCCCAGTGCCCGCGCCAGCCGCGCGGGGATGCATCTGCGGCGCGACGCGCTCGCGGCGTTCACGCAGATGGCTGATGCCGCCGCCCGCGATGGCGTCACGCTGCGCATCGTGTCGGCCACGCGCAACTTCGGCGCCCAGCAGACGCTGTGGGAGGACAAATGGGCCGGGCGCACCCGCGTGGACGGGCGTGACCTGTCCACCGAACGCGATGGTGAGCGCCGCGCCCGCGCCGTGCTGACGTTCAGTGCGATGCCGGGCGCCTCGCGGCACCACTGGGGCACCGACGTCGACCTCAATGCGCTGAATGACGCGTACTTCCTGCGCGGCGAGGGCGCGCGCGTGTACGCCTGGCTGCGCGCCAACGCCGCGCGCTTCGGGTACTGCCAGCCCTACACGCCCAAGGGCGAGGCGCGCCCCACGGGGCACGAAGAGGAAAAGTGGCACTGGTCGTACCGACCCGTGTCGCAACCGCTGCTGGAGGCGTATGCGCGGCGTGTCACGGCAGATTCCATTCGCGGATTCCAGGGCGCGGAGCAGGCGGGGTTCGTGATCCGGGAGTACGTCCTGGGCATTGATGGAGCATGCCGATGAACCGCCGCACCATGCACTACGTGGCGGCCCCGGCGGACGGGCGTTTCCTGCGGCGGCTCGGCCGCCGTGGCACGGGGCCCGACGATCGTCACCGGCGGCCACGTGTGCACCGGGCACAGCAGCAGCGTTCCGCTGTCTCGACGCCGACGGGCGGCCACGCCTGACGACGCTGCTCGCACGGACCACCTTTGCCGCGCACCACCCCGCCTTCGCATACCTCGCGGCCGGTCACGCCGGCGATGTCTGGGTGCAGCGGGTGGAGGTGTACCGGGTGCTGCGGTAGTTGCGGGCTCAGGCGGCACCCCCAACCTTGCGTCTGCGATGGGATGGTGATGCCGCAGCGGCTTTGGTGATGCAGGACAAGCGCTGAGGGCGTATGCTCTCCTCCTCACTCACCGCGAGCTGCCACCCATGCCCACCCCCGCCGTTGCGCACCCGACCAGTGTCGCGCAAGTTTCATTCATGCTCCCGACTGACGCCGAGATCGCCGCGCTCACCGCTGAGCAGCGCTTGGAGCGGTGACCAGGACCCTCCGACTCACGGAGGGCGCGGCACAGGACATCCTCGAGATCACGCACATAGCCCCCCACTCCCGTTTTCGGTATATTTACGGGATGGCCGCTTCCGACCCCCACCCCTACCCGGCGCGCCCTCGCGAGGTCGTGAGTGGCGGGAGCAATGTCACCGACGGGCTCAACCCTGAGCAGCGTGCCGCAGCCACCCACGGCGACGGCCCCCTGCTCATCGTCGCGGGTGCCGGTACGGGCAAGACGCGCACCCTCGTTCACCGGGTCGCCCACCTGCTGGAGCGCGGCGTGCTCCCCGAGCGCATCCTGCTGCTCACCTTCACGCGGCGCGCGGCGCAGGAGATGCTCGCGCGCACCGAGCGACTGGTGGGCGCCATCTCGCGGCAAGTCCACGGCGGCACCTTCCACTCCACCGGTCACCGCCTGCTGCGCCGCTTCGGCCAGCGCGCCGGGCTCGGCGCCGACTTCACCATCCTCGACAGCGAGGACGCCGCCGGGCTGATGCAGTTGGCCCGTGCCGCGGCGGGCGTGGCCGACAAGGGCAAGCGCTTTCCCAGGAAGGAGACGCTGCACCAGGTCTATTCGCGCCACGTCAACACCGACATTCCCGTCGAGCAACTGCTTGGCGACGAGTACCCGCAGTTCCACGAGTTCTCGCCCGAGATCCTGCGCATCTTTGCCGACTACACGGAGCGCAAGGCGGCGCGCAACCTCGTCGACTACGACGACCTGCTGCTGTTCTGGCTCGCGCTGCTGGAAGCGCCCGGGATCGGCGACGAGCTGCGCGCGCTCTACGACCACGTGCTGGTGGACGAGTACCAGGACACCAACACGCTGCAGGCCCGGCTGCTGCACGCACAGTGCCGCACGCACCGCAACCTCACCGTGGTGGGCGACGATGCACAGAGCATCTACGCGTTCCGCGGCGCGACCATCCGCAACATCCTGGACTTCCCGGCGACGTGGCCCGGCACGCGGCTGGTCACGCTGGCGCAGAACTACCGCAGCACGCAGCCCATCCTCGGCACCAGCAATACGTTGATCTCGCGGGCCGCCGAGCGCTTCACCAAGGAGCTGTGGACGGCGCGCACGGGAGGCGAGCGGCCGTGGCTGGTGACGGCCAGCGACGAGGCCATGCAGACACGCTTCGTGTGCGACCATCTGCTGACGCTGCACGAGGAGGGCACGCCGCTGCGCGAGATGGCAGTGCTGTTCCGCGCCGGGTTCCACAGTGCGGACCTGGAGATCGAGCTCACCGCACGCGGGATTCCCTTCGAGAAGTGGGGCGGCATCAAGTTCCTCGAAGCGGCGCACGTGAAGGACGTGCTGGCCTTCCTGCGCATTCTCGAGAACCCGCGTGACGAGGTGAGCTGGTACCGCGTGCTGACGCTGCTGCCCGGCGTGGGCGACAGCACGGCACGCAGTGCCATTCAGACCCTGGCCGATGCCGCCTGGGACGCGGCGGCCTTCGGCACCTTCAGTGCGCCGCCGCGTGCCAAGGCCGCGCACGGCGCGCTGGTCTCACTGCTGGCCACGCTGCGCCGCGGGGTGAGTCCGCGCGAGCGCAGCGTGGCGGCGGAAATTGCGCACGTGCGGGCGCTGTATGACGACCTGCTGCGCGAGAAGTACGACAGGGCCGACCCGCGCCTGGCGGACTTGGACCAACTGGAGACCATCGCTGCGGGCTACCCCGACCGTGGCGCGTTTCTCTCCGCGCTGGCGTTGGAGCCACCGCAGCACACCAGTGACCTGGGCTTCGGGGGCGAGCGCGAAGACGATGTCCTGGTGCTGTCGACGGTGCACAGCGCCAAGGGCCGCGAGTGGGACGCCGTGTTCGTGCTCTGGGCGGTGGACGGCTGGTTCCCGATGGGCCGCGCGCTGGGCAGCGAGGAGGAGATCGAAGAGGAGCGCCGCCTGATGTACGTGGCGCTGACGCGCGCACGGGACCACCTGTTCGTGTCGTACCCCGTGAACGTCTATGCGTCGCGGCGTGGCGCGGACTACGGGATGGACCAGCTCAGCCGCTTCCTGGACCGCGGGGTGCGCGAGACGATGCAGCGCGTGGTGGTGGAGCCGCCCCCGCCACCCGAACCGACGCCGGGGGCGCGGGCCGTGCCGGAGGTGGATGTGCGGGCGGGGTTGAGGGCGCGGTTCGGGGGGTGATCAGCGGGAACTTACGCCACGCCAGGCCCTTGCCCATCGACCGACGGCAACGCGCCGGCGGCACCACTTCTCCAGTGGGACAGGGTATGCCGCACAAGAACAAACGCTGTCGTGGCCATGAGGGATGCGGTCAGAAGCCCGAACACGATCTCGACCGTGCCCCACGACGCAGTGTCCACACGCCGATTTGCGGCCATCACGATGAGCCCCCACGCAAGGCCGACCCATAGACCTTCCCGGCGATCCGTTGGTGGTTGAGCGCCGAGCCTCCGAACGAACAGGATGGTGGCACAACTCGCGATCGCGACCAGCGTTACCGGCATCATTTGCTCGACGGCTCCGCCGGACCATACTGCCCCGAGAGCGGTGGCGACCAGCACGAGCGCGAGCGCATTGTCTCGCCAGAACAGCCGACGACTGCTCATGGTTTCACTCTCTGAGTAAGTGGCAAGCATCGCGCGCCCAATCTGATCGGTTCCACTATCGAGCCATCGGCGCGGCGCTCGGGCAGCGCCACATCCCGGGGGAAATCCGGGTCGGCTGTGCAGGCGGCGGCGAGGTGGGCGCGTGCAGATAGCGCAGCACCTCGACCGGTGGAACGCTCGGATCGACGGTCAACGCGATGTCGGCTCGACGGACGGTCCATGCGCACGGCGGGTCGCGCCACCTGTCCATCGCCGGTGCGACGTGGACATGGGCGTGGAGGCGGCGGCGGGGGCCATCCTCCTCCAGCAATGCCAGCGAAAGCGCTGCGCTCCCAGCGGCACCGGAGTCCACGACGGCGACGCGGATGGGATGCGCCTGCAGCGCCTCCTCGTTCGCCAGCCGTTCAGCGAGCGGCAGCCAGGATTGCGTTGGCATGACGTCCGCGCTGCGCCGTGACGTCAACAGCACGCCCGCCTCGCCGCGCCGTCCAGGCCGTTCGGCGGCGAGCATCGACGTGCGCTGCGGGAGCACACGGTCCTCGGTGCGAAAACGCAGATGGGACAGCTCCGTGGGGTAGTCGTGCCCGAGGTGTCTCGACAAGAAGCCCGGCGCCACATCATCCACATCGTTGTTGAGAAGAAAACTGGCCACCTGTCGTCGCACCAGCACGAGTGGAGGGTAGTCGCGCGGCCGACCCGTGACCAGTGGAACGATGGCCGGTGCACGCAACATCTCCTCCGCGTGCGGCGACAGCAGTTCCAAGCCGACGATGATGATCGCCAGGACAGTGTCCCGCAACAGGTAGGGCTCCAGCAACTCCTGGTAGCGCCACACCTCGGGCACAAGGGAACCCTCCACATTCAGCGGCGGAAGGAACACTGCGACCTTGCCACGCACATCGAACGGCGAGACCGCGTTGGCTGCACCCAGCACGCCTCCATAGACGATGCGTGCATGCCGCAGCGAAACCCGCGTGGGCAGGTCCACTCCAGGCGCCCGGACGATGGGCAGGTAGTCCGCCGGGTGGAACACTGTGTCGCCGACGAGGAATCGCTGGTACACCTCGTCCGCTCTGCGCTCCAGCACGCGAACCTCTCGCACGAACGCCCTGTTCGGCCCTGCACCCACGAAGCCGGCAGTCTGCAGCGTCGGTTGCTCAGGCATTGGGGCCTGCGCCGGGAGCAGCGGAGCTGCGAGCACGCCGAGGCTCAGCAGCGCGGACCGCACACAGCCTGCGGCGGTCACGGCGTGATGACCACGTCGGTAGTGGCCAGCAGCGTCACGGTGTCGTCGCGGGACACGGATACCCCAATGACATAGCGCCCCGGGACGAGGTGGCTGGTCTGCACCGTCATGCTGCGACCGACCACCGTGGTGTGGCGGCTCGGGATCGCAATGGCGCGTGCGCCGAGCCCCTGCTCCGACCAGAACACCGCGACCGGGGTGTTGGGATCGGCTCGCAGGTTGAGCCGAATGCCGAGTCGGACGAGGGTTCTCTGACGGTCCGTGCGCTGCATCCACACGCCGTGCTCGACGCTGGTATCCGTGGGTACACCATAGGTCTCCCAGTAGAGCGTCAGCGGGGCACCGCGGCGCAGTGTGCGCTCCGGCGCCATGGAGACGAAGGCATCCGTGTCGCCGCGCAGTGGGAGCTCGCCTCCCACGTCTTCGCGCAACAGCACCGGCGTCGCGATCGCGGGGAGTGAGTCGCCGACATGCAGTGGTGGTGGCGCAGTGAGGCCCAGGCGCAGCCGACCGGCCGCGGCGCCCAAGGCTGTGTCCGGCGGATACTCCACCCCGATGACCGCGTGGGCAAAGGGGAGCGGCCCGTGCAGGGTTAGCACGGAGCCAGCCCCCAGTGGGGCAGCGACCACGTCGTGCATGAGGTTCGGCCCGGGCGAGGCCAGCAGGCGCACGGGGCGCCCCGGCACCTCGGCCGCGTGCGGAGGAAGCCGCACGGCGGTAGCGACCACGGCGGCGGTATCCCGGCGGAACAGGGCCACCTGCCCCGGCAGCTCATCCAAGGCGAAGGGCAGCCGCATGCTCTCCTGGGGACGCCACGGCGACCCCGAACTACCGCTCGGAGTCACCGACCACGGCTGCCCTGAAAAGGGCGAGGCCAGCACGTGTTCCGGCGGCATCAGGGCGACCCGGTCGTCGAAATACTCCATTGACTTGAAGGGCGCAATCGACCCCCGCACCGGAGGACCGGACAAGACACTGCGCCACATGATGCGGTCGAAGTGGGATCCGAGGGACCACTGGTAGTCAGGAAACCCGTAGTGCTCGACCGCGGCGGCCAGTGCCGCGCCGCGGACCGAGGGATCCCAGTCATAGTACTCGTCGATTCCCATGCCTCGACGGATCCGAAGCTCGGTTCGACGGACGAACGCCGCCGCCCGTCGCTCATTGCCAGGCGCACTCCACAACGGGTCCGACAGCCACCAAAGCCGATCGCCCCGTGGGTCGTCCTCCCACGGCGCATCCGCCCCCAGCGGGAGGTGCCGCAACGCCACAAAGTGACGAAGCGTCCGGCACCATTCGACGGACGCCGCGCAGGTTGCCGCAGCGGTGGCGGCGGCCTCGCGACGCCCTTGCTCCAGCAGCATGAGGACACGCAGTCCAGATACCAGTGCAGAGCGATGCGATGAAGCGCTGTCGAGCGACGCCAGCGACACCAGCAATCCCTCTCGTACACTGCGTGCCAGCGCACGGTAGCGCGGCAACAACTGTCCGTCGGCGGTCCCATCGGCCACGACCTCAGGCACGGGGCTGACCAGCGCGGTGGGGCACGCCCCTATGAGCCCGGACGCGGGTGAGAACCTCCGGAACCGGTATGTCAGCGCCGACGTGTACCCCAGTACCATCGAGTGGGCGGCCGAATCCTTGCAGGTTGCGGCAAACATCCACGGCGGGGCGTTTCCCCACCAACTCCGCTTGCGCCCACGGCTCGGGTCCGCGTTGGCTACATCGTCATGCACCCGGCTGACCCCCTCGTTCGCGCCCGCGTTGCGCGCATTCTCACTCGCGCGATGGATGCGCATCCAGTCCCACACGAAGCGCCGGAATGCCGCGTGGGCGCTGTCCTCGATCACGCCGAGATCCAGCGCCCACGCGGCACGACCTGCTGTGCCGCCCCCAGGAGCGGCCAACGACGGCTCAGCCATCAGCCCGGCGGCGACCAGCACGACGGCGGCCAGCATCACAGGAAACTTACGGACGTCCCGCACGCGCTGAAATGAGATGGGCCTGCGCGATGATGCGTTTGAGATCGGCTGGAGCCATCACTCCGGTGTAGAGGCGTCCGTTGACAAGGTACGACGGCGTGCCTCTGATCTTCAGCGTGTCCTTGGCCTGCTGATCTGCAGCGAGTCGGCTTGCGACGGCATCGCTGCGCATGCAGGTCTCGAGGGCCGCCTGTTCGGGAAATCCCGCCAGCGCAGTCAACCGACTCATCTGCTCTGCAATGCTGGTGAGTGGCGATGCGAGCAGTGCATCATGCACTGCCGGAAACTGCCCATTCGACGCTGCGCACACGGCGATCCGTGCCGCGTCGAGAGAGGTTGTGCCTGAGGAGCGCAGCGGAAAGTGTCGCGCGGAGACCTGCACGGTGCCAGACGAGTGGGCAAGCAGTTCGCTGAGGTCCCGGTGCAGGGCACGACACGCGGCACATTGGTAGTCACTGAACACAACGACCTGAACCGCGGCTGCATCTGCGGCGTGGTACAGGTCGGCCGGAGCCGTGAACTGTTGCCATTCGGCCACATCCCTCCCGCCACCGATGCCGATTGTCTCCTCATCAGGAACATCGCCCCCGTCCGTTCGGAACAGCATGGCGGCGGAAATGACCAGCATCGCCACCGTGGCGGCTCCCGACGCCAGATCGCGCCAGCGACCCGGCGTCGGTGAGTCTCCCACAGGCCGCGCCACTAGTCGCACCACTCCATGAACTGCTCGGTGCACGGCAGATCGCCGAAGTCAATGCAGGTCCAGGAGTAGGAGATGTGCCCTTCGAACACGGTGCACGTCTCCAGCACTGCGCAGTACTCATCTTGGGCACAGTCCATCGCCGCCCAGTCTCTGACCTGATGCGCAGCAGCGCACGAGCAGGGCTCGGGCGCTGCTGCTGGCCCGCGGAACGCGGCCGTCGTGAGGATCAGTGCGAACGCGCCGAGTCGGATCAACCTTCCCCATCGCTTCATCGTCCACTCCTGTAGTCTGAGAAGTGTGGCTGCCGGGGCTCGATCGTGAGCCAGGTCCACCACGACTCTAATTTGGACAAGGACTGAATCGACCACCAGAGCAAAAATCGCCAGCAACCAGCAGATTTCGAAAGTGTTCGGCCGCGACGCGATACCCACCATCCCGTTGCCACGCCTTGGCACTGCGGCCGGTCGCTTGTCGGATGCGTTTTGCCAACGCCTCACCGCGATTGCGGCGAGACGAGGTACTGCACTCCTGCGTCGACAGCGAAATCCCTTCTTCGGTGAAGTCCCACAACGCATGCAGCGTATTGCACCAGTTCAACGCCACGTGCGGCAGCGGCCAACCTGCGGCGGCGAGATGCGCGCGGAGCGTCACTTCGGACACGCCGAGCATCGCGGCCGTGCGCGATACGTTCGCCGTGACCTGTGCGGCGAGGATGACCGCCGCGACCGTGGTCGGTCGCCCTGCTGCGCCGACACCCGGCAGAGTCGCGAGCAGATGTGCCGACGCTGAGGCACGCCGCCACAACCGCGTCGCACGATGCAAGAGTGTCTCACTGGCCTCGCCGTGACTGTCCCGCAACAGGACGTCACAGGCCGGATACTGTGCAGCGAGTCGCAATGCCACCCGCATGCTGCTCGTACCGAGCGCCGTGACAGCGATCACGCGTGTCGCGCCCGTGAGCGCCTTGAACCACCGCTCGTCACCGTTGTATGCGTAGCACTCGCAACACACGATGGCGCCGCGCCGAGTACTGCCTGGCGGCCACACGAGGGAGTGCCCACACTCGGTAACGCAGACCGAAGCGCCGTCCGGCTGTGCCGCAAGCGCGTTCTGCGCCTTCGGCACCCAGTCCGCGTTCCCAACCACAACCCACGCCATCTAGGGCGCGCTCCGCGTCACCCGCTGGCTCATCGCGCGCCCCCGAACCGGCGCGTGCGTGCGAGGAGAGAGAACACTCACTGTAGCCTCCACATCCTTAGAAGGGGTTGTGTTGTCCGTTGCGCATGGCCGCCCTACCTTAGCACCACCCCGCACCGCCCGTCAAGCCGCGTAACGTGCAGAGCCCCGAAATCGCAGGGACGAGCGACTCACCGCACCGCCCATCTTCCGAATTCCGGCTCCTGTGCCATCATTACCAAGGTGCCCCTCCTCCCCCAGCTCGCCGAGACCGCCGCCCCCATCGGTCGCCTCGATGAACTCAGCGCCGCCATCCTCCAGGTCGTCGTCACCGCCGCCCTGGCCGGACTCTGCGCGCTGCTCTACCGCAACTACCACAAGCCCGTCTACGCCTGGTGGGCCGGCGCCTGGACGCTCTACCTCGTCCGCCTTGGCGCCATCCTCACCTTCCTGCTCGGCGGCAACTGGATCTGGCTCTACTGGCACCAGGTGCTCACGGGATGGACCGCGCTGGGCGTGCTCGCCACCGCCGTGGTCTTCGCCAATGGGGGCGGCGTGCGCTGGTGGTTCGTGCTTGCGGCGGTCTTCCCACCGCTGTGGTCCTACGTGGCCATTTACGTACTGGACACCTTCGTCTGGGCCGCGCTGCCCGCGGTGGTCTTCCTCTCCGTCGCCACGCTCAGCACCGGGGTGGTCTTCTGGCGCTATGCCTCGCGCGTCGGCTCGCTCGGTGCGCGCGTGCTCGCG
The DNA here is from genome assembly GCA_964430045.1 of uncultured Gemmatimonadaceae bacterium. Classification (GTDB taxonomy): domain Bacteria; phylum Gemmatimonadota; class Gemmatimonadetes; order Gemmatimonadales; family Gemmatimonadaceae; genus DASRAP01. Next base: position 24,138 of record CAYSFN010000019.1, read on the forward strand.
GTGTCGTTCCTGCTCTGGGGCGTGCACCACCTGGACTACACCATCCTCCGCGCCCGCGGCGCGTGGGTGCCCTGGGGCTACTACCTCGACATCATCTTCGCGCTGGCAGTCGGGGCGGGCATCCTCCTGCTCGTGGCCGACGACCTGCGCGCCGGCGTCCACGCGCTCACCGCACTCTCCGGTGAGTTGCAGCAAGCGCGCCCCCGCGCCCGCTCGGCCCTGCTCGACGCGCTGCTGGCCCGGCCCTTGACACTGCCCAGTGTGCGCGGGGCCGCCCTGTACCATGCGGAGTCGAGACGGTTCGAGCGCGGCGCCGGCGCGTGCGAGGCATGGACCGGCGCTGAACCCGCGCCCGCCGAGCACCAGTTGCTGGATGCGATGCTCCGCCGCGGCAGCGCCACGATGCACGACACCTGGAGCAGTCCCGACGGCCACCTGCAACTGCCCTTCGCCGCCCTGCTCCCCGTCGGCGACGCCGACGGACCGCGGAGCGCCCTGGTCATCGTCGGCGAGGCCCGCGCACCCTTCGCGGCGCTCGACGAGTCCTTCCTCACCGCGCTCGGCCAGCAGGTGGGCAGCGCCCTGGCCACGGCCACGCTCACCGATCAGCTCGCCGAGCGCAGCGCGGAGCTTGAACGGCTCTCTGCGCAGATGGTGCGGCAGTACGAGGAACAGCGGCGGCGACTCTCGCGCGAGCTGCACGACGAGACGGCCCAGGTGCTCAGCGCGCTGAAGATGGAGCTGGGCGTCATCCGCCGCGTGGTCCCCAGCGCCGATCAGGGCCGCGTGGACGATGCACTGACCCTGGTGGACGTGGGCATCCGCTCCATCCGCGCAGTGACGGACGAGCTGCGGCCAGCGGTGCTGGAGGATCTGGGGGTGGTGCCTGCCCTGCGCTCCGTGGTCACCGACGTGGCGGAGCGCGGCGGGCTGGCGACCTCGTTCACCGTCGAGGACGAAGCCCGCACGCGGCTCAGCAGCGAGGCCGAACTGATCCTGTACCGGGCCCTGCAGGAAGGACTCGCCAACGTGGTCCGCCACGCCCAAGCCTCGCGCATCGACATCACCCTGCGCCATACTCCACAGATGGTCCAACTCACGGTCACCGACGACGGCATCGGCTTCGCCCCCACGGCCATCCGCAGCGGCGCCATGGGGCTCGCGGGAATGCGCGAGCGCGCACTGAGCGTCGGCGGCACGCTCAGCGTCACCAGCGGCGACGGGCGCGGCACGACGTTGCACCTCACGCTGCCGGGCGAGGGGGCCGAGTGAACGCAACCGCATGGCGCGTCCTCCTGGTCGATGACCACTCGGTGGTGCGGGCCGGGATCAGGCACCTGCTGGAGGCCGACCCCGCGGTGCAGGTGGTCGGCGAAGCAGCCACCGCGGCCGACGCGGTCACGCAATCCGCCGCGCTGCAACCGCAGTTGATCATCCTCGACATCTCGATGCCCGGCGCCACCGGCCTGGCCGTGATGGGCCGCCTGCGCGAAGTCAGCGGCGGCGCGCAGGTGATCGTGCTCTCGATGCACAGCGACGTGGAGTACGTGCGCGAAGCCGAGCGGCTCGGCGCGGCCGGCTACGTCCTCAAGGATGATGCGGCGGTGGAGCTCTGCGAGGCCATCGCGACCGTGCGCAGCGGCCAGCGCTACCGCAGTGCCAAGCTTGGCCGGCGGGGCTCGGCAGCTCCGCGCAGCGAGGACCCGCTCACACCGCGCGAGCGCGAGGTGCTGCGGGGCATCGCCAGCGGGCTGACCAACAAGGCGGTCGCGGCGGAGCTGGGCATCTCGCACCGGACCGTGGAGACGCACCGCGAGAACGTGATGCGCAAGCTCGGGATCGCGACGGTGCCAGGCCTGACGCGCTATGCGATCGATCACGGGCTGACGAGTGACTGAGCCGGGGGCTGCGCGGTCAGCGCCCCACGATCTCCACCGCCGCATACGCCCCCCCACGAGGCGCCTCGACGGCAACCTTCGCAATCTCCTCCCACGCCGCGCGCAGGTCGCCCTGGTGGCGCGCGAGCACCGCGTCGAACAGGGGCAGCCCCGTGCGATACACGCGACGCGCCATCAGCGTCGCGTTGTTGAGGCGGACGCCCGCCGCCCACGCGGTGTCGGCAATGCCCAGCGCGGGCGCGACGTCGGCCGTCAGTCGGAGGCGCGCCGCCGCGAACACACTGTCGCGCACGGCAAGGCGCGCCGCGCGCCGCGAGTCGCCCGGCCGCGCCTCGAAGGCCGCGCGCAGCGCCGCGTACGTGCGCTCGTAGAAATCGCCGAGGACGCGCTCCTGCGCCCAGCCCCGCGCCACGCGAGCCGCCGCCACCGTGTCGCCTCGCGCACGGAAGAACCACGCCGCGCCGTGCACCCCCACGAAGTTGGCGAAGCTCTCGTTGAACACTGCGTCACCCGCGATCCACACCGTGCTGTGCACCAGTTCGTGGATCACTGTTTCAACGAGTGACACGCTGTCCGCCCGCAGCGTCGTGTTGAGCAGCGGATCGTTGAACCAGCCCAGTGTGCTGAACGCCGAAGCCGGCCGGACCTCGGCGTCGAACCCGGCCGCCTCCAGTGCATCGCGTTCGCGGTGGGCCTGCGCGAAATCGAAGTACCCCTGATACGGCACGCGCCCCACCACGGGCCACCAACGCGTGCGCATCGCCAGCCGGTCGCGGTACGCCGCCGAGACCACGAGCACCAGGGTGTCGCGGTCCACGGACGAGTAGGTGGTGAAGGACTCGCCGGCCGTCAGCCCCAGCGAGTCCACGGCGAAGCGGCGTGCATCCTGCACCAGCCGCAGCTTGGCGCGCGTGGCCGCGTCGGTCGCCGGGTCGTTCACCAGGCGGTCGATCGGCGTCCGCCGCCACAGGATGCGGGCCTCTGCGTACCCCGCGCGCACGAGGTAACGGCCCGTCGGCGTCACCACGAGGAGCAGTGCGCCAAGCCCGGCGACGCCGAGGAGGAGCTTGGAGAACAAGCCCATGCATCGTCGTCCGCGACTCACGGGAGCCGGAACAGGGTCAGACGAGGACGATCCGCCCCCTGCCACTCGCCCGACGGCGTGCGCGTGAACCGGAGGGAGACGGGCGCGCCCTGCGGTGCGGTGACGCGCGTGTAGATGGCGCCGCCCGCACGCAACACCCCCGTCGCACTCTGCCCGACCGTCAACTCGGTGAGCTCCACGGGAAACTCGGGCACGCCGATGATCACGTTCAGGCGCGCGAACAACTGCCGCAGGTTCCGTGACTGCAAGCGCAGCGGACCGGGGATCGCCGCGCGTGGGACCTCCGGCAGCGAATCGACGTAGCCCATCAGCGAGAACTCCGCGGCCAGTTGGTCGAAGGGACGCCCCACGCGGTCCGCGACGTTCGTGGCACCACGCAGCGGACTCTGCACCAGACGCCGCGGCATGTCCGGACCGAAGCGATCCGTCAGCCACCGGGTGAACAACCACCCCGCCCCACGCTCCTCGAGCGTGCCGCCGCCGGACAACGCGGTCAGCGAATGCTTGTACGGCTCACGCAGGTACACGAAGGCGTTGATCATGTTGTTCAGGACGAACCAACCCGCCGTGTCGGGGAAGAGCTGCGTCGGCGACATCCGGCCGGACGGCGGCGGATACCGCTGCTCGTGCACGAGGGACGCCAGCTCCTCGGCCAGGTGGCTCAGCCCCTCGTTGAGCCACACCGACTCCTCGCGCCCGCGACGCAGCAGCACTTTCTCATTGAAACTGATGAGGTGCTGCAGTTCGTGCACGAAGGCGAGCGGCAGATTGCGGCCCCAGTAGTACAGCGTGTGGGGACACCCCCACTGCCCGCCGGGGTCGGGCACGTGCCCGTACACCACATCCGAACCCGCGGCGTTGGGGGCCTGGGGGTACAGGTCGTGGGCGCTGAAGAAGCCCGCGACGAAGCCGCTCAGCGAACACTGGTTGGCCGGGGTCAGCCGGTTCACGACCGGGGTGAGCACCATGTGGACGCGACCATCGCCATCGACGTCCGGCGGCGAACCGAAGTTGCCGACCCCGACGTCGTACAACTCCCCGTCCAGCCAGCGACCGACCGGTTGCATCCACTCCTCGCCGATGACCGCCGTGGTGTCGAGCCATACCAGCACCCGCGCGCCCTGGAACCGCAGCACCGCCGTCACCGTGTCGAAGCGCGACCCGTCAATGGCCGAGATCACCGGGAACCGGCGCTGCGCCCCGACCGCCGGGACCACCGCGCCGGCGCGCAGCGCCGCACGGGTCGTGCTCCACCCCGCCGCAAGGGCCTCACGCCCGCGCAACGCGCGCTCGAACTGTGTCCGCGCGCTCACCGGCTGTTCGAGGGACGCCGCCCGCACTCCCCGCAGCGGTCCGGCATCCGCCGCCACGGCGCCCCCCGGCGTGACCGCGACGGTCACGCGCTCATCGCGCACGTGCTCCGACCCCGCGTCGAACTGCGCGACCATGAGGTATTGCGCACCGTCCCCGGGCAGCACCACGCAGCCCGCCTCGCCACGCGCATCCAGCGTCACGTGCTCGAAGGGCGCCAGGGTCACCGTGGCCGCGGCCGGTCGGTGTGCGACCGGCCGCGGGAGCGAGCGCCCGCCCCCGCGGCGCACGGTCACCCACACCTCGTCGCGCGTCAGGCATGCGGGGACCAGCGCCTGCAGCACGGAATCGCTCGCCGCGACCACCTGCGCCTCGATCCCATCCACCGTCACGCGGCCGGGCATGGCCTCGCTGTGCAGCGCCTCGCCGCGGATGGTGAACACCGCGCCGCTCTGCAGTGCATCCGCCTCCACGCGCAACACGGCCGGTCCCGCCAGCAGCGCGACGCGGAACGCGGCACTCCGCTGCGCACCGACGGTCGCGACGACCCGCACGGTATCGCCGGGCAGGCCAAGCACGCGCAGCTCGGTCCGCGCCACACCGTCGCTGCCGGTGCGCGTCGCACGGTCCGTGAAGGTTCCGTCGCCGCGCGTCAGGGCGAAACGCACTACGACGCCCACCTGCGGGGCCCCGGACCGGTCCTCGACCCGTACGGCCAGCGGCGTCTCGACCCGCGCCCCCACCACCGCGTCCTGCACCTGCCCCGCCACCGCGATCACGTGCAGCGAACCGTCGCCCACTGCCGCCGACGACGGATCGGCCCCGCACCCCGCGAGGCCGAGCACGCACGCACGCACGCGCAAGTCCTTGTACGTCAAGGAGATATCGCTCGGACGGCACAACCCGCCACGCCTTTCACGACGCACACGCAGACGCTATTCTTCGAATCCATGTCGTTCGTACACCTCCACTGTCATTCCGAGTATTCGCTCCTCGACGGCGCCAACCGCGTCGACGACCTCGTCGCACGCGCGCTGGAGTTCGAGCAGCCCGCGCTCGCGATCACCGATCACGGGAATATCCACGCCGCGTGGGAGTTCCAGGAAAAGGCGCGCAAGGCGAAGCTCAAGCCGATCATCGGGATGGAGGCGTACGTCGCGCCCGGAGACCGGCGGTCCCGGGTGCGGGCCGCCGCCGGCGACAAGGCATACTACCACCTCGTCCTGCTCGCCCGCGACCGTGTGGGATACCAGAACCTGGTGCGCCTGACCTCGCTGGCCTACACCGAGGGGTTCTACGGCAAGCCGCGCGTCGACCGCGAACTCCTGGCCCAGTACAGCGAGGGGATCATCGTCTCCTCGGCCTGCATGGCCGGCGAGGTCGCGCAGCACCTGCTGGCCAACAACGACGAGGCGGCCCGCGACGCTGCGGCCTGGTACGCCGAGGTCTTCAAGGACCGCTACTACCTCGAGGTCCAGGCCCACCAGGCGGGCGAACAGCGCCGCCTCAACGAGAAGGTCTTCGCCCTGGCCGCGACGATGGGACTCCCCGTCGTGGCCACCAACGACGCGCACTTCCTCTCGGAGCACGACCACGACGCACACGACATCCTGCTCTGCATCGGGCTCAAGAAGGACCGCGCCGATGCGGACCGGATGAAGTATGACAACGGCCTCTACTTCAAGCACCACGGACAGATCAGCGAGCACTTCCCGACGCGCCCCGACGTGCTCGAGAACACGCTGCGCATCGCCGACGCGGTCGACATCACGTTCGACAAGAAGTACCACGTCCCGGCGTTCCCGCTGCCGACCGGCGTCGCCTCCGAGAACGACCTCCTGGTGCAACTGGCCACCGCCGGCGCGCACCGGCGCTACGGCACGCCGCTCCCCGCCCTGCATCAGGAGCGCCTCGAGTTCGAGCTGGGCGTGATCACCGGGACGGGCTACGCCGGCTACTTCCTCATCACGGCCGACTTCATCCAGGCCGCCCGCGACCGCGGGATCCCCGTCGGCCCCGGCCGCGGTTCCGCCGCCGGGTCGCTCGTCGCCTACGCGCTCGGCATCACCGACGTCTGCCCCATCAAGTACGACCTGCTCTTCGAGCGCTTCCTCAACCCCGAGCGCGTGTCGATGCCCGACATCGACGTGGACTTCTGCGAGGAACGGCGCGGCGAAGTGATCGAGTACGTGCGCGACAAGTACGGCCGCGACTGCGTGGGGCAGATCATCACCTTCGGCACCCTCAAGTCGCGCGCCGCGGTCAAGGACGTGGGCCGCGTGCTCGGCTTCACGCCGGCCGAGACCGACGCGATCGCCAAGCTGATCCCGAACGGACCCAACGACGGGTTCGACATCAGGAAATCCACGGAGAAGATCCCGGAGCTCAAGGCGCAGTACGCCAACGACCCGCGCGTCAGGCAACTGCTCGACTACGCAATGGCGCTCGAAGGCCTGTCGCGGCACGCCGGGATCCACGCGGCGGGCATCGTCATCGCCCCGGGACCGCTGGACCAGTATGTGCCGGTCTGCACGCAGGAGTCCAAGGGCTCGGGCAGCGGGAGCGACGAGCGCGTCGTGGTCACGCAGTACGACATGAACGCGCTCGAGAAGGCCGGGATGCTCAAGATG
>CAYSFN010000020.1:0-19744 GCA_964430045.1 uncultured Gemmatimonadaceae bacterium
TCACGAGATCCACGCCCGTGAGCATCTCCGTCACCGGGTGCTCCACCTGGATGCGCGTGTTCATCTCCATGAAGTAGTACGACCCGTCGCTGTCCAGCAGCATCTCGATGGTGCCGGCCCCAACGTAGTTGATGGCCTTGGCCCCTTTGACGGCCGCGGCGCCCATGCGTTCACGCAGCGCGGGCGTCATCGCGGGCGACGGCGCCTCCTCGACGAGCTTCTGGTGGCGGCGCTGCACGGAGCAGTCGCGCTCGCCGAGGTGGATGACGTTGCCGTGCGTGTCGCCGATGATCTGGAACTCGATGTGCCGCGGCCGCTCGAGGTACTTCTCCACGTACACTTCGCCGTTGCCGAAGGCGCTGAGCGCCTCGGACCGCGCGAGCTGGAACGAGCGCGCGAAGTCGTCGGCGTCGCGCGCCACGCGCATGCCCTTCCCGCCGCCCCCGGCGGCGGCCTTGATGATCACGGGAAAGCCGATGCCCTCCGCGAAGGCGAGCGCCTCGTCCACGTCGTCCACGCCGCCGGGCGTGCCCGGCACCACCGGCACGTCGTTGGCGATCATCGCCTTGCGGGCGGCGGCCTTGTCGCCCATCGTCCGGATCTGATCCGGCGTCGGCCCGATGAACGTGATCCCGCTGGCCGCGCAGATCTCGGCGAAGCCGGCGTTCTCGGCCAGGAAGCCGTAGCCCGGATGGATCGCGTCCGCGCCGGTGATCTCGGCGGCGGCGATCAGCCGCGGGATGTTGAGGTAGCTCTCCTTGGCCGACGCCGGCCCGATGCACACGTCGTCGTCCGCGAAGCGCACGTGCAGCGATTCGCGGTCGGCTTCGGAGTACACGGCCACCGTCTGGATGCCCAGCTCGCGGCAGGCGCGGATGACGCGCAGCGCGATCTCGCCGCGGTTGGCGATGAGGACCTTCTTGAAGAGCGGCATCAGCCCTGGGACTCCCCGCTGCTGAAGCCGTCCCAGCTGGTGTCGCTGGTGCCCGCGATCCCCTGGATCCGCAGCGCGAACTCGCTGGGGTTGGTCGAGTAGAAGAGCGCGCTGTCATACGAGATGACGCCGCGGCTGTACCACTGCATCAACGACTGATCGAACGACTGCATGCCGTATTGGATCGTCCCTTCCTTGATGAGGTCGGGAATGTTGAGGGACTTGTTGATGTCACGGATGTTCTCGCGCACCGCGGCGGTGTTGATGAGCACTTCGCAGGCCGGGACGCGCCCGGGCTTGTCGGCCCGCGGCACCAGCCGCAGCGAGATGACCGCCTGCAACGCGGTCGAGAGCGAGAAGCGGACGTCCGCCTGCTGGTGCGGCGGGAAGAACGACAGCACCCGGTTGATGGTCTGCGTCGCGTCGGTGGTGTGCAGCGTCGAGAACACCAGGTGTCCCGTGTCGGCCGCCTTCAGCGCGATCTCCAGCGTCTCGACGTCGCGGATCTCCCCGACCATCACGACGTCGGGGTCCTGCCGCAGCACGCGGCGCAGCGCCTGCGCGAAGCTGCCGGTGTCGGTGCCGACCTCGCGCTGATTGATGTTGCAGTTGACGTCGCGGTGCAGGAACTCGATCGGGTCCTCGATCGTGATGATGTTCGCCCGGCGCTGCTCGTTGATGTACTGGATCATCGAGGCCAGCGCCGTGGACTTGCCCGACCCCGTGATCCCCGTGACCAGCACCAGCCCGCGCGGCCGCAGCGAGATCTCCTCGAGGATCTTCGGGAGGTTCAGGTCGGCGATCTGCGCGACCTGGAACGCGATGGCGCGGAACGCATAGGCCATCGAGCCGCGCTGCTGATACACGTTGACGCGAAACCGCCCGATGCCCGGCACGCCGATGGCGAAGTCCGCCTCGCGGTCCGCGTCGAACTCCCGGCGCTGCTTGGGCGGCACGATCTGCTCCCCCACCGAGCGCAGGTCCAGCGGCGTCAACTGCGGCAGCTCCAGCGGCTCCAGGTCGCCGTTGATGCGCAGCATGGGCGGCCGGCCCACCTTGAGGTGCAGATCGGACGCGTTCCGCTGCACCATGGCCTGCAGCACCGCCTTGTAGTTGTACGGCGGCGCGGGAGGCGCAGCCCCCCCCGCAGCGCCCCCAGGCGATGCCGGGACCGGGTTACCCATTCGGGTCGACGCGCAGCAGGACCTGCCCGTACTCGACCGGATGCGCGTTCTCGGCCATCACCTCGCGCACCACGCCGTCGAACTCGGACTCGATCTCGTTCATGATCTTCATCGCTTCGATGATGCAGAGGACCTGCCCCTTCTTGATGCGGTCGCCGACGGCCACGTACGGCTTGGCCCCCGGCTCCGGGGCGGAGTAGTACGTGCCGACCATCGGGGACTTCACGTCGAGGAGCGAGGACTTGGCCGGCGGCGGCGGCGCGGCAGCGGCATCGCTCGCCGGCACCGACGGCGGCGTGGTGGAGGCGGCCCGGGGGGCGTCCAGCGCCATCTGCAGCGCGGGCGCCATGGTCATCCCGCCGCGCGCGGTCGGGGTCTTGGACAAGCGGATCTTCATCCCCTTGTCACCGGTGATCTCGATCGAGTCCACCGTGGACTCGTCGAGCATTTCGATCAGCTTCTTGACGTAGCGAAGGTCGATCATCGAAGGCGATGTCATAGTGTCAACCGGGACTCAGTCGAGCTCCAGCAGCTGCCGCGGGAAATGCGTCAACACATCGGCACCGGTCGGGGTCAGCACCACATCGTCCTCGATGCGCACCCCGCCCCAGCCGCTGCGATACACCCCGGGCTCGATGGTCACGACCGCCCCGACAGGGAGCGACGCGTCCGACGTGCGCGCCAGCCGGGGGGCCTCGTGCACCTCGAGCCCGATACCGTGTCCGAGGGAGTGGCCGAAGGCCTCACCCCATCCTGCTGCTTCAATGTACTGCCGGGCAAGCGCGTCGGCATCCCGCCCGGTCATCCCCCCGCGCACCCCCGCCACCGCCGCCGCCTGCGCCCCGCGCACCAGCTCGTGCGCGTCCCGCTGGGCGTCCGACGCACGCCCGACCACCATCGTGCGCGTGATGTCCGAGCAATAGCCCGCGTGGATCGCGCCGAAGTCGATCAGCAGGAAGTCGCCCCGCGCAATGGGTTGCGTCGTGGCCCGCGCGTGCGGCAGGGCGGACCGCGGCCCTGCCGCCACGATGGTCTCGAACGGAAACCCCTCGCTCCCTTCGTCACGCAGCGCCCCTTCGAGGATGCCCGCCACCTGCAGTTCGCTGAGCCCGGGCCGGACCTGCCCGAGCGTGCGCTCCAGGGCACGGACGGCGATGTCCGCCGCGGTGCGGATGTGCCCGACCTCGCCGGCGTCCTTCACCACGCGCAGCGACTCGACGACGTCCACCAGCGCCTTCCACGACCAGCGAGCCCCCTGCTCCACCAGACGCTGAAAGTCCTGGTGCAGCAGATGCGCCGACTCGAACCCGACGCGCAGCACGCCCGGGCGCTGCGGCAGGAGCTGCCACAGCCGCGTCCACAGGGACACCGGCTCGATGACGACGCGCACCGACGCCTCGACCTCGAGCGCAGCCTGCTCCTGGTAGCGGAAGTCCGTGAGGAGCAGGAGCTCCCCCTCGCGCACCAGGACCAGGGCATTGGACCCGGAGAACCCGGTGAGATAGCGGATGTTGGGCAGCGCCGTCACGAGCAGCGCGTCCACCTGCTGGAGCGCGAGCGCACGCCGAAGCGCCTCCACGCGGGAGGCCCGTGTGTCCGTCACGGGATGCTCAGTGACGGAGGTGCGCGACGAGCCCGCGCAACCCGAGTTCGTACGATGTGCCGCCGAACCCGGCGACCACGGCCACGGCCGCCGACGCCAGGACGGAGTGCCGACGCTCGGGCTCGCGCGCGTAGATGTTCGACAGATGGACCTCCACGAACGGGATCGCCACGGCCGTGAGGGCGTCGCGGATCGCCAGCGAGGTGTGCGTGTAGGCCGCCGCATTGATGAGGATGCCGTCCGCGTGCCCCCGCAGCGCCTGCACCGCATCCACCAGCGCGCCCTCGCCGTTGTGCTGCGCACAGCGCAGCTCGACGGCGAGCGATGCAGCCACGCGGGCCAGGTCCGCTTCGATGTCGGCGAGCGTCCGTGTGCCGTACACCGCAGGCTCCCGCGTGCCGAGCAGGTTGAGGTTGGGGCCATGCAGCACCGCGATCTTCACGGCTTGGTCAACCCGGAAAGCCACGCCTGGAAATCATCGTCACTGGCGGCGGACCCCGACGGTGCGGGCGGCGGCGGTGGCGCGCTCGGCGTTGCCGGCGGCGACGGCGCGAAGAACTGGTCGAACGTGATCGCGGCGGATGGGCGCGGCGGCGGCGCTTCGTCCGCCGCGGAACGTTCGGAGCGCGCGGCCGTGGGAGGGACAGGTGGCTGGCCCTCGACCGCCTGCTCGACCGAGCGGCGTGGCGTGAGCGGCGTCACGGCCCTCGACGCGGATACCGACGCGGGTGTCGCCGCGACGATCGGCGCGAACGCCGCCGCAAGGACCGCGGCACGCGCATCGTCCACGCCGGGCGCACGCACGGGCTCCGCAGCAACCGGAGCCGCGGTCGGCAACGCCGCAATGCCACGCGCCGACCCTGTCGGTTGCCGCGTGACCAGTGCCGCGAAGAAGTCGACCGCCAGGGGCTGTGGCGCGAGGGCCGCATCAGCCGCGCCGGGCGTCGGCGCCGCAGGCCGCAGGGCCGCGAGCTTCTCCAGCAGCGCCGGGTCGCCCGGCCGCTGGGCAAGCAGCGCCTCATAGACGCCGATGGCTTCCGCCACGAGGCCCTGCCGCACGTAGAGCTCGGCCATCGTCTCGGTCGCGAACGTCGGCGCGGGCGACGACGCGCCGGGCGCCTCCTCCGCGTGCGTCTCTTCCGCGGACGGCTCCTCCGCCTGCGTCGCCGACGCCGCCGGTACCTCGAACTCGTCCCCGAAGTCCAACAGGTCGTCGTCGTACGCGTGCGGCGTGGACGGCGGCTCGAACTCCAGCAGTGCATCCTGCGCAGCGAGCGCGGCCTGCTCGTCGAAGTCGAGGAGCGCATCCAACGCACCAGGCGTCGGCTCCACCACGACGTCCGGCAGCGGGTCGTCCGGCTCGACCACCGCGGGGGTGTCATCACCGGCAACGACGGCTGCAACGGCGTCACCGAACGGATCGGAGGCCCCGAACGTCACCCCCTCGGCAGGCCGGTCGAGGCCGTCCGTCTCCAGCGCGTCCGTTTCCAGCGCCCCGAAGCCGAGCGACACGTCGACGGACTCGTCCAGTGGCGCCAGATCGACGGACGCATCGACCGGTGTCTCTGGCAGCTCCGGGAACCCGATGTCTTCGTCCGCAGATGCCGACACGGGCGCGGCGGAAAGCGGTGGCAGGACCCCGTCGTCCGACCCCGCGCCACCGAGCATCCCGAACTCGGTCCCGTCGTCGGCAGCGGGGGGTGCTCCCCTGCCAGCCGACATGTCGACGCCAAGGTCGACGTCCAGCGGGGCGCCCTCGCGGCCATCGGCGAAGGTCCCGACCTCGGGCATCGCGAACGCCGCCTCGATGTCGATCAGCGACGGGGCGTCCGTCGCCGTCGGCAACGACGTGTCGACGGCGTGGTCCTCGGGCAGCGGGTCGGCTGGCCGCGGCGCGAACCCGAAAGGGTCGGCCTCGCCGAGCTCGATCACGTGCACGGGCAGGTCGTCCAGCGGCGCGGCGTGCAGTGCGTCGGAAAGCACCGCGGTCGGCTCGTGCCCTGCGAGCAGCCCGACCGGCGCGCGCTGGTCGGTGGGGTCCCCGGCCTCGACCGGCAGCACGACCCCCATGGACAGATGCGCATCCGGACCTTCGAGCCCCCCGGGCGGGTCCGCATCGAAGGGCGCTGGCGTAGCCTCGGCGGCCACGTCGGGCGAGGCGGTGGGCGCTGCGGGAACCACCGCGGCAGGGGGCGCCTGTGCTGCCGTCATTTCCCGCAGGAGATCCCCGATCTCCTCGTTCCGGGGATCCGCCTCGAGTACGCGCTGGTACCAGGTGGCGGCCTCGCCCGGCGCGCCCAGGAAGCGGGCGATGTCGCCGAGGTGCCGCAGCGCGATCAGGTTCTCGGGGTCGAGCTGGGCGGCGATGGAGAACGGCTGCCGGGCGTCCTCGTAGCGGCCCGCGTCGAACAACGACTGCCCGAAGACGATCTGTCCGGACAGGTTGGCGGGCGCGTCCGCGAGGTGGAGCTGGCAGAGGTCGACGGCGCGCTCGACGTCGCCGGACTTCCGATACTCATTGGCCAGCGGCGCGAAGAACCGTCGGGGGTTCTCCTCGTAGCGCTTCCGCAGTTCGTCAAGACGGGGCGAGACTCCCAACCGCAGTCCTCCGTGGACACTCGGGTACCGAACGCAGGACGATTCGGTGCCCGAAGATAGCACACTTTCGCGAGGGTGGTCAAATCGGAGGGTGACCGCGCCGCTTGATTTTAGGGCACCCAATCGGGTACGTTTTGAGGCTCTTGCCCTCTCGGCACACGCGCCGGAACCGGGGGCCGAATCCATCGCTAGACAATCAGGAGTGACGCGCCGTGCTGCAGGACATGCGGAGCGCCGGGAAGTACATCATGTGGGTGCTGCTCGCCGCGTTCATCGGCGGGTACCTCCTCGTCGACACCTCGGGCCTGCTCGGGGTGCAGCCGGTCACGCAGGGCACGGCCATTGCCAAGGTGAATGGCACGGAGATCCCCTACGTGTCGTGGCTGAACGCGACCAACGGGCTCGTCGCCGAGCAGGAGGCCCAGCAGGGGCGGAGTCTCGACCTCGACGAGCGGGCCCAGCTCGAGCAGCAGGCCTTCGACGAACTCGTCCTGCAGGTCCTGCTCGACGGCGAGTACAAGCGCCGGGGCATCAAGGTCCTCGACGAGGAAATCGTCGACGCGGCCCGTTACTCCCCCCCGCCCGCGATCCAGCAGAACCCCGACCTGCAGACCGACGGGCGCTTCGACGCGGACAAGTGGCAGCGCTTCCTGGCCAGCCCCATCGCCCGGCAGCAGGGGACCCTGGCGCAACTGGAGGCCTACTACCGGTCCGAGATCCCGCGCATCAAGCTCTACCAGCAGGTCGCCGGCGAGGCGTTCGTGTCCGACTGGCGTCTGTGGCAGGTCTATTCGGATCAGACGGACAGTGCGGCGGTCTCGTACGTGGCGTTCCGTCCGGAACCCGGTGCGGACAGCTTGGAGCTGTCCAAGGTGACCGACGCCGAGATCACGGCCTACTACAACCAGAACCGGCGGCGCCTGACCACGGCCACGCGCGCAACGGTCGCGGCTCTCGTGATCCCGCGGACGCCCACCGCCGAAGACACGGCCGCGACGCGCGATGAGCTCGTGGCGATCCGCGACCGGATCCTGGCGGGCGAGTCCTTCGAGGCAGTGGCACGCGAGGTGTCCGATGACTCGGTGTCCGGCGCCGACGGTGGCTCGCTGGGCAGCGGGGGCCGCGGGCGCTTCGTGGCGCCCTTCGAGACGGCGCTGTACGCGCTGCGCCCGGGCCAACTGTCCGAGCCGGTGCTGACGCAGTTCGGCTGGCACCTCGTCAAGATGGAGGCGCGGACCGGTGACTCCGTCACGTCGCGTCACATCCTCCTGCGGGTGCGCCAGGCCGAAGCGCGTGCGTCCGCAACGGACCGTCTTGCCGACCAGGCCGCCCGCATGGCGGCCAACGCCACGGACCCCGCCAAGCTGGACAGCGCCGCCGCCGCCCTGGGGATTCCCCTGGTCACGCTCAACCTGATCGAGGGTCGTCGCGGCATCTCGACCAACGGCTTGGTGCTCCCCGGCCTGACGCAGTGGGCGACCACCAGCGGCGCCGCCGTGGGCGAGGTCTCCGACCTGCTCGATGGCGACGACGCCTATTTCGTCGCGCGTCTCGACTCCGTGGTGCGGGGCGGCGAGCAGCCGCTCAGCGCCGTCAAGGAGGACATCCGCAAGTACCTCGCGTCGAAGAAGGCGATCGAGGCCCTGCTGCCCAATGCGCGCCAGTTCGCCTCGTCTGCCGCGGCGGCCTCGTTCGAGGCGGCTGCCAGCGCGGCCGGACTGGAGGTCGTGCGGACCGGACCCTTCACGCGCACGCAGTTCGTGGCGGGGCTCGGGCAGCTGAGCCCGGTGGTGGGCGCGGCGCACTCGCTCCCGGTCGGCGCCGTGAGCGAGCCGATCGTCGCCGAGGACGGCGCGTACGTGATCCGCGTGGACGAGCGCAAGCAGGCGTCGCGCGAGACGTTCAACGGCCAACTGGAGCAGCAGCGCGCGACCTTCACGGAGCGCCTGCAGCAGGAGCGCGTGCGGCAGTACCTCGCGGCGCTCCGCGATGCCGCCAAGGTCGAGGATCGGCGCGCGAAGGTGATGGGGACGCTGCGTCAGCAGGGCGCGTCGCAATAGCACGCCGCGCGTGACCGAACGACGAGGGGCGGTGGTCCGAATCCGGACCACCGCCCCTGTTTCGTTCCCGCGTGGCACCCGCGCGTCAGCCCGACCGCGGGTGCCGAACCGTCAGTTGAGCAGCTTCTTCGGCTCGCGCGTGCTGTCCACCGTCGGCTGGACGTCGGTCACCGGGGGCGACCCCAGGCGCTCGTTCCCGCCTTCCGGCTCGGTGATCGACCGCTGCACGTCGTTCATGCTCTTCTTGAACTCCTTGATCCCCTTGCCGAACGAGCCGGCGATCTCCGGAATCCGCTTGGCCCCGAAGAACAGCAACACGATGGCGAGAATGAGAACGATCTCGCCCATCCCAAGATTGAACGGCATACTGCCTCCTAGAAGAGGGAACGGGCGACCAGGTACGCGACCAGCACGCCGACCAGACTGAGCAGCGACACGTCGAGGACGACCGGCCCGATGCTGAAACTTAGGATGACGAGGTCCACAGGCAAAGGCCCCAGCGACGGCGTGACGCCGGTCGTGAGGAATTCCTTCACCGCCCCGGGCGGCAACCAGCGCCGCGCCGCCGCCGTGAACAGGCCGCCCGTGACGAAGCCCGCCGCGAGGACGAGGAGGTGAAACGCGGGACGATGCTTTGCAGAACCGGAAGTTGCCATCTACCAGCGTCGCTCGAGCACGTAGCTCAGGGTATCGGTGAAGGCGGTGCGTATGGGGCCCGGCGGCAGCGTGGCGAGGGCTTCCTCCGCCTCCTGCGCGAACGAGTCCCCACGCTGCCGGGCGTACTCCAGACCGCCGCACTCTGTCACAATGCCGACGACTTCCTCGATGAGCACGTCACCCGGCGTGGGATCGGCGAACAGGGCCTCCACGCGCGACCGCGCGGCCGGTGACATCTCCCGGAGCGCCGCGATCAGTGGCAGGGTGACTTTGTGCTCCCGCAGATCGAGCCCACTCGGCTTTCCCGTCACGGCAGCCTCGGCCGTGTAGTCCAGGAGATCATCCGCGATCTGGAACGCCATGCCCAGACGCTCCCCGAACTGCCGCATCGCCGTCCGATGCCCCGGCGCACCAGCCAGTGCCCCGACTTCGCAGACCGCGCCGAGCAGGGAGGCCGTCTTGGCCTGGATCAGGCGGTCGTACTCGGTCTCCGAGAACGCCAGGGCGTCGTAGGACGCCAGTTGACGCAATTCGCCCAAGGTCATGCTGGCCGACGCGATCGAGAGCACGCGGATGGGCTCCAGCTCGTCGAGGCGGGCCAGCTCCGCGACGGCGCGTGCGTAGAGGTGATCACCGAAGATGACCGCCACCTGGTGCGTGAAGAGCGTATTCACCGTGGGCCGCCCGCGCCGCAGCACCGAGTGATCGACCGAGTCGTCGTGCACCAGCGTCGCGAGATGGATCAGTTCGCCGACGGCCGCCAGCGGCAGCGCGCGCGGCTGCGGCGTGCCCTCGATGGACGACGCGAGCAACGTGAGCGTGGGGCGCAGCAGCTTCCCGCGCATGCCCATCAGATGACGGCTCACGTCCCGGATGAGCGCGTCGCCCGGGTCCGACACGATGCGCCACATCTCGTCGGGGACTTGGTCGAGCCGATCGCGGACCGGCAACTGGATCTCGGCGAGTGCGGGAGCGACCGTCGCGACCGGCAGGCGATGCACGTCGGTCACGCGGTCCCCCGTTCCAGCTCGTTCAGCCGGTCCCCGACGTCACGGAAC
Organism: uncultured Gemmatimonadaceae bacterium; assembly: GCA_964430045.1. GTDB lineage: Bacteria > Gemmatimonadota > Gemmatimonadetes > Gemmatimonadales > Gemmatimonadaceae > DASRAP01. The sequence goes on from CAYSFN010000020.1 coordinate 10,095, forward strand.
GTGATATCCACCGCGAACACGCGCTGGAAATAGCCGATCGCCTCGGGCACGCGGCCGAGCGACGCGGCGGCATCGCCGAGCAGATAGAGGACCCCCACCAACTGGTCGTCACCGACCCCCGGCTCCGAGAGCGCGCGCTGCAGGATCGTCATCGCGACCTGCGTCTGGCCCTTCTGCGTGAAGCACTGGCCCAGTGCCTCGTAGGTGCGCGCCCGGTGGCTCGCCCCCCGCAGGGCCTTCTGGAACTGGGCGATGGCTTCGTCGACCAGCCCCATCTCCTTGAACGCGATCCCGAGGTCGTAGTGACTCTCGTGATCCGCATCGTCGACGTTGTCCGCGACGCCCTGCTTGAACTTGCGGAGCATGTCGCGGAAGTCGGCATCCTCGTCTCCCGACGGCGCCTCCTCGTCGACGACCATGCGGGTCGACTTGGGGCCATCCTCCTCACGGAGCCAGTCGCCAAGCGACACGAAGTCCTCGTCCGTCACGGGCGCGGTCTCCCCCGGCAGCGGGTCCTGCGGGGGCTCCTCGACCACCGGCGACTCGGTGGTGTAGCGCTTGCGGCTCGTCGTACGCCGGGACTCCGCAGGCGTGGGAATGCCGGGCGTCGCCGGGCGCGGCGGCGGTGGGTCCAGCGCGCGCAGCGCGAGGGCCGGACGCGTGTCGCCCGGCGCGAGTTCGCTCACGCGCGCATAGACGACGCGTGCCTTGTCCGACTGGCCCGACTGCCGCAGCGCCGCCGCCAATGCCAGGTAGGCTTCGATGAGTCGGCCGCGATCGGAGGTGCGGACCGCATACTCGACCCGCTTCTGATGCAACCGCACGTCGTCGGGCGCCAGCACGGCCAGCGTCTCGGCGACCTCGCTGGCGGCACCGAGATCGCCGGCGCCTTCGAGCCCCTCCATGGCCCGCTCGAGCTCCTGCGTGCCCCGGTGCTGCTCCCCGTCGGCCAGCAAGCGCTCCCCGAACAGCCGCCGCGTCCACCAATCCGAGGGGTCGCGTTCCACGCGCGCCGCGAGTCCGGGCAACGATTGTTCGTCGATCGGCGCATCGGTGAGCAGATCGATGGTCGGCTCGGCAGCGTCCTCGGCGATCGGCGGGCCCGACAACTCCGTCAGCGGCTCGGGCGAGGGCCCCGCGTGATCCGCGTCATCCGTGCCGACGTCGTCCGTACGGATGAACTCGAGTCCCCCCAGCGCCGCCGGTGCGGCGGCGTCTGCGGTGGCGGGCGACGAGTCGGCCTCCGGCGGCGCTGCCTCCGGCGACCAGCCCAGCGCCGACGCGGGGTCGTCCAGCATGGTCGGGTCGAGGATGACGTCGAGACTGGAGCCCTCTGACGCTTCGACCGGGAGCATTGTGCCCCCCACCGCTTCGGGCGCACCAGTCACGTCCGCTGGGGTCATTGGATCCGTCGCGTCGAGGAACACCAGCTCGGGGGTCGGCGACGTCGGCAGCGTGTCGTCGTACAGCGCCTCCGCGCCTGCCTCGGACTCCACCGTCGGCGTCGTCTCACCGAAGGTCCCCAGGTCGAAGGCGGTCGGCTCCAGGCCGAGCAGCGCGTCATCGCCGGGACGAAGCCGTGTGTCGCCGGGCGCAGCGCTCAGCTCGTCGTCGGTCAACCGGGTGGGTTCGAAGCCGGCCAGCCACTCTGCGGTCGCGCGCGCCTGCGGGGCCTCAGGTGCGGCGGCCGAGGCCGGCGGCGGCTGGTCGGCCACGCCGTCCATCATGGGAACGAAGGGCAGCGGCTCGGCCGGTGGCGGCGCCTGCGGCGGAGCGACCTGGGCCACCGGAGGTGGGACCGGCGGCGATGGTGGCGGCGGCGGCTCGGGCGCTGCCGCGCGCGGTGGCGACCCCGGAGCCGTCCGCCGTGGTGCCGGTGCGTCATCGAGGTCGAGGAACACCAGGCCCTGCAAGTTCGCCAGCCGACTCGGGCCTCGGCGCAGCGGCTCAACGGCGGGATCGATCGCCCGCATGCGCGCGAGCGTCGCAGCCGCCAGGGCATCGTCCCCCATGGCCTCGTAGCGTTCGAACAACAGCTGCAACTGCTCGAGGGCTTCCCTGGTCCGACCGAGCTTGGTCAGCTGGTCCGCGACCATCTGCCGGATGTCGTCCTCCTCCGGGCAGAGATCCGCGAACTCCTTCAGCGCACGGAACGCTTCGTCGATGTCATTCGCGCGCTGCTTGCGGTCGGCGTACTCCAGGAAGTTCTTCTTGGCGTCTCCCCGGAACCCCTTCTGCGCACTGATCCGGCCGAGCTTGTAGTAGATCGAGTTGTGGTTCGGCGCATAGCGGAGGATCTTGTTGCAGAGGGCGATCGCGTTGTTGAGGAACCCGCCGTCCGCGTAGAGGTCCACGGCGCGTTCCCAGACCCCGATGGCATCCGCCGCGCGCCCCTCGCGCAGCATCAGATCGCCGGCGCGGTTGTAGAGACTGACCTCGATGTTGGCGAGGTCCTCCCCATCCCACTCGGCGAACAGTTCCAGGTACGCCGCGATCGCACGGTCGAGCTGTCGCTTCGACTCGTACTCGACGGCGCGCCTCTTCAACTTTTCGGCGTTGGACATCGCTCACCACAACCAGGGGAACCAGCCGAGGGGGAACGGGAAAACGTACGGCCCGCGGCCTCCCTGGGACAAGGTCTCGCGGGGGTCTCGTTGCGCCTCCCCTGTCAAATCTCGCCGCCCACACCGGATTTCCATAGGGGCACCATCCCTGCGGCGCGGGAACGGCCTCAGGCCGTGATGTCGCGCAGGCGGGCCAGGGTCAGCGGCGCCTGCGCCTCACCACGGCAGGCGTAGAAGCACTGGTTGCAGGCGATCGGCTCGTAGCCGCGGAACTGCCGCCAGTGGAAGTCCGTGGGAAAGTCCGGGCAGCGCTTGACGCGACCCGCGGGGTCGATGTGGATGGTCCGCACGCCCGATGCACAGAGCTCGGTGACCTCGCCGCGGACGAAGCGCGGGATCTGACCGAGGTAGTGGTCCGAGTTCGTGATGACGCCCCGGCGACGCCGCTTGTACGCCAGGAGCTCGGCGATGGTGCGGTCGAGCTCGCCCCACCGGTCGGCAGCGATCAGGTGCGCCGCATTGCCGTTCTTGAGGTCCGTGTAGAGCGAGAAGTTGACCCCGCACCCGAGCGCGGCCGCGTGCTCGACCAGCGGCAGCGCCTGGTCCAGATTGTCGTCCTTGAGCACCGAGTTGAACCGGATGTTGTCGATGCCCGCGGCCCGCATCCCGTCCACGGCGGCGAAGATCCGCTGGGTCAACCCCGGGATGCCGCGTGCGAGGTCGTGGCGGCCGTCCAGGTAGTCGAGCGAGATGTTGAACTGGTGGATCCCGGCCTCCCAGAGGCCCCTCGCCCGCTCCACGCTCAGCAGGCCACCGTGGGTGATCAGCGTGTTGTACGAGGTGCGGACGGCCCGCGCCACGTCGCCGACCACCGTCTCCAGATCACGGCGCAGGAGCGGCTCGCCACCCGTGAAGGTGATGAGCATCGGGTCGAAGTAGCGTGCGGCGTCCACGAACGAGGTCGCCTCATCCGACCGCGCCGAGGCGGGGGTCCGCCAGTAGTCGCAGAAGCCGCAGCGCGCATTGCAGCGCATCGTGACCTCGAAATGCACCAGCAGCGGGCGCCGACGCTGCGTGAGTCGCGCATACTTCCACGCGAACCGCGGCAGGTCCAGGAGCGAGAACCGACGGCTGAGCACGGCGGGCGCCTAGTGCGCGCCGAATCCGCCGGCGCGGAACGTCTGCCGGTCGTAGTTCAGCTTGATGTCCGGGGCGGGCTTGAGCGTGATCAGGAAGTTGAACGAGAAGTTGCCATTGGCGGCCTGCGAGAAGCCGAACATCGCGCGCCAATCCTTGAGGTCCCGCTGCAGCGAGACGATCTGACTGGCGAACTCCCCGCGCTGGATGTCGAAGCTGGTCTGCCACTGCGCGGCCCACAGCCGCGTCAGGTTGAACGACAGGTTGCCCTGCACCGACGCCTGGGCGGGCATCTGGAAGACCGGCCCCCCGCCCGTCGTGAGGAAATCCAGCGGGCTCCCCTGCGTGGGGGTGCGCTGCCGCAGACAGATCTCGTACTGCAACGGGCTCTGCGCACGCAGCGGCTCGCATTCGGCACGCGGATCGACGTTGAACACGTTGGACCCGCTCTGCGGACGCTGCCGCGTGGACGAATAGGTGAGGTTCGCCTGCCAGCCCTGCCCCGACGGGACCTCCATCATCGCGGGACGCGACCGGCCGGCGACCTGCGAGGTCTGGCCCGTGGTGCGGCCCGTCGCCATGGCCGGTGAGCGCATCGGCGCCGTGTCCGCCTCGGCCTCGGCGCTGGGACGCTCGCCGGTGACCCAGCCCAGGATCTTCGCGAACGGTGACAGCATGTTGGCCTGTCGACTGAGCGCCAGGGACGCGCGGATCGACTCAGGGTACGGCGAGAACACGGCGGTGTCGCTCAGCACCGACCCCTGGAACAGCGAGTAGTCGATCCCGAAGTCGAACCCCGGCAGCAGGTCCGACCGCACGGTCGTACCGAACCGTTCCGTCGCGAACCCGCTGCCTCCCGTCGCCTTCGCCCGCTCGAAGTCGTACTCGATCGCCGAGAATTGCAGCGAGAGCAGGCGAATCTTGCGATCATCCGCCGCGGCAGGCCCGTCGCTTTCGGCTTCCGTGCTGCGGCGTGGTCGCAGCTTGGCCTCGATGTTCTGCACCAACGTCAGCGACACGCGGTTCTGGGCGAGCGCGCCCAGGTACCCGGCCCGCGTCCGTCCGATCGCTCCCAGAAAGGCATCGCTCACGGACGCCTCGGGCGAGAACGTGTAGGCGATGGTCGGCGTGACGGAATGCCGGATGCGCGAGAACGCGCCGAGTCCCGGCAGCAGCGCGAACACGGTGGGGGAGACGGAGGCGCCGTACTGCAGGCGCTTGGACTGGTTCACGAACGCGGCCCCCGTCCGCTCCGAGCGGATCCAGTACCCCGCCGGATCCACGTTCGACAGCGTCACGTTCGGCGTCAGGTTCCACGAGCCCTGCAGGAACTGCGGCAGGTTCATCGAGAAATCCCAGTCGACGGCGGTCAGGTACGTGCGCGCATAGATCACGTTGCGCCGCTGCGTGGTGTCCGAGGGGTCGATCACGATGCGCGCCTCGGGGAAGGCGTTCTCGCGATCCGCCATGCGGATCCCGGTGTTGATGTTGAAGTTCCCGATCTTGATCGGCGAATTGAACCCCAGCGTGGTCGTGCGGAGGTTGCGCTCGATCTGCGTACTGTCGAGCACGCCGTTGCGCGGCTGGTAGCGCCAGGTGAATTCCGTCGGCGCGTCGGACTTGATCGTTCGCGCCGTCGACGTGTTGAGCGACGGCGTCCAGGTGAGCCACGGCGCCAGTTCGATCGGCTGACTCGTGATGTTGAGGCTGGGGAAGTCCTGCTGCTGCTCGTCACGCCCCGGCGCCTGACGGAACGTGCCGCCGAGGCTGGCCCGCAAGGGGCCGAACTGCGTCTGGTAGTTGGCCTGTGACGTGATGTTCGCCACCGCGACCGCAGGGTTCAGGGCCGTCTGCCGTTGCAGCGAGGTGCTGGTGACGTAGTTCACGTTGGCATCGAAGCTGCTCCGGCTGGAGAACTCCTGCCGATGCATCCACGTGAGGGCGAGGTTCTGCTGGCCGCGGAACTGCGCGAGGCGCGAGGCGCCGATCCGGCCATCCAGGAACCGATCGCGCCACGCGTACCGCAACTCCCCGTTCACCCCCATCCAGCCGGGATCGGGCTCCGAGGGACGCGCGCCCGAGCGCCAATCCAGCGACACCTGCGCGTCGAAATAGTCGCTGAGTGCGAAATAATAACCGAAGTTCTCGATGGTGCGGCGGTAGCTGGACGAATTGCGCAACAACTCCCCGGCGCCGAAGCGCGGCGTGAGCAGCCCGCTGCGACGGCCCTTGCGCAGGTCCTGATAGAGAAACGGGATCCACATCACCGGCACTTCGCCGATGTACAGCACGGCGGGGCGGGCCACCATGACGTTGGACGAGATCTGCTTGACCTCGCCGACGAGGAAGCGGTAGTGCGGCACCGTGTCGGGGTCCGTGGTCAGCACCGCCGTCTTGCCGTAGAAGGTCCCGCCGACCGTGTCGGACACGAAGCCTCCCCGTTCGGAGCGAATGAACCACACCGAGGTCGCGGCGGCGGCCGTCCGCATGTCGGTCGCCGTCACGCGGCGCTCGTCGAGCCGGTAGCGCAGCACGCCGGACGCGGTCACATCGCTGCCCTGGTCCGGGTCGCGCACCAGGATGGTGCGGCTGCGCACGTCCACGAGCTGCCCGGCGTCGCTGTAGTCGATCGTATCGCCCGCGAGCGCCGTTCCACCGCGCATCACCGCAGCGGGTTGGCCACGGAGATTGATCCGCCGCTCGGCGGCGGTGAATGCAACCGTGTCCGCCTGGTATCGCGTCGCAGTGTAGCCTTTGCGGTCCAGCAGCGACTGCATCATCGAGTCCGGCGGCAGGAACTGCAACGAATCGGCGCCCCGCCCCTTGGCCGTGGTGTCGCGCCCTCTGAGGACGGTGTCGCGGCCCTTCGGCAGGGTGTCGCGCGTCGTCGTCAGGGAATCGCGTGCGGACGACGAATCGCGCGCCGACAGTGAATCGCGGGCCTGCGCCACCGAGTCCCGCCGCGTCGACGCGGTATCGCGCCGCAGCGGCAGCGTGTCGCGAACCACCACGGAATCCGGTGGTGGCGGCGGGGGCGGCGGCGGGCCCTGCCCCTCGACGCTGACCATCGGTGCCAGCAGCAGTGCCGCGCACCACCAGCGCAGGCGGCGGCTCATACCGCGGCCTCCGCGGTCGGCGACGCATCGCTCGAGTCATCGCGGGCCTCTCGCCAGCGATGGACCACCACGGCCAACACGATGCCCAACTCGTAGAGCAGATACAACGGGATCACCAGGGCCAGCGTCGCGATCAGAAGGTCTCCAGGGGTGATCAGTGCCGAGCCGATCGCGCAGAGTACGAAGGCATGCCGACGGTACTGCCGCAGGAACGCAGGGGTCACCAATCCCAGTGCGCTCAGGGCCAGGATGACCACGGGAAGCTCGAAGGCGACCCCGAAGGTCAGGCAGAGCGTCACTACAAAGGAGAAATACTCCCGAGCCGTGTAAAAGGTCGCCAGCGCGTCCCCGCCGATCGCGACGAGGAACGGCAGGCTCGCCGGCAGCACGAGGAAGTAGGCGAGGGCCACGCCAAGCACGAAGAGCACCATCCCGCCGCCGAGCACGGCCATTCCGACGCGCTTCTCCTTCGGGAAGAGCGCCGGGGCCACGAATGACCAGGCCTGGTAGAGCACGACGGGGGACGCCAGCACGAGCCCGATGGCGAACGCCAGCATCATGACGATGCTCAGCGTGTCCGTCGGATGCGTGACGATGAGCTTGCCGTCGGGCAGGTACGGCGCGGCCGCGGCCGACAGCACGCCGATCATCCCCATCTTGAGGACCAGGACCAGCCCCACCACCATTCCCACGAGCACCGCCCCGACCGCGCGGAGCAGTCGCCACCGGAGTTCCTCGAGATGGTCGAGGAACGGCATCTCAGGACCACCGCCGAGGGCCATCACGACAGCGGGCTGCGCTCAGGGCGTTGGAGGAAGGGTCTTCAGCCGATCGCGCGCGAGCTCGACCTCCGCCGCACGAGGGTAGCGGTCGACCAGTTGCGTCAGGACGGTGCGCGCCAACCGCGTCTGGCCGGCGCCGGCCAGGGCCACGCCGCGCTTGTACAGTGCCGTCGGGGCGTCGGGCGAGTCGGGGTACCGCTGCGCCACGAGGACGAACACGGAGTCGGCCAGGGCGTCCTGCCCCTCGCTGGCGTAGGCCACGCCAATCTGCAGTTGCGCGGTCGACGCCAGCTCCGAACGCGGGTACAGGCGCAGCAGCTCGTCGAATCCGCCGCGCGCCGTGGCGTAGCTGCCACGACGCAGTTGATCGAACGCGGCCTGATAGATCTGATTGGGGCCCGGCTGCGCCATGGCGGTATCCACCGCGACGGCCACGGTCGAGTCGCGGCCCGTCATCACGGACGGCGGCGGGACCGGCGGCGCCTGTGCCCGCGACTCCAGGTCGGCCCGCAGCTCCTGCAAGCGCCGCTCACTCAACCCCTGTGTGGCCAGGATCTGGATCAACTGCTGCCCGATCGCGTACAGCTCCTCGCGCGAGTCCGCGTGGTGCCGCCCCAACTGGAGGGACACGCTGCGCAACGAGTCGGTCACCGTGCCAAGCAGCCGCAGCAACTGCGCGTCGGCGGCCGCGCGCACGGAGTCGCGGGTGCGCACCTCCTCCCGCACGCGCAGGACGTCCGCCTGCACGATGCGCACGTCATTGCGCGTGGCGAAACACCCGGAGGTCGCCACGACCACCACCGGCAGGAGGAGCCGGGCGACCCACCGGGGGCTGCGCATCAGCGGCCGGCCGGGCGCAGTTGGTCCGCACCCGCGACGATCTCGAACTCGTCACGCCGATTCCGCGCAAAATCCGCCTCGGTCCCGCCCGACGCCACCGGCCGCTCCTCGCCGAACGACACGATGTCGATACGCGACGCGGCGATGCCCCGCCCCTCGAGGTAGCGACGGGCCGCAGCGGCACGACGCTGGCCCAGCGCGAGGTTGTACTCATCGGAGCCCCGCTCGTCGGTGTGACCCGAGATGCGCAGGCGCAGGTTCGGATTCGCAGTCAGGACGGGCACCTTGGACTCGAGCGTGGCGCGGGACGTCTCGCTCAGGTCCGCCATGTTGTAGTCGAAATAGATCGGGGCCAGCAGCGCCGCGCGCGCAGCCTCGATCGCGGCGGCCATGCGCGCACGCTCCTCCGCCTCGGCCGCGGCGCGATTCACCGCGTCGATCGAGTCCTGGTTCACCCGCGGGATCTGCGGCGTCACTGGTGTCTGCGGCGGCGCCACCACGGCCGGCTCCGGCTTCTTGCGGCACGCGGCGAGCGACACGGACAGGACGGCGAACACGAGCACGGAACGCGACGAGAGGGGCATGCGAAACTCCAGTGGAAGGATTAAAAAAAACTCAGAGAGAACGGTCGGTAATGCGGAACGGGTCAGCGACTGCTCATGTGGGGCGACCACGCCCCGTGGCGCGAGGCCGCGCCACGGGTCAGTTGCCGGAGACGATTGCTCTCCGTGTCCAGCACCCACAGTTGCTCGGTCCCGGTGCGACGCGACGTGAACACGAGATGGCGGCCATCCGGGGCCCAGTGCGGGTCCTCGTTCTGGCTGTCACTCGTGAACTGTCGCACGCTCCGGTCCCGCAGTGAGATCGTCATGATCTGGAACCGCCCGTCGATCTGCGATTGAAACGCGACGGATCGCCCGTCCGGCGACCAGGACGGATTCGATCGATACTGCTGATCCCCGAACCCCGTCGTCGTCAGGAGATCCACGTTGGTCCCGTCCGCGTCTGAAATATATATCTCCGGATTGCGAACGCGGCCGCTGGTGAACGCGATCCGCCGACCATCGGGGGCGAAGGTCGGCAGGGCATTGTCGGTGCCGCGACCGGAGGAGATGCGCCGCGCCCCCCCCCCCGCAAAGGCATCGACCGCGAACAGGTCGGTCCCCTCGCCGTCACCATAGGCATACACCAGGGTCGTCCCATCGGGCGAG
>CAYSFN010000020.1:19754-30928 GCA_964430045.1 uncultured Gemmatimonadaceae bacterium
CACCGGCGTGATGTTGCTCCCGCTCGTGGTGCGTGTCAGGGTGCGGCTGGTCCCCGTCTGCAGGTCGCGGATGCCGATCTGGTACCCCGCCTCGGACGGGCGCGCGAAGGCCACGTAGCGGCCGGTCGGATGCCACGCGGGCGAGAGCCCCGCCTCCGTGCCGAGCGGCGTCGCATTCTCGCCGTCCGCATCCACCTGCCAGAGCCGTCCACCGCGCACGAACGCGATCCGCGTCGCGGAGATGCCCCGCGTCCCCGTGATCCACCGTTCGACCTCGTCGGCGGCGGCGTGGACCGCCAGCCGCCACTCTGCCGACAACTCCGCACCGCGCAGCGGGAAATCCTGGACCTGCAGGATGCCGCGCGCCGCGACGTCGTGCACCGCGACGTGCAGCGCCCCCGTCGGCGTCAGGGTCGCCTGCACGATGCCGCTGACCCCCAGCCGGGCGAAGAGGTCGTAGTTGGGTACCCCGCTCACCGGAGGCAGGTCCGCCATGCTCGCCGCGACGATCGTGACGCGATTCCCGTAATCGAGATCGCGCACCAGCATGGCGCGCACGGAGTCGCCGTGCGCCCCGCCCTTCACCTCCAGCACGGCCACGCCAGGGCGCGTCCCGCTCGCGTACTGCAGCCCGATCCGCACCCCGCGGATCGTCGAGTCCTGCGCCGCCGCGACCGGCGCCAGCAGCAGACAACCCGACACGACACACACCACTCGGCGAACACCCATCATCGGATCAGCTTGGGATCGAAGGAAAAGACGACCGGGAGCACGTCATCCGGGAACCCGGCCGGGAGGGGGCCGAACGACCGGGATGCCGCCTCCAACGCGCCCTGCGCCTCCAGGTCGAAGGCGTACACGCCGCTGCGCTTGACGAAGCGGATGTCGGTCACCCGCCCGTCCCGGTGGATCAGGAAGGCGAGGTCCGCGCTCAGCATGCTGCCGCGCGGTGCCGTGAACCGGAGGGTGATCTGCTGGACCACATTGTCCAAGTACGCCGGATACGGGAAAGGGATCCCGTCGAGCTTGATGTTCGCGACGCTGGTTCCCTGCCCGCCGATGTCTCCGCCGCCGGCTCGCGTCTGCTCCGCCGCGCGGTCCGTGCGCTGCGCCGGACGCGGCGGCGTGGGGGTGGCGCGCGTGGCGCTCCGCGGGGGCGCTGCGGTGCGCGGCGCCGGGACCGGCGCGGCCGCCTGCTGCGCCGCGCGGGCAGGCGGCGGCGTGGGCTGGGCCGCCTCCCGCACCGGATCGACCGCGCCGATGGCCCGGGGGCCTGCGGGCGCCGCGATCAGCTCGATCCTGTACACCGGCGGCATCAGCGGCGGTGCCGACGGCCGCACGACCACGGCAGCCACGATGACGAGCACGTGCAGCCCGACGGACCACGCCAGCGACGAGGTCATCGGGGACGGCGGCGGCGCGACACGGCTCACCGGGTCGCTCCCACCTGCTCCGTGACGATCCCCATCGACTCGACACCGGAGGCCTTGAGGACTTCCATCACGTCCACCAACTGCTGGATCGTCGCCCCGGCGTCACCGCGCACGATGACCCCGCCGCGCGCACGCTCGCCGACCAGCGTGCTGAACGAGGCTCGCAGCTCCGGCAGGGTCATGCGGGTGCGGTCGAGATACACGGTGCCGTCGCGCGTCACGGTGACGATCACACCGTTCTTCGGGTCGAGCGCCCGGGACTCGCCGCGCGGGAGCTTGACGTCCACGCCGCCCTGCATCATCGGCGCCGTGATCATGAAGATCACCAGCAGGAGCATCATCACGTCGATCAGGCTGACCACATTGATCTCGGCGTTGAGCTCTGCACGGTGCCGACCACGGCGCAGACTCACAGACGGCCCTCGCGCGCCATCAGCCCGATCACCTCGGAGCCGAAACCGTCGACCCGCGAGGTGAGACGGTTGAGCCGATTGGCGAAGATGTTGTACCCGAACACCGCCGGGATCGCCACCACCAGCGCGGCCGCCGTCGCGGTCAGCGCCGTGGCCACGCCCGGGGCCACCGCCCCGATGCTGCCCGACCCTTCGGCCGCGATCCCCACGAAGGAGTCGATGATCCCCAGCACGGTCCCCAGCAGCCCGATCAGCGGGCTCGCCGAGGCGATCATCGCCAGCACCGGGATGTACCGGCCGAAGGCGTCCCGCGCCGTCTCCGCTTCGGCGTCGAGGACCAGGCGCAGGGCCTCGACCTGCGCCGCGTTGAGGCGCGGCCGCGCACCTTCGGGCGTCGCCGCCTGCGACGTCCGCAACCCGTGGAGGTACTCCGCCGCCCGCAGCACGACGCGCGAATAGGGCGAGGGCCGGGCCCGACGCGCCAGCGTCGCGGCATCCTCCAGACGCTCCGCCTGTTCCACCTCGCGCACGAACTGCGCCGAACCGCGGTCGAGCGTGCGGAACTCCCGCCACTTCGCCAGCATGATGGCCCAGCTCACCAGGGACAGGATGGAGAGCAGGATCAGCACGCCTTGCGTGACGGCGTCGGCGTTCGTGATGAGTTCGAGTGGCGTGCGGGGCACCGCCCCGGCGAGCTGAAGTAGCACAGGCACCTTGCGGAGAGATCGGATGAGGGAGCGCGCGCGCTCCTCTGCGCGTTACTCCATCACGCAGAGGGTGTTCCCCGCGGCGCGCGCACCACGGAAAAATAACGCGTGCGACGGTCCGGGCCCCCGGCCGTCGCACGCCGACGCCGCCGTCAGGGCATCTTGGCGATCACGTACGCGCGCATCCCCACGCTGATCCCCGCCTCACGCTGGCTGACGACGATCGCGGACACGCCATCCGGCGTCACCTTGAGGATCTGCGCGACAGCGATCAGGTCCTCCGGCAGCGGTTCGCCGTGCACGTCGCGCCCCCGGGCACGCGCCAGCACGACCTGATCCCCCGTCACGACGCCGTCCGCCGCCGTCGCGTCCAGCGTGATGTACTGCTGCAGCGACGGAAGCTCCGGGGCCTGCTGCACCCACGTCACGCGCATGGACTGGCCGCCCGTGACCGGGGTGGGAAACACGCGGTCGCGCGTGGCCAGGGTGTCCAGCGGCAGCACGAGTGCGCCCGGGTACGCGGACGCGAACAACGTGCGCACACGCACCTCCACCGTGCGACCGCTCGGGGTCGCGGGCCCCACGACCTCCACGACGCCACGCGGTTCGACGACCTGGCCCCGGGCAAGCCGGTCGCCCAGCGAGGCGACGAGGAAGCGGTCACCGCGCACCGGCGTGACGCCGACCGGCGGCGTGAGGAAGATGCGCTCGTCCTGCATCAGCGGACGTTCCGCCACCGCCATGACGCCGAAGGCCACCGCCTCCGCCGTCTGCTGGACACGCCCCAACCCGGGCGGTCCCCCTGCGGGGCCGACGAACGGAGCGGCGAGATACTCCCCCGGCCGAACGGCCGTCGTGCGCGCGGCCGCGATGAGATCGGCGAAGTCGGGTTGCTCGCGTCGCTGGACCGTATCCACCGGTGGAGGCGGTGGTGGCGGCGGCGGTGGATCCACCTCATCCGGCGCCGGCGCCAGCAACGTCGCGACGTCGGGAATGCGCAGCACCTCGCCCGGGAAGATCCAGTGCGGATCCTCCACGACGTCGGTGTTCACGCGGTAGATCTCGGGCCACAGGAACGGATCGCTGTAGTACAGCTTCGCGATGTCCCAGAGGGTGTCCCCACGCTTCACCGTGTGCGTTCGCGGGGCAGGTGACCCTCCCTGCGCCACGCCGAGACCGGGGAGCAGGACAAGGCCAGCGGCGACTACGAGAGTGCGGCGTCGGAACATGAGAAGGAGGAGTGAGAGGACGTCATAACAGAGACGACCCTCGAAAGCCCGGGCAACCTCCCGGACCCCGGCGGACCGGGACGCGGCGACACCGCGCCCCGGCCACCCCTGCGGGACGGACGATCAGAACGGCAGATCGTCGTCCTCCTCCTCCAGCGCACCCGGGAAGTCCGTGAAGTCGTCCCCGCCGCCGCCGGTGCCGCCCTTGGCCTTCGGCGCCGGAGCTGCGGACGCGCGCGGTGCCCGCGCCCCTTCGTCGCCGCCACCGCCCGATCGACCGCCGAGCAGGATGATCTCGTTGGCGTTGATCTCGGTCGAGTAGCGGGTCTGGTTGTCCTTGTCCTGCCACTGCCGGTACTCGATGCGGCCTTCGACGAACAGCTTGTCGCCCTTCTTGACGTACTGCTCGATGACCTGGGCCAGCTTGGCGCCGCGGGCCGAGTCCCACGCCACGATGCGATGCCACTCGGTCTTCTCCTGCTTGTCCCCGCTCTGCCCCGTCCACTGACGGGTGGTGGCCAACGAGAACTGGGCCACGCGGTTGCCGCCGGGGGTCGCGCGGATCTCTGGATCCTGCCCGACATTCCCGATCAGCGTTACTCGGTTCAGACTCCGACTCACGGTCGTCCCTCCTCAGGGTTCTGGGTGTGCCATCAGGCTACTGCCAGTCGGGCTGCGGAACGGCACCTGTTCATCGCGCCCGTCGTCGCTTCGACGCATGAGGAATCTATACCTCGGGGGTGCCAAGGTCCCGGCGCAGGATCAACGCGTCCTCCCGCGGCTGGTGGTAGTAGCCCCGCCGTCGGCCCACGGGTTGAAACCCGAGCCGGCCGTAGAGCGCACGCGCGGCGATGTTGGACTCGCGCACCTCCAGGTGCACCGTCCGCACGCCGACGTCCCGCGCCGCGTCGAGCATCGCCGAGAGCAGCACCCGCCCAGCACCCGCTCTGCGGTGCCGCGGCGCCACGGCGAGGTTCGCGACATCCCCGTCCGGCGGGGCGAGCAGCAACACCCCGTACCCGGCGACCGCGTCGTCCGGCCCCACGAGGACGTCGAAGTGCGCCGCCGGCACGTCGAGGAAATCCCGGAACGAACGCGTGGACCAGGGATCGCTGAATGCGCCGTTCTCGATGTCCGCGATCGCGTCGAGGTCCCCGGCGGCGGCCGGGCGGACGCGCCAGGTCACGACGCCAGCGGACGGCCGTGCGCCGCCTCCCATCGCACCTGCGCCTCGGCCAACCGCCCGTAGGACGGTTCCCAGTGCGCCCGGTCCACGGGCCCCGTCGCGAGGACACCCGGCAGCAACGGCACGATGTGCTCCGCCAACGGGTGCGCCGACACCGTGACGGCGTCGTGCGCGGCCGCGGTCGCCGCCAGGTCGGCACGCGACACGATCCGCTCCGTAGCAAGCGTGGACAGCCGCTGCCCGTCCCAGGCGAACGCGGCGGCGAAGCACTCCTCGCGCAAGGCGTCGAGCGTCACGAGATAGCGTCCGGGCGCAAGGCCGGGGACCGCAAGCGCGAGGGACGACACGGCGTACAGCGGCAGCGCCCGTCCCGCGCAGAGCCCCTTCGCGATGCCCGCCGCCACGCGCAGCGAGGTGAACGAGCCGGGGCCGCTGCCGCAGACCACGCGCGTCAGCGCCTCGACCCCTCCGGCCAGGCCGAGTCCCTCGACCACCGCCGGGAAGAGTCGATCCTCGGCGATGCCCCGCATCGGCACCTGCGCGCGGAAGCGCACGCCCCCGTCCTGCACGATGGCCACAGACCCCTCGGCCGCGGCCTCCAGCACCAGGGTCACGCCGTCCACGCGACCTCCACCCGGCGCCGCGTCGGGTCGGTGGCCAGGTCGTCGAGCGCGATCTCCAGCCGCGCACCGAGCAGCGACCCGGCGACGCGTTCCGGCCACTCCACCACCACGAGCGCGGTGTCGCGCAGAATGTCGTCCCAGCCCAGGGCGAGCAGCTCGTCCGACGTCCGCAACCGGTAGAGGTCCAGGTGCGCAATGCCCCCGCGCGCTGAGGCGTAGGTCTGCACCAGCGCGAACGTCGGGCTGGTGACCGGCTCGGAGACGCCGGCCCCCTCGAGGATGGCCTGCGCCAGGGTGGTCTTGCCCGCGCCGAGCGGGCCGCGCAGCGCGATCACCGCCGGCAATGGGAGGGTCGCCCCCAGTGTCCGCCCCCACGCGCGCAGCGCGGCCTCGTCCAGCGCGGCGCCCGGTGGCGCGGGGACCTCAGCGCTTCGCACGGGACCGCCACGATCGTCCGGCACCCTCGCGCGTGCTCCCGGACTGCGCCGCCTTCAGCTCGAAGACCTCGTCACGCAGGCGCGCGGCGGACTCGAAGTCGAGCGCCACCGCCGCCGCCCGCATGGCCTGCTCCAGCTCCGCGATCCGCGCCGCGAGTGCCCCGGCGTCGTACACGGGCCGGGACTCGGCCACCCGGCGCGTCGACTCGCGGTCCCCCCCGACGCGCGCATCCGCCACGCGGGTGATGAAGCGCACCTGGTCGACCGACTTCTCGACCGTGGTGGGGGTGATCCCGTGCTTCGCATTGTGCGCGAGCTGTGTCTCGCGCCGACGGGCCGTTTCGTCCATCGCGCGCTGCATCGAACCCGTCACCCGGTTCGCATAGAAGATGGCGCGACCGTGCGCGTGGCGCGCAGCCCGACCGACGGTCTGGATGAGCGAGCGGTCCGAGCGCAGGAAGCCCTCCTGATCCGCATCGAGAATCGCCACCAGCGAGACCTCGGGCAGGTCCAGGCCTTCGCGGAGCAGATTGATCCCGATCAGGACGTCGAACTCCCCGAGCCGCAGACCGCGGAGGATCTCCATCCGCTCAATGGCATCGATGTCGGAGTGCATGTAGCGCACCCGGACGCCCATCTGCTGCAGGTAGTCGGCGAGGTCCTCCGCCATCCGCTTGGTCAGCGTCGTGACGAGGACCCGCTCGCCCACGCGCTCCCGGCGCCGGATCTCGTGCAGCAGGTCGTCCACCTGCCCCGTGACCGGCCGCACTTCGATCTCCGGGTCGATCAGTCCGGTCGGCCGGATGATCTGCTCGACGACGACGCCGCCGCTCAGTCGCAGCTCCATCTCGCCCGGCGTCGCCGAGACGAAGATCGCCTGCGGCGCCAGGGCCAGGAACTCGTCGAACTTCAGCGGGCGGTTGTCCAGCGCGCTGGGCAGCCGGAAGCCGTAGTCCACCAGCGTCAGCTTGCGCGCGCGGTCGCCGTTGTACATCGCGCCGATCTGCGGCAGCGTCACGTGCGACTCGTCGATGACCAGGAGGAAATCGTCGGGCAGGTAGTCGATGAGCACGCTCGGCCGGTCGCCGGCGGCACGCGCCGCGATGTGCCGCGAGTAATTTTCGATCCCGGCGCAGGTGCCCACTTCGAGCATCATCTCGATGTCGAAGTTCGTCCGCGACTCCAGGCGCTGTGCCTCGAGCAGCTTGCCGGCGGCGCGCAGCTCCTCCAGCCGACCGACGAGTTCGCCCTGGATCGCCTTGATCGCCCGCTCGAGCGTGGGCCGCGTGGTGACGAAATGCTTCGCGGGGTAGACGGCCATCCGCTCCAGCACGGCGATGGTCTCGCCGGTCAGCGGCTCGATGCGCGTGATCCGCTCGACGGCGTCGCCCCAGAGCTCGATGCGCACGGCCTGCTCCTCGTACGCCGGGAAGATCTCCACCGTGTCCCCGCGGACGCGGAAGGTGCCCCGCTCGAAGGCGACGTCGTTGCGGTGATACTGGATCTTGACCAGCGCGCGGAGAATCTCGTCCCGGGGGATCTGCTGCCCCGTGCGCAACTGGACCATCGCCTCGCGGTAGCTCTCCGGCGCGCCCAGGCCGTAGATCGCCGAGACCGTCGCGACGATGATGACGTCCTCCCGCTCCATCAGCGACGAGGTCGCCCGGAGCCGCAGGCGATCGATGTCCTCGTTGATCGAGGCGTCCTTCTCGATGTACGTGTCCGAGGACGGGACGTAGGCCTCGGGCTGGTAGTAGTCGTAGTAGGAGATGAAGTACTCGACCGCATTGTGCGGGAAGAACCCCTTCAGCTCCCCGTAGAGCTGCGCCGCCAGGGTCTTGTTATGCGAGAGCACGAGCGTCGGCCGGCCGTGGGCGCGGATGACGTTGGCGATGGTCATCGTCTTGCCGGAGCCCGTCACGCCGAGCAAGGTCTGGAAGCGATCGCCCCGGGCGAGCCCCGCCGACAGCTCGACGATCGCCCGCGGCTGGTCGCCGGCCGGCTGGAACGGTGCGCGCAGGTCGAAGGAGGCGTGGCCCATGCCTGAAGATACCTCTTACGGGCTTTGTTCGGCAGTCCCGCGCGCGAACAGCCGACGCGCGCGCGGCCGGATCACATCCGGAAGAACGGGCGTTCCCAGGGGATGCCGTAGCCCAGCAGCAGCAGCGCGACCGCGAAAGCGACCACCAGGCGTGCAAACCTGGCGCGGTCCGAGCGGCCTGCGCGCGCGATCGCCGTCCCGGCGTGCGCGGCGCCGAGGGCCAGCACCATGATCACGGCATGCTCGACGGCGAAGAACCGCGCCGTCCGGTCCTGCATCGTGGCCCCCATGTCGTCGAGCAGCGCACGCACGACGGGGCTGACGGCGTAGAGCAGGATGCCGACGACCAGCTGCGTCGTCAGCAGATGCGCCGCGCCCTTGGCCCACACGAGGTCTGAGGCGCGCCACGCCGACCCGCGCAGGAGCGCCAGGACCCCGCGGACCACCACGACGACCACTGCCGCGAGGGCGAGCCAGCGCAGGTACGAATGCAGGAAGAGCAGCGGAGTGTACATCCCTGAAACATACCGCTGCGCGGCCCTGGCTTCCACTGTGCAGCGGCCGGCCGACGGCGACGGCGACGGTGACGGTGACGGCGGTGGTGGTGGTGGTGGTGGTGGTGGTGGTGGCGGTGGCGGGGCACACGGGTTGCACGGGGCTAGCGACGGCGCGCGCCGCTGCTAGCCCTCGCCGTCGTCGACGATGCGCTCCCGACGCGCGATCTCCGTGATGCCCCGCACGTTGCGGGCCGCGGAGATGATCTTCTTCAGGTGGCTGAGATTGTCGACCTCGACGACGGCGCTCCCCTGGACCCGCCCGTCGGTGGTCCGCAGTTCCAGGGAGCGGATGTCGTTGCCCGTGGCGCTCATCGCGGTGGCCAGGTCCGCGTAGAGATTGCGCCGGTCGTAGCCGGTCATGGACAGACGGACGAGGAACCGCTCCCCCGCGCCCTCCTGCCAGTCGATCTCCAGTCGGCGCTCGGGTTCGTGGCCCAGGGTCAGGAGGTTCTGGCAGTCGCCGCGATGGATGCTCACCCCGCGCCCGCGGGTCACGTAGCCGACGACGGGATCGCCCGGCACCGGCTGGCAGCACTGCGCGTAGCGGACCATCAGCCCATCCGCGCCGTGGATGCGGATCCCCTTGCCCGTGCGGCCCCGGAAGCGCTCGACGAGACGCTCGATGGGGCTGGCCCGCACGGCGACGTCGTTGGACTCATCCAACTCCGGGTAGACCGCCTTGAGGAGCTGGGTGACGGAGATGTCGCCCCGGGCGATCGACGCGAGCAGGTGCGTGAGGTCGTTGAGGTGCAGGGTGGCCGCCGCCCGCGACAACTGCTCGTCGTTGAGCCGGCTGAGCTTGCGCCGCCGCAGCTCCCGGTCGAGGATCTCGCGCCCCAGCGCCGTCGCCGACTTCTGCTCCTCGTGCCGCAGCCACTGCCGGATCTTGTGGCGGGCGCGTCCCGTGCGCACGTGGGCGAGCCAGTCGCGACTCGGTCGGGCCCCGGGGGCCGTCAGCACCTCGCAGGTTTCGGAGTTGCGCAGCTCGCGGCCCAGCGGCACGATGCGCCCGTTGACCTTGGCCCCCGCACAGTGCAGGCCCACCTCCGTGTGCACCGCGAAGGCGAAGTCGAGCGGCGACGCGCCCTTGGGCAACTGGATCACGTCGCCGGTCGGCGTGAAGACGAAGATCTCGTCCTGATAGAGATCGAGCTTCAGGAACTCCAGGAACTCGGCGGGCGTCTTCGCGTCGAGCTGCAGCTCCAGGACCTGCCGGAACCAGTGCAGGGCCCGGTCGATCTCGTCGGCCGCCGTCTCGCCGTCCTTGTACCGCCAGTGCGCCGCGATGCCGAACTCCGCGGTGCGGTGCTGCTCGCGCGTGCGGATCTGGATCTCGAAGAGCGAGCGCTTGGGGCCGAAGATCGTCGTGTGCAGGGACTGATACCCGTTCGACTTGGGCGAGGCGATGTAGTCCTTGAAGCGCTCCTGCAGCGGCGTCCATCCGTCGTGGATCACGCCGAGGGCGTGGTAGCACTCCTGGACGGAGTCGACGAGCACGCGGATCGCGAGCAGGTCGTAGATCTCGTCGTAGGGCTTGCCGCGCTTCTCCATCTTGCGGTGGATCGACCAGAGGTGCTTCGCGCGGCCCGCCACCTCGTACACGGTGATGCCCGCCCCCGTCAGCTTCTGCGCGAGCGGCTCGGCCAGCTCGGTGATGATCGCCTCGCGCTGGGCGCGCTTCTGCGCGACCAGCGCGGCCAGCTCCTTGTACTCGGTCGGCTCCAGGAACTTGAACGCGAGGTCCTCGAGCTCCCACCGCAGGTTGGCCATCCCGAAGCGGTGCGCCAGCGGGGCGTAGAGATCCCGCGTCTCCTGCGCGATGCGGCGCTGCTTGGGCTCCGGCAGGTGGTCGAGCGTCCGCATGTTGTGCAGACGGTCCGCCAGCTTGATGAGGATGACCCGCGCGTCCTTCGCGACGGAGAGCAGCAGCTTGCGGTAGTTCTCGACCTGCCGCTCCTCGGACGAGGTCATCGGCAGGTGTCCGATCTTGGTCACGCCATCGACGATCCGCGCCACCTCGGGGCCGAACTCGCGTTCCACGTCGGCGAGGTCGTACGGCGTGTCCTCGACGACGTCGTGCAGCAGCCCCCCGGCCACCGTGGAGGTGTCGAGCCCGAGCTCCGCGAGGATGCGCGCCACCTGCACCACGTGGGTCACGTAGGGCTCGCCGTTGCGGCGCGTCTGCGAGGCGTGCGCCCGCTCGGCGAAGCGGTACGCGCGCAGCAGGACCTCCGTGTCGAGGCGCTCGAACGCCTCGTCCCCGAGATCCCATCCAGGAATGACGTCCGCGAGTGAAGTGGCCACGAGGGGGAGCGACGGAGGAGGGTCTCCGTGGATGATACCCCGTCGACGATGCCCGTGCCACCGCGCCGCGCTACAGCAGGCCCGACTCCGAGAACGAGAAGTACCGTCCCCGGCCGATCACGACGTGATCGTACACCGGAATGTCGAGGAGTCGCCCTGCCGCCACCAACTGCGTCGTCACCCGGCGATCGTCGGCCGACGGGGTGGGATCCCCGCTCGGATGGTTGTGGACGAGGATGACCGC
>CAYSFN010000021.1:0-17112 GCA_964430045.1 uncultured Gemmatimonadaceae bacterium
CTCTTCGAACCCTTCTTCACGACCATGGGGAGCGCCGGCACCGGCCTCGGCCTGGCCGTCGTGCACGGCGTGATGCACGCGCACGATGGGGCCGTGACCGTCGCGTCGACCGTCGGGACGGGCACGACGTTCACGCTGTACTTTCCCGTCCATGCCGGCATCGCGGCGCCTGCACCGGCGAGCGCGCAGCACCTCGTGCGCGGGCAGGGCCAGCGCATTCTCTTCGTGGACGATGAGGAGGCGATCGTCGTCGTGACGACGCGCATGCTCCGCGCCATCGGCTACACCTGCGACGGATTCACGGACCCCATCTCCGCCCTGCACGCGTTCCGGACCACGCCGAACGCGTTCGCTGCGGTGGTGACGGACCTCTCGATGCCGCTGATGCGAGGCGACGTGCTCGCGCGCGAGCTGGCCAGCATCCGCCCCGGTGTGCCCGTGGCCATCTCCTCCGGGCACGGTGCCGACCAGGTCCAGGCCGGCGCGGCGTGGGGAGTTGCCAGAGTCATCCCCAAGCCGGTGAGCCTGATCGAGCTGAGTGAGCACATCGCCGAGCTGATCGGGCCGCCGTAGCAGCACGCGGCGGGACACCGCGCGACCGCCGCCCGTCAGAACCGCCCGACGACCCCGGCGAAGATCGACCGGAACTGCAATCGCTGGTCCGGCTGCGACCCCGGAAGTCCTGCCGCGATCGCGCGGCGCTCTTCGAGGGTCGACAACCCGCCGCAGCACGCTTCGGAGTTGAAGAGGTTCATCGCGCGCACGAAGACGGAGTACCGCAGCGCACCGCGGCCGATGTCCTTGGTGATCGCAAGGTTGACCGGGTTGGCCGGCCGGTCGGCCGCTGTCTCGATGCTCACCGGCGATCCACCAACCACGGCCGTGCCCTCGAACAGTTGGCCCGCGCTCGGTCCCCTGCTCCAGAACGCGGTCAGCGCGACGCGCGAGTCCCGGAACAGCAGGGTCCCCAGCCGCCCCAGGCGCGGCGCGCCCGCGTTGCCGAACTGCACGAAGAGCGCGGCGTTCACGGCGTGCGGCCGGTCACGCGGGGACCGGCGCTCGAGCCGGGGAATGCTCGCCCCGGCGTCCGCGGCGATCTCGGGCGGCAGACCGACCTCCGTGGCCTGCGACCACGTGTAGTTCAGGGTGTACCCCACGATGCCCGTCAGTTGCCGCCGCACACCGACGCTGACCCCGCGCGAGGTCACGAAGTCCCGGTTCTCGATGGTCGCGTATTCGAGGCGCTCGATGGGCGCATACGTCAGCCCCACGTCCTCGAAGACGTCGCTGTTCACGAAGCCGGTCAGCGCCCCCTGTTCGGTCGAGAACAGCGTGACGTTCACCCCATGCACGCGGCCCAGCAACGCCGAAAACCCGAGCTCGACGGTCGTGGCGGCTTCGTTGGAGACGCCCGGGTTGCCGACGTACTCCGCCTGCTCGCGGTGGAAGGCGAGGTTCGGGCGGCACTCGTCGGCCCCGGGGCGCCGCATCTCCGCGGCACACAGGTCGTCGGTGCCGGCCCCGAACCCGGCCCGGGACCCCAGCGCGGTGTTGCTGTACGCGTCGTGGTAGTAGGGATGCTTGGTGTAGCTGCCGGCGTTCATGAACAGGGCGGACCGCTCACCCAGCGGGAAGCTCACGCCGATGCGCGGCGCGAACTGCCGCCGTGCCGCCACCGAGCGAAAATCGTCGGTGGCGGCAAGGCGGGCCGCGGAGTCGAGCAGCCACGGCAGACCGTTCGGCGCGAAGGGCGCGCGCAGGCAGGCGCCGAGCCCGGTCACGTTCCCGGACGTGAAGGGCGTCGTGTTGATCCCCGGGGCATTGCCGGTGCAGACGTCGACCGCCGTGGTGCCGTTGGTCGCCAGCCGCGGACGCACGAAGCCCGAGCCGAGGGATGCGCCGTGCTCGTAGCGCACGCCGACCGTCGCGAGCAGGAAGTCATAGTCGAAGTTGCTCTGCACGTACACCGCCGACTCCACGGGGCGGGTCCGGTACTGATTGGTGACATTGCGCGGTGCCCCGACCGTGCCGGTGAGCTGCCCGACTTCGCGGAACGTCAGGCGATGCGCGGTGTGCTGCAGGCCGGCCTGCAACCGCACGTGGTCCGCGGCCTGCATGATGACGTCGGCCCGCGTGATGCTCGACGTGTACGACTCGCCCCCGTAGTGCGGCGCGGTGCCCGTCACCGGCGACTCGGGCGACTCGAACGGCATGAACAGGCCGTTGGTCGTGCGCGTGGGACGCCAGAACCGGTCGGCCAGGCAGACCCCGACGAACACGTTGCAGGTCCTGCGGTCTCCCCCAAGCTGCGCATGCGTCACGGCGATCGTCGCCATGTCGAAGCGCTGCTCGGCGCGCAGCGACACGAAGTGCGCCGTCTGGGCGACGCTCGCCTGGATCAGGGACGCATACGGATTCGGCTGCCCCTCGATGGGCGCGGAGCTGAGCGCCTCCTCGCGGTAGACGCCGAGGAACCGCCGGTCGTAGGCGAGGGTGCGCCGGTCGGACGAGAGTCCCGTGAGGCCGAGCTTGAGCGTCGGCGTGGGAGTGAAGGTGACCTTCGCGACGTACTGGTCATCCTCCACGGCCCCGAAGCCGTGCCAGCCGGTGAAGCCCAGGCTTGGCACGCCGACGCTGCCGCCCGGGAGCGGGAACTGCACCGCACGGTCGCGCGCACGCCGGAACTGACCGGCGAGCACGAAGCGCAGCCGGTCCGACCCGAGCGGCCCCGAGAGGACCCCGCGCATGTGCTGCGAGTTGAGCACCGCGTCGGCCCCGGAGCCGAAGACCCCCGCGGGCCCGGACGACTGATAGTCGAGATGCCCCCGCAGCCGCTCCTCGCCCTCGCGCAGCGTCATGTTCACCACACCGGCCACGCCACCGCTGTACTGCGCCTCCATGTAGCCGGCCGACAGCGTCAGCGACGAGAGCATCAGGGGGCTCACGTCGAACGCCGTCGAGCCGAAGATCGGATGGTTGATGGGAATGCCGTCGAGCAGTTGCACCGTGGCCCCCGGCCGACCGCCACGGACGCTGACCTGGGTCGCGTCGCCGCGGCGCTGCGACGCGAGGGACTGCAGGTTGGCGCCGTCCCCGAGCACCGCGAAACCGGGGGCGAGCATCAACAGCTCGGCGAGGTCGACGGCAGGCAGCGCGCGCATCTCCTCTCCGGTCAACGTCATCGCACTGCCGACCGCGCGCAGGTCCACCGGCGGCGGCGCGTTGGTCTCCACCCGGACCGTGGCCAGCGCCGGGGCGGAGTCGAGCTCGAAGTGCAGCGTGGTCGCGTCATCCGCCCGGAGGATCACGTTGCTGACGTCGCGCCCCGAGTACCCCAGCTTGCGGGCCGAGACGGTGTAGATGCCCGGCGGCACCGAGAGAATGGTGTAGCGGCCGTTGGCGCGCGAGGACGCACTCAGGACACTGCCGCGAATCTCGATCGTGACGCCCTCGATGGGTTGACGCGTCGTCGCGTCGAGGACCGTGCCGGTCAGGGTGCCGCTCTGCGCGCGCACGACGGACGCGAGCAGCACCAGCGCGGCGATCAGCGTCGGAACGACGCGACGCATCACGGCGTGGGTCCTCCGGTGCGCCGCGCCACCGCGACCCCGGGCTCGGGGTGCGTCGGCTGGCTGGGCGGCGGCGAGGAGCCCCCCGGAAGCACATACTGCCCCGCGTCGACCTCGACGGGCGCGTCGCCCACGAACTGCACCACCGCCGCTGCACGGTACGGCCCGGGGGCGAGCGAATCGCCCCTGATGGTCTCCGGGAATCGAACCCCCGACGTCAGCTCCGCGGTGCTGTTGGCCGGGATCGTCATGGTGCCCAGTTGATCGAACGGGCACGCAAGCCGCGACTCGTCGTACGCGGGCGTCGTGGCCGGTGGCTTGTACAGCCGGATCCGCACGGGGCAGCCCAGCGGGTAGCTCACGGTGATGCTGGCACCCGTGGTATTCCTGATTGCGGTACGCACCGTCATTTGCACCGCGCTCGTGACCTCGTGCGTGATCAAGTGCACGGCCGCCGTCAGCGACAACCCCCTGACGACGTTGTCCCCGTTGCCGTCGGGGTCCGTCACGCTGCCGGTGGGGTCGCAGGCGCTGCTGGCGACCAGCAGCGCCGAAAGAGCGGTACGGCAGGAGCGACGCATCGGGGCACCGGGGGGAGGTAGTGGATCGGCAGCCAGCTACCGCAAACATACCTCAGTGCCGACAAGACGGTCACCGGGGGTGGCCGGGCTGGCCCACGCCAACCCCACCCGGCTCAGGTCGCCCCGACGCGGTTCCGTTCGTAGATCAGATTCCGCGGCTGGATCTGCCACGTGAAGGTGCGCTGCAGCGGCACGCCGTTGTTCACCCGCGGGTCAACGACCGAGCTTTGCAGGGTGGCCCGGATGCGGACCATGTTGATGTTGTTGTACTGCCGCCCCAGCATGGTGGGCGAGGCCGAGTCGGCGACGGCCCCGTTCGCGAAGACCAGCTCCACCTTGAACTGGGTGCACCCCCGCGCGATGATCTCGCCGACCAGGGCGCCGGTGGTGGGATTCATGCGCGTCGCCCGCCACAGGTTGTTGTTGGCGTCCCGCCAGTACGCGATCAGGTCCAGGCGCTGCACCGTGGTCGTGGCGGAGGTCATGCCCGTCAGCGGCGTGGACTGCAGCACCGAGGGGCGACGCAGCAGCCGCGCCGTGCTCCGGTAGGTGACCGACACCGAGTCGCCGGCCCCGGGCGTCGAGACCGTGTTGATCAGGATCAGTCGGCGGTCGTTCCCGGCCTGGATGCGCGCCACCATCCCCGACGCCAGCGTCAGGGGGGTGCCCGACGAGAGGCGGCGCAGGCGCATGCAGGAATTGCCGCAGTTCTGGGTCGCGTTGGTGCTCACGGACGCCAGCGGCGGGTTGGTGGCCAGGTTGTACGCCGGCTCCTGATTGGGCTCGAAGGGGACTTTGAGGATGGTGATGGTGTCCCCGAAGACGGCGACGCTGCCGAACGTCGGCGTGCTCCTGATCGCGACGCCGGCCTCGCCGATGTCGCGCCGCAGCGCCAGGCCCAGGAAGCGTGCGTTGCGCGTGTAGTCCTCGCGCGCCGCAGTCGCGGTCATGTGGCGGTGGGTGGAGCCGACGTACGAGGTGGCGGTCACGAGCACGGCCAGGCCCACGACCATCGCGACCAGGAGCTCGATGAGCGTCACCCCGCGCCGAAGTCCCGGGGCCCTGTTCATTGACTGACGCGGAAAATCATGGTCTGGAGGATGACGGGATTGCCCAGGCGCGGCGTCACCGCGAGCTGCACGCGCAGCAACTGCGTGCCCTGCGGCGTGACGGTCAGTTGGCGGGTGAAGGTCCCGTTGGCGTTCACGGTTCCCAGCGAATCGATCAGCGACGGCCCCTCGTTCGTCAGCAACCAGGCGTTGCGCGCGCGCACTTCTTCGAGGTACGTCGTGGCCAGTTGCAGCGCCTGCGAGCGGGCCGCCTCCTGCCGGGTGACCTTGACGACGAGGAACTGCGTCTGCGCGAGGGCCATGATCCCCACGGAGAGCAGCAGGATCGCGACCATCACCGACACGAGCGTGAACCCCGCCCGGCGCGCGCTCATTGCCAAGCCCCATTGCGGTATTCCCACAGCCGCACACTGCCGGCGCCACTGAACTCCATGGCGAACGCCACGGTGCCGGAGACGGTGCTGGTGAGGTAGACGGTGCCGCGGGTGCCGAACGGGGTGGGCAGGCCACGCCGGTCGAACTGGATGCGTCCGCTGGTCAGCGTCACGGCACCGGCGCCGGCCTCGCCCGGGATGCCCGGCGCCATGCCACGCCCGAAGACCACGCGGGGCTCCAGTGCGCGGATGCCGAAGGCGCGAATGGCCGCACGCTCCGTCGCGTTGCCTGCAATGACTCCGTCGCGGTCGTGGTCCGCGAACGACTCATAGGTGTTCGTCCCGGTGTTGAACTGCACGCGGGTCACGGCCTTCATGGCCAACGAGCGATTCCGGGCCAGCTCGGCATCCCGCATCATCTGGCGGGCCGCGAGCCGCACCTGCTGGGTGGGCGACACGCGGAACCGTGGCACGACGATGGCCATCATGACGCCGATCATGGCCATCACGACCAGCAACTCGATCATCGTGAAGG
This sequence comes from uncultured Gemmatimonadaceae bacterium, assembly GCA_964430045.1. Classification (GTDB taxonomy): domain Bacteria; phylum Gemmatimonadota; class Gemmatimonadetes; order Gemmatimonadales; family Gemmatimonadaceae; genus DASRAP01. The sequence continues at coordinate 6,130 of CAYSFN010000021.1, forward strand.
CGGCGCGCCCCTTGATGCGCATCTAATAGACCGGTCGGTAGGCCAGCTGCATCACCGTCCCCACGAGCGGTGTGCCGGGCGGAAGGTTCGCAGGGTCCTGGAAGCGGAGGTCGAAGCGCCAGTCACGCGCGGGGGCGCTGTACGGGCTTCCATTCCAGACCCCGAACGCGGCCTGCTGCGCGAAGTACAGCGACACGAGCGACCCCCGGTAGAGGAGCGTCCGACTGCCGTTCTCCAGGAACCGCGGGAAGTTCTCCAGGCCCCCGCCGTAGTTCGCGGTCGCACCGGCGCACCCGCCCACCTGCCAGTCGCAGAGCGACGGCGAGTGCCCCGCCGCGATCGCCGCGTAGATGTACTGGGTGTTCGCGGCGTACCCGGCACCGGCGCTGAAGCCGCTCGCGGCGACCTGGGCGCAGTTCGCGGCGGCCTGGCCGTAGTTGCAGCCGTTGACGGTGTCGCTCCACCCGTTCGACAGGAAGATGATCGCGTCGGAAATGATGGACGCGGGCTTCCAGTTGGCGGCGACCCCGTCATAGTTGAAATTGCCCTTCACGTACACGGGCGTGTGCGACGACACGGTCAGCCCGTAGTCCGCCCGCGGCACGGGCGTGGGATTCGTGCCCGGCAGGCTCCCGGCGTTGATCAGGCGCACCGCCGGGTAGAAGTTGGCCGGTGTGTTGTAGAACTCCACGTACAGGGTGCGGACCTTGCGCGCCCCCCACGACCCCATGGTCCACGTCCGGAGCGCCGCCACGTCGATGTCGAGCGCGTAGACCGTGCGCTGCTCGCGCCCGTCCCGGAACCTGGTGGGGGCGAGGCTGGGCGTCGTGGCCCACGTCGTCGTGGGGTTCCACTTGAAGATCGTCTTGCAGGTCGCCGCGTTGGGCAGCGCGTTGAAGCTGGAATCCCGGATGACCGCCGCCGCGAGATCGTTGCAGAAGTGGGCCGTCTGATTGTGCCGCACGTTGTTCTGCGTGGCCAGGTTGATCCGCAGCACGAAGTCGGACTTCCACGCGAACTTCACGCCGCGGACCTGCTGGTTGTCGCTGCCGCTGCGCGGCGCGATCATCGTCACCGGCGCCACGGCCTCCGGGAGCGGCAGCCGCAGCGGGGCCACGCCGTGGGCGCTGGAGCGCAGCCGCCCGTCGAAGCTCGTCTCGGAGCTGGCCATGAACTGGGCCGCCGTCGTGCTGCGCGAATCGAAGTCCAGCAGGACCGGCGCCGCCGCGTTGTTGTTGATGCGCACGCCGTTCAGCCGCTCGTTGTACGCCTTGCGCTGCCACAGCACCGAGTTCGGCGTCGTCAGCAGCGACTGGAAGTAGAGCGTGTTCGAACTCAGGTACAGGTTGCCGTTCGTGTGCACCCAGCCCTCGAACGTCATGTCGGCCCCGGGGTGGATCTCGAGGTCCTCGTCGTAGAACACGCCGAACTGGAACACGGGGATCGCCTGGGCGTTGGCCGTGATGATCACGTCACCCCGGTTGTTCGCGACGTCGTGCGCCCGGATGCGCAGGTCGATCTCCTGGTTGTACGAGACCAGCCCGGCGTAGTCGCCGTCGGTGATCGTGCGGATCTGCTGCCCGCCCACCTTCGCCGCGGTCACCGCCTCGAAGGTCCAGCCCGGAATCGTCGGCGTCGTGATGGCCCCCATCTCCGCGTCCGTGATGAACCCGTCGGACATGAACGAGGAGAGCTGCGCCATGACGGCGTCCGCTCCACCCTCCGCCACGTACAGCGACTCGGCGTTCCGGTGGTCCACCGTCGTGGTCTGCTGCAACGACCGCACCCCGGCGGCCCCCGCCAGCACCAGCGCCGAGATGAGGACCAGGACGATCAGCGTGGCCTCCAGCGCGAACCCCGCGCGCGGTCGCGCACGCGACCGTCCGCGACGATGCACGGGGAGTGTGGGGCATGAACGTCGCATCGGGCTCTCCAGTCCACTACTGGTCGATGGGAACGGCGTCGCCCCCGGTGCGAGGACGAGCACGGACTGCACCGTAATTTAGAAGTTACCGGGTCCCGGCACCCAGGGGAAGCGTGATCACGCGATTCGCCGTCACAACCGTTGCAGGATCGTCATACCGGCCACCGACGCGTCGCGCGGGCGGGAGACGACGCTCCTTCCGCCCCGCGCCGCACGCGACGTGCCCCCCAGCCGTCAGAACCGGATGTCGAAGGACCCGTTCGTGATCGTGCGGGGACCGGTGCCGTTGTCGCTGCTGTTCACGCCGGTGAACTGGAACGTGCCACGCACCCGGCTCGCGGTGCGCATGGTGATGGTCAGCGTGCCCGGACCACCGGTGGTCGGGGTCGCGACCCACGACCCACCGTTCACGAAATCCCGGTACAGAAAATTGAAGACCGGCGCCGTGCCGATGGTGTGGGTCCCGGGACCGGTGTCGATGAACGCGAACTGGATCGTGCCCGCCGGCGCCGAGCCGACCACGCTGGTCAGCGTGCCCGGCGTGCCCAGGACCTGCGTGGAGGTCGCGGTATACGGCTGTCCGTTGATGGTCGCGGTGAACACGCTGCTCACCCCGGTCTCCTCGTCGTCCTCGTCCTCGGGGTCGTTGGGACCGGCATTGCCGTCGCCGCCGCCGCAGGCCGTCAGGGTCGCCACGAGGGCCGTGGCCAGCAGCCGGCGGAAGGTGTGCACGCGCATCGGGTCAACTCCAGAACGGCGGGGACGAACGTCGGCCGCAGGCACGACCGTACCAGGGCAGTATAGGGCGCGTCGCGGCCCATGGCCATGACTATACTTCCGAGGACCTTCGACGAAACGACCCCGTGGCCCATCCCCTCACCCGCGCGATCACGATCGCGACCATCCTCGGATGCGCCGGCCTGTCCGTGCTCACGGAGCAGTCGGCGCGGCGCGCGGTGGCCTGCGGGCGGTGGGCCGCGACCCTCCCCATGCGGCGCCGGCGCGAGTGACACGCACCATCCCGATGGATCGCACCTGCATCGTGATGATGTCCGCCGTGGGCGACAGCGTCCATGTGCTGCCCGTGCTGACGGCCCTCAAGCGGCACCAGCCGTCGATGCACGTGAGCTGGGTGCTGCAGCCCGGGCCCGCGTCGCTGGTGCGCGGGCATCCCGACGTGGACGAGATCATTCCGTTCGCCTACGGCACGGGCTGGCGCGGCTATGCCGACGTGCGCCATGCCCTGCGCCAGCGCGAGTTCGACCTGGTGCTGGCCCTGCAGGTCTCACTCAAGGCAGGGCTCGTGACCGGTTTCACCAGGGCGCCGGTCAAGCTCGGCTTCGACCGCGCACGGGCCCGCGACGCCAACTGGCTCTTCACGACCGACCGCATCGCCGCCGGCCCGCGGCGGCACGTCCAGGACCAGTACTTCGAGTTCCTCGATCACCTGGGCGTGCCCCACGCGCCCGTGGCATGGAAGCTGGGCCCGTGGGCCTCGGAGCGCGCGGCCCAGCAGGCGTTCGCGGCCCGCTTCGACCGCCCGTACGTGGCAATCGTCTGCGGCACCAGCGATCCCGACCGTGACTGGATCGCCGAGCGCTGGGGCGCCGTCTGCGACGCGCTGCACGTGGACCACGCCCTGCAGCCGGTGCTCGTGGGTGGGCCAAGCCCGCGCGAACGTGCGACGGCGGCCGCCATCCAGGCGGCCGCCAGGGTCAGCACGCCGTACGACGCGCTCGGTCACGGGGGCCTGCGCGGGCTCGTCGGCATCCTCGACGCGGCGGCGCTGGTCATTGCGCTGGACACGGCACCGCTCCATATCGCCGTGGCCCTGGGGCGGCCGGTCATTGCACTGATGTCGCAGGCCGACCCCAGGCGCACGGGACCGTACGGCCGCGGACCTGACCTGGTGGTGAATGCCTTCGCCGAGCCGGACGACCCGCCCGACGAGGTCCTCTGGGTGCGGCGGCGCGGCCGCATGGGACGCATCACCGTGGACCAGGTGCTGGAGCGCGTCGCGTGCTGGGCGCGCGGGGCACGATGACCCGCGACCTGCGCGCCCCGGGGGGGCGGGTGCCGCTCGACCGTGTGTGCGTGGTGATGCTCGCCGCCGTGGGCGACGCGGTGCACGCGCTGCCGGTGCTCAACGCGATCAAGCGCGCGCATCCCGCCGCACGGATCTCGTGGGTGATGCAGACCGGCGCCCTGACGGACCTGCTCACGGGGCACCCCGCGCTGGATGAAGTGATCCCCCTGCACCGTGCGCAGGGCGCGCGCGGGTTCGCGGCGGTCCGCCGACTCCTGCGTCAGCGCGACTTCGACGTCGTGCTCGTGCTGCAACCCTACCTGAAGAGCGGCATCGTGTCGTGGTTCGCGCCCGCGCGCGTGCGGCTCGGCTTCGACCGCGCCCGCGCGCGCGACCTGTCGTGGCTGTTCTCGACCCACCGGCTCCCCGCCCGGCCGGTGCAGCACATGCAGGACCAGTACCTCGAGTTCGCCGCCTGGCTCGGGGTCGACCCGCACCCGCTCGAGTGGCGGATCGGGCCGTGGAACGCGGCCGAGCGGGTGTGGCAGGACGCGTTCTTCGCGCGCTTCGACCGGCCGGTGGCCCCGATCGTCGTCGCGACCTCGAAGCCCGAGAAGGACTGGCCCGCCGAGCGCTGGGCGGCGGTCTGCGACGCCCTCTGGAGCGACTTCGGGCTGCAGCCGGTGCTCGTGGGCGGACGCTCGCCACGCGAGCTGGAGGCCGAGCGCATCATCTGCGAACGCACGGCCGTGCCACCGGCGAGCGCGCTGGGCGACGGGGGGCTGCGCGGGCTCGCCGCGATCATCGAGCGCAGCGCCCTGGTGCTCTCGCCCGACACGGGCCCACTGCACCTCAGCGTCGCGCTCGGCACGCCGGTGATCTCGCTGCTGGGCTGCACCAACCCCAAGCGCGTCGGTCCGTACCGCCGGTTCACCGACCTGATGATCGACGCCTACGGCGACCCCGGCGAGACGTACGCGCCCTCGATGCAGCGCCGCCCCGGCCGGATGGCCCGGATCCCGGTCGGCGCCGTCCTGCAGAAGGTCGAGGCCTGGCGCCGCGCCTACGGCTGAGCGCCGACGGCGCTACTGCCCCTCCACGAACGGTGCCGCGTCGGCGATGATGTTGCGCCCGTTCCCCTTGGCGACGTAGAGGGCCCGGTCGGCCGCGTCCACGAGGACCTGCCACGAGCGCATCCCCTTTGCATAGTGGGCGATGCCCGCGCTCGCGGTCTGACGGCCCGTCGGCAGCACGCGGTTTGCCAGCGCGTCGAGCACGCGCTGGGTGTAGATGCGCGCGCCCATCGGGTCGCTGTCGCGCAGGATGGAAATGAACTCCTCGCCCCCGAACCGGCCCGAGAGGTTCTCCTTGCGGGTGCTCAGCAGCAGCACCTCCGCGAACTCGCACAGCACCTGGTCGCCCTTGGCGTGTCCGAACGCATCGTTGACCGCCTTGAAGTGGTCCAGGTCGAAGAGCACCACCGTGAGGCCGCGCCCCCGGCGCGCGGCGGCAAACTCGCGTTCGAGCACCCCTTCCACATGCCGACGGTTGGGCAGCCCCGTGAGCTTGTCGATCAGCGCGAGGTCCTCGGCCTCCTGCCGCTCCCGCCGCAGCAGCTCGGACAGCGCCGAAATGCCGACGGCGATCGCGAGGTAGGTGACGACGATGGCCGCCAGCAGGGTCCAGTTGGGCTCCGCGATGTCGAAGAGCACGATGCTCAATTGGGTCGCGGTGATCACCGCCATCCCGCCGGAGAGCGCAACGGCCACGCCGCGCAGCCCGCGGTAGTACGAGAGCAGGAAGGCGGGGATCAGCGCCGTCAGCCAGATCAGCATCCCTGCGTCCGTGCTGGTCCAATCCGGGAACAGCAGGACGGCGACCACCGGCACGACGAGCGCGCTGATCGACAGGGCCAGCGCTCGGGGAGGAACCGGGGATCGCGTGGTCTGGTGCATGGACGGGGTGCGGGTCACAGAACGCCTGCCGTGCCTTGAGAGAGAATAGCGCCGAAACGGACGCGGCGCACGGGGGGAGCCGGCCCCCGGCGGGCCCCCCGCCGCGCCGACGGTGGCAGATCGCGCGTCGATGCAGCACATTCCCGCCGGTGCCTCCCTCCCCGAGCCGTCCCCGCCACGCCGCGCGCCGCCGCGTCACTCGACCGTGACGGGCGCCCCGCATCACACCACGCGACTCGCGGGCCTGGACGTGCTCCGCCTGGTCGCGGTCGTGCTGGTGCTGGGTCGGCACCTCGAGGCGCCGCCGGATGCGTGGTCGATCACCGCGCAACTGCCGTTCACGCTGTGGACGCAAGGCGGATGGGTGGGCGTGGACCTGTTCTTCGTGCTCAGCGGCTTCCTGGTCTCGGGGCTGCTGTTCACGGAGTACGCGGCGCGACGCCAGCTCGGGATCGCGCGCTTCTACATTCGCCGCGGGTGGAAGATCTACCCGCCCCTGCTCACGCTGATCGTCGTGACGGTGCTCGTGCACCTGATGACGGGCCGGGCGATCCCCGCCGAGCGCCTGCTCGCGGAACTGCTGTTCCTGCAGAGCTACCTGCCGGGGCTCTGGAACCACACGTGGTCGCTCGCCGTGGAGGAGCACTTCTACCTGCTCCTGCCGCTGACGCTGGCGCTCTGCCTGCGGGTGCGCGTCGGCGGCACGGCCTCCCTGCGGCCGCTGCTGGGCGTCGCGCTCGTGGTGATCGTGGGCGCCCTCGCCCTGCGGGTCGCCCAGGTCGAGGCCGAGCCACGGCGGTACAGCCATCTCACGCATCACTTCGCGACGCATCTGCGCGTGGACGCGCTGTACGTGGGTGTCCTGCTGTCGTACGCCTGGCACTTCCACCGGGCCCGCCTCACGGCCATCGCGACGGCGCGCCGCGACTTCCTGCTGAGCTGTGGAACGGTCCTGCTCGCGCCGGCGTTCCTCTTCCGGCTCGAGTCGACGCCCGTGCTGTACACCTGGGGCTTCACCGGGCTGGCGCTCGGGAGCGCGATGCTCCTGCTCGGCATTCTGGTGACTCCGCTGCCGCGCAGCGGCCTCATGGCGCAGCTCGCGCGCCTGGGGTCGCACTCGTACTCGATCTACCTGTGGCACATGCCCGTGCTGCTGTGGATGCTCCCACTGCTGGAGCGCGTGACCGGTCCCCTGCCCTTCGTCGTGCGCACGATCGTCTACGTCGCCGCGTCCCTGACCGCCGGGGTCCTGCTCTCGCGCGCGGTGGAGCGGCCCGCACTGCGGCTGCGCGACCGGTGGTTCCCGTCCCACAGCCCGGGCGCGCTCGCTGCGCCAGCACCGTGACAGGGTGGCACCGCCCGCTGCGGTTCCTCTGACGGCGTCACGCCGCCTGCTGCGGTTCCCCCGACCGTGCGCCGTTTGACTCCCTCCGCCCCCGGCGGCATCTTCTCACGCATCATCCCACACCTTATTGGAGACACGCGATGCAGATGGTCATTCGTGAGTATGCCGGCCCCGGCGCCCAGGCGCTCTTCGCCCTGCTCGAGACGCGCACGGCCGACGTCGACGCGCTGATGCGGTCCGTGCCGGGACTGGTGAGCTACACGATCGCGACAACCGCCGAGGGTGGCGTGGCGGTGACCGTGTGCCGTGATCAGGAGGGGGTCGAGGAGAGCACGCGGCGCGCGAAGGAGTGGGTCGCGCAGCACGCGGCGGACCTCGGCGTCGCGGCGCCGCGCATCACCGCCGCGACCGCGATGCTGCACATCGCGGCGTAGCAGCGCCGGGCGGCACCTGCCGGCGGCGGCACGCGCGCCACGGCCGGTGCCGCACCGCAGGCCCGCGTCAGCAGGCCCGCGTCAGCACACCCGCGTCAGCACACCCGCGTCAGCACACCCGCGTCAGCACACCCGCGTCACGGCACGGCCTCCTCGTCGAGCAGGACCTCGGCGCTGCCCGCCGTGGCGTCGGCGACCCGCCGCCGCAGGGCGTCGAGCTGCTCGACCGGGAGGCGCACGCGCAGGCGGACGTCCTCGGCAAAGTGCTCCTCGAACACCTGGGCCTCGACGGGCGCGAGGAGCTGCACCACGCCGGCGTGCTGCGCGTAGGTGACCCGTACCGTCACCGTGCACCAGTCGACCCGTTCAACGGTCGGCAACTGCGCGAGCGTGGCCTGGACCGCCGCCGCATAGGCGCGCGCCAGGCCGCCCGTGCCGAGCTTGACGCCGCCGTAGTAGCGCGTGACGACGGCGACCAGTTCGCCCACGCCGCTGTGCGTCAGCACGGTGAGCATCGGGCGGCCGGCCGTGCCGTGCGGTTCGCCATCGTCGCTCAATCCGACCTGCGCGGCGTCGCGCGGCGGCCCGGCGTTGAACGCCCAGCAATTGTGCGTGGCCGACGCGAAGCGCTGTTGCAGCTCCGTGATCACGGCCCGCGCCATCGCCGGTGACGTCGCGCGGTCGATCGTGCACACGAAGCGGCTGCGGTCGACCACGATCTCGCTGGTGGCGCGCGCTGCGGGCACCAGGTAGCGCTGCGCGCCGCCCATCACTCGCGGTCGGGAGCGCGCCCGGGGGGCGCCACGAGGCGCGTGTCCACGTAGAAGTCGGGATCCACCGCGAAAACACCGGGGTCGTCGACGGTGATCGTCATCCACTCCGTCGACGGCTCGACCCAGACGTGGCGCTCCGGCGCCGCGAGCACGCGCACCGGCATCACGAACTCCGGGACGACGTTGGTCCAGCGCACCTGCACCTCGCGCCCCCGCACCGCGTACTCGAGCACGGGGATGCGCACGTCCCGCAGGTACTGATCGAAGACGCGCGACAGGTCCCGGCCCGCGCGCTCGCTGATGAAGCGTTCCACGTCGGCCCCCGTCACGATGCGATGCCGGAACGTGGACTGCAGGCCGCGCAGGATCGTCCGCCACTGCTCGTCGTCGTCGACCCACTGGCGGATCATGTGCAGGAGCGCCCCGCCCTTGGGGTACATGTCGCCGGAGCCCTTGGCATTCACGCCATAGGCCGCCGGGATGATGGGCACGTCGTTCTGGATGCCGCGCCGCGAGCCGCGAATATACTCCGCACCCGCCGCCTTGCCGGACAGGCACTCGGTGTAGAGCCCTTCACTGTAGTTCGCAAAGGACTCGTGCACCCACATGTCGGCAAGGTCCACCGTCGTGATCGAGTTGCCCCACCACTCGTGCGCCGTCTCGTGGACGATGATGAAGTCCCACTCCATTCCCCATCCCGTGCCCGAGAGATCGCGGCCGCGATAACCGTTCGCGTAGTGATTGCCGTAGGTCACCGCGGTCTGGTGCTCCATGCCCGTGTTGGGCACTTCGATCAGCTTGAAGCCGTCCTCGTACCACGGATACGGGCCGAACCAGTGCTCGAAGCAGCGCAGCGTGCTCGCGGCCTGCGTGAACTGCCGGCGCGCGCGGGCCTCGTTGTAGTCGAGCGGGTGGAAGTCCATCGTCAAGGGGCCCGCCTCGCCGTCGAAGGTCTCGCGCCAGTGGCCGTAGCTGCCGATCGCGAGAGCGATGGCGTAGTTGTTGATGGGCCGGCTGGAGAACCACTCGTGGGTCGTCGTGCCGTCCGCGTGCACGGTGCTGCTGCGCGGCCTCCCCGCCCCCACGTGGCGCAGCGACGAGGGCGCGGTCACGGCCACGCGCTGGCTGTCGGGCTCGTCCGCCTGCGTCTCCTTGTTGGGCCACCAGACGCTGGCGCCGATGCCCTGCGCCGTGGTCACGATCCACGGACGGCCCAGTGAGTCGCTGGCCCACGTGATGCCGCCCTCCCAGGGTGGGCGCCGCGCGATCGTCGGGCGGCCGCTGTAGTGGACCGTCAGGGTGCGCGACTCCCCGGCCGGGGGTGCGCTCGGCAGCGTGGCGAACCAGGCGCTGCCCTCCTGCCGCACCGGCACACGCCGCCCATCCTGCAGCATGCTGTCCACCCGCAGCGGGGCCTGGAGGTCGACCTGCAGCTCCCGGGCCGGGCGCAGCACGCGGTAGGTGATGGCGTTGGACCCCCGCACGGTGCTGTCGGCGGGGTTCACCCGGAGCGCGAGGTCGTAGTAGGTGACGTCCCACCAGTTCCGGGTCGGCGAATCCGTGGCGCCGCGCAGGGAGTCGGCCCGCGTGAACTGTGCGTGCAAGGGTGCCCCGGTGGTGCAGAGCAGGGCGAAGCCGGCGAGAGTGGCGAGCGTCCGCATCGTGGTCAGCGAGAGGGTGGCGAGCGCATGACGCGGCCTGGCGACCACGTGATCACGCTGAAGTGTAGTCGCCTCGCCCGCACGGGCCAAAGCACCCCGGCACCGTGCGCGCTGCACGCACGGGTGGCCCCGGCGCGTGCCGCCGGGCTATCTTGGTGGTTCGTCTCCGCCCGGCGAGATCCCGCGACGGGATCACCGGGCCGTCCGCACCGACTCGTACCAGGAGCACCCGATGCGAACGCTCACCCGTGAAATGCGCGACGCACTCAGTCCTCTCGACGTGATCGAGGTCCTGCGCCTCGGCAACGAGCGATTCCAGAACAACCTCAAGGCCAATCGCAACCTGCTCCAGCAGGCGAACGACACCAGCGACGGGCAGCACCCCATGGCCATCATCCTGAGTTGCATCGACTCGCGCACCAGCGCCGAGTTGATCTTCGACCAGGGGCTGGGCGACATCTTCAGTTGCCGCATTGCCGGGAACGTGCTCAACGACGACATCCTGGGGTCGATGGAGTTCGCGTGCAAGCTGGCGGGCGCCAAGGCCGTCGTCGTCCTGGGCCACACGCGCTGCGGCGCCGTCAAGGGCGCCTGCGACGCGGCGCGGCTCGGCCACCTCAGTGGCCTGGTCCAGAAGATCGAGGAGGCCGTGCAGCGTGAGACCAGCACGACCACCGACCGGTGCTCGGCGAACGCCGCGTTCGTCGAACGGGTCGCGGAACTCAACGTCGACCTGGTCAAGGAGCAGATCCAGGCCCGGAGTCCGGTGCTGCGTGAACTGCTCGACGCCGGCCAGATCGCCCTCATCGGCGGCATCCACAACGTCGAGACCGGCGCGGTCACGTTCCACGAGGACCGGATGGTC
>CAYSFN010000021.1:17212-29946 GCA_964430045.1 uncultured Gemmatimonadaceae bacterium
GTGCGATACCCCACGTAGCCGTGCGTGGCCACGTCGGGCGAGGCACTCACGCTGATGCGCAGCGAGGGGACGCCCGCCAGCACGCGGTCCAGCGCCACGGCGTCGATGAGCATCGCCCGGCGCGAGGGGTCGCGGCTGTTCACGTGGACCTTGCCGATCACGTCGCGGTGAAAGCGCTCCGCGAAGCGATCCTGCCGGTCCACGGCGTCGTCGCGGTAGAACTCGAGGAAGTAGTCGTGCACCGGCGCGCCAAGGTGGTCGGTGAGGCGCGTGACCAGCGTATGGAACCCGCCGCGCGCCTGGTCACCGCGAGCTTCTGCGGCAGTGGTGACCGCCGCCGTGTGCGCCGCGCACTCATCGACCCACGCGTCGAACTCGGACGCCGTCACGCGCAGCGCGCGCAGGATCGCCGTCGCCACCGCCGGGTCGCGCGGGCCGCGCTCCTTCAGCGCGATCGAGGAATGGTTCTCGCCGTCGCAGACGCGGAACGCCACGCGGCCCGCCGCGCGTTGCGACCGCAGCGTCGGGTGCCAGGGGTCGGCGGCGAAGTCCGCCACGGACCACGTGGTGGCCAGGTTGGCCGTGGACACCCGGACCGTCCCGTCGGCACCATCGGCATTGGCGATCGACTTGATCCCGCCGTAGCCGACGTTGCCCACGAGGACCGTGGCGAGAATCGCGTGCGCCGCGAACGGAGACTGCGGCAGCAGCACGTCCCGGTCCGCCAGCGCGCGGGTGTCGCCACTGGCGAGTTCGAGCGTCTCGAGGATCCGCGCGCCGGTCTGAAAGGTCCGTGGCGAGCGGAAGCCCTTCACGGCGCGGCCGAGGAACGAGTGCCCCTTGTGGGCGAGGGGCGACCCGAAGTTGGCCGGCGCCAGCATCACCAGCCGCTGCACCGGCGCCTCCCCGGCCGCGAACTGCGCCAGCCACGCGCGCATCACGAGCGCGCCGGTGCTGTGCACCACGGCGTCGATGCTCCGGGGAGCACGCGGCAGGCCGGCGGCCTCCCACGCGCGGTCCATCGCCTCGACCAGGTCGTCGAGCCGCACCGCGTCGACCATCGACACGTAGTCGCCGAGGCGGATGGGCACGACGCTGCGCTCGCGGCTCGACGCGAGATGCTGCGTCAGGCGCTGGAAGGAGCGGGAGGCGTCACTCCACCCGTGGAGCAGGACGATGGGACGCAGCGGCATCGCAACGGATGCTAGGGTTCGACGCCGATGGACGGCAGCAGGCCGAAGTGCGCCAGGACACTGAGCAGGAACGCAATGCCGACCGCCGTCATCACGAGGCGCGGCAGCAGCGAAGGCGGCTCGGGGTACTTGACCGCCAGCGAGGACTGCGCGTTCGCCGGCAGCTTGGCCACGGAGGTCAGGCGCCCGCCGAAGGGCACGTTCATCTGCACCCGCGCGTTGACGGCCCATCCGTTCGCGTCGAGAATGGGGCCGAGGTTGCGCTGCCGCAATTTGAGCCACGCGATCAGCATCGACGGCGCCGAGATGAGCAGCAGGAGCCCCACGAAGGCCAGGCAGACCTGCCAGAAGGGGAGCGAGAAGATCCCCGTCAGGTACCCGGCCAGCGCCGCGGTCGCGGTGGCCAGCGCCCCGAAGGCGACCCCGAGGGCGGCCACCGTGCCCACGTCGATCTTCTTCGCGGGGGGGGACTTCACCACCTCGTCGGCGGTCGCCGCCGTGGTGGCCGCCGCCTGCAACCTGGCATCCGCAGCCCCCTCCCCTGCCGCCGCCCGCTTGGCGACCTGCTCTTCGATCAGCCGCACCAGCTTCTTGTAGGGTGACCAGAACGCCTGCCGCACGGAGATCGGGTTCTCGATCACCTTCGTGATCGTCGCGTCCCAGTCCCGCCCGGCGCGGTCCCAGAAGACGCCGTTGCGCCCGACCATCAGGTTGTCGCCGTCCCCGTCGGTGAATGCCGCGGCAATGGTCATCCGGGCCCCGCCCTGGCGCGTGCAGTCGCAATACGCCAGGTAGGTCTTTGCCAGCCCCGCGAGCGCCGCATGCTTGCCCGGGTCCGTCACGCGGACGCACAGGTCGCAGCTGCGACCATCCAGCACCAACGTGCCCGCCTGGAAGATCGCGGGCGCGCTGCGCGAGTAGAAGTCGCGGAACGAGAGAAAATTGTTGAGCAGGGGCACGAGATCACGCTGATACCGCGCCAGCCGCTCCACCTGCGCGATCGCGGTCATCTCGGGCTCCCGCGCCGTGTCCTGCGCGATCAACGCCTCGAGCGCCGAGCGCGCGTCACCGGCCAGGATGCTGCGGAGGCGGACGATCCCCAGGGCCTCGACCGCTGTGCCGGCCTTGCCCGCCTGCCACGCGAGGTAGGGTGCGAGCGTGGCGCACAGCGTGTGCCACTGCGACTCGGAAAGCGCTGTTGTCCCCTCCCCCGCGAGCGGCGCCACACCGGCCGCCACGAACGTGGCCATCGCGGTCTCCCACGCGGGGTTCACCCCGTCGACGAGCGGCAGGGGGCGGCCGACCTCGATGCGCGCCAGCGGGAAGCCGCTGACCTCGTCGGCCGTGATCGACATGTCGGCCGCCGCGATCGCGAGGTACTCGGTCTCGGCGCGGTTCAACGCCGACAGCGAGCGGGCATCGTACGCCGCCAGGCGCGTGCGCGCGAAGTAGTCGTCGACTTTGCCGCGCACCGCCGAGAGCGCCGCCGCCGCCGCGGGCGTGCGGTCGCCAAGGGGCAGCAGCGTGGCCGCGTCGGACTCGCCCTGCGCCCACCACGCCGAGAACGCCTCCGCCGCGTCGAAGAACGCCGTGACGGTCGCGGCATCGACGCCCGTGGCGCCGCTCAGGTCGGCCACCCCGCCACCGTGCGCGACGATCTCCTCGGCCACGGCCCGCAGCGCCTCGTCGGCGATCTGCGCGACCGGGATGATCCCGTCGCCATTGAACGGCGTGGCCGCGAACACCTGCGCCGTCTGCATCGTGTCGGCGACCGACACATGGGTCGCGTCCGGCCGGCCGAGGTCCCGCAGCACCGCCCGCGCCGCCGCCGCGAGCTGCGCGCCTTCGTCCGTCGCGGTATTGATCGCGGCCACGGGAAGGTCCCCGCCGCGCAACAGAATGTCGGGGTCCACCACCATCTGCGTGGCCCAGCGGGCCGCCGCGACCAGCTCCGGCGCGCGAATGCGGCCGTCCTTGTCCTGGTCGATCAGGTGCAGCGTGCGCTCGTCGGCCTCGAGCCCCTGCACCGGACACGCGAGCGCCACCCAGAGCTTGTGGTCCAGCTCGCCCAGGTGCACCAGGTCCGCGCCGGATTCGATGGAGACTTGATCGGTGCCGCCGGCGCGAAAGAAACGCCAACGATGCGCGGAGGTCGCTGCGGTCATACGGACTCCTTGGGAGGGGGATCGACGCAGGAATCGTATCGCCCCGCACTGCGGCGCGACACCCCGGCGGTGGTCGGCGCGGCCGCCGCGGCGTATCCTTACGTCAACCGTCCGATTCGTTCACACTCCCTCGCACCACTTCGGCACATGCGCTTGTTCATCACGGCCGCCTTCGGCCTCCTGCCCGCGTCGCTGCTCGCGCAGTCCCCCGCGTACGTGTCGGCCCCCAGCACGCGCGCCACGGCCGTCGTGTCCATGACGCTCGCCGACACCGCCGCCCAGCGCGCGATCGGGCGCCCCGCGACACTGCGCATCGACTACGGGCAACCGCACCTGCGCGGCCGCACCCTGCACACCGGCGACCTCGTGCCCCTCGGCACGCCGTGGCGGCTCGGCGCCAACGAGGCCACGCTGCTGACGACGGACCTGCCGTTGACGATCGGCGGCACGCAGGTCCCCGTCGGCCGCTACGTGCTGTATGCGTTGCCCGAGTCGGGCGGGTGGACCTTGATCCTGCAGCAGGCCCCCGCCGCCGAGGGGCCGGTGATGCTGTCCGCGTACGACGCCGGGCGTGACGTTGCGCGGATCCCGCTGCGTGCGGGGTCTGCCACGGAGTCCGTCGAGTCGCTCAGCATCGCCCTGGTGCCGGCGACGGGGACGCCCACCGCACAGGGCGTCCTGAGCATTGCCTGGGACCGCCTGCGGCTCAGCGTGGACTGGGCCGTGCGATGATGCCGCGCGCGGCCACAGCGCTCGCGCTGCTGCTGGCGGTCGCCGCCTGCGCGCCGGGGCGCGGCACGTCCACGCGCGGGGGCGGCAGCGACGTCGCCTCGACGACCGGGCTCGTGGTGTCGACGGACGGGATCGCCAGCGACGTCGGGGCGGCCATCCTGCGCCGCGGCGGCAACGCGGTCGACGCGGCGGTGGCGACGGCGTTCGCGCTCGCCGTCACGCACCCGGCGGCCGGCAACATCGGCGGCGGGGGCTTCATGGTGATCCGCACGGCCGGCGGCGAGGCCACGACCATCGACTACCGCGAAGTGGCCCCGCTGCGCTCGACGCCGACCATGTACGTCGGGGCGGACGGCAGCATCGACCGCGCACTCACCGCGCAGGGCTACCTGGCCCCCGGCGTGCCGGGCACCGTCCGCGGCATGGAGCTGGCCCACCGGCGCTTCGGCGCGCTTCCGTGGCGCGACCTGGTCCTGCCCGCCGCGGTGCTGGCCCGTGACGGGATCGTCGTGTCCGCGGCCTTGGCCGCCTCGCTCAACGGCCAGCTCCGGGGCAGCATGGGCCGCTTTCCGAGTTCCGTGGCCGTGTACGGCAAGCCCGGCGGCGGCACATGGGCGGCCGGTGACCGCCTCGTGCAGGCCGACCTGGGGCGGGCCCTGCACAGCATCGCCGAGCACGGGCCTGAGGCGTTCTATGCGGGGTGGATCGCGGACTCCCTGGTCGCCGACGTGCAGCGCAACGGCGGCATCATGTCGCACGCGGACCTGACCGGCTACCGTGCCGTCGAGCGCGCGCCGGTCCGCGGCACGTTCCGCGGCTACGAGATCATCGGCATGCCCCCGCCGAGTTCGGGCGGCATTGCGCTGATCCAGATGCTCAACCTCGTGGAGCCCATGCCGCTCGAGGCCACCGGGCGCTGGTCGCCGCGCACGCTGCATCGGCTCATCGAGGTGCGGCGGCTCGCGTTCCTCGACCGGGCGCGCCACCTCGGCGACCCGGACCACTCGGCGATCCCGACCGCGATGCTGCTCGACAAGGCCTACGCGGCAACCCTGCGGGACCAGCTCGACACCGCGCGCGCGGGGAACTCCATCGCACTGGGCCGCGACATCGTCACGGTGCCCACGGAGCACGAGAGCGACGAGACCACGCATTTTTCAGTGATCGACGCCGCCGGGATGGCCGTCTCGAACACCTACACGCTCGAGGCGGGCTACGGGTCGAAGGCCGTGGTGCGCGGCGCCGGGTTCCTGCTCAACAACGAGATGGGGGACTTCAACAAGCTCCCGGGGCTCACGAACCTGACGGGCGACATCGGCACCGCGGCCAATCTCGTCGCCCCCGGCAAGCGGATGCTCAGCTCCATGGCGCCGACGATCGTCACGCGCGACGGCGCCGTGGTGCTGATCACCGGGTCCCCGGGCGGTCGCACGATCATCAACACCGTGTTCGACGTGGTGCTCAACGTCACATTGTTCGGCATGTCGGCCCGGCACGCGGTGGACGCCCCCCGGCTGCATCATCAGTGGCTGCCGGACGTGGCGACGCTCGAGGCGGGCGCGGTGGACTCCACCGTGCTGGTGGCGCTGCGCGGCATGGGGCACACGGTGCGGGCGCAGGGGCGGCAGGGCGACGCGCACACCATTGTCGTCGACCCGCGCACGGGCGTGGCCCATGGCATCAACGATCGGCGCTCGGCGGACTCCAGGGCGTCGCGCTGACGGCCGCAGGGGAGGACCGGCCCCCGGGTGTGGAGGGCGCGCCGGGACGGTAGATTCACAGGGGCAACGCCGCGCGTTGCCCGCAACCCGCACTTCCCGACCCGCCCCATGCTCACTCCGGTCCTCGCCCTCCTGCTCGCGCTCCCGCCGACCTCGCCCTGCACTGGCGCCCCTGCGGCACCGCGTGTCCAGCACGAGGGACCACGCGATTCCACCTTCGCGGCGCTGTTCGCCGCGGGGCAGCCCTACGACACCTTCGTGGCGCAGGCGCGCGAGCGGCGGGCCCAATGGGTGGCCCTGACGGAGACGGCCGCCGTGCCCGCCGAGGCCGTGCGCGCGATCGCGGGGATCAGTGCGCCCCTGCGGGTGCTCATGGTCGCGATCGACGGCTGCTCCGACTCGGTCAACTCCCTGCCGTACATTGCCCGCCTGCTCTCGCACGCGCCGTCGGTGCAGGTGCGGGTCGTCCTGCCGACGGCCGGGGGCGGCGTGATGGAGGCCTACCGCACGCCCGATGGCCGCACGGCCACGCCGACCCTCGTCGTCCTCGACGCGGAGGACCGCGTCGTGGGCTGCTGGGTCGAGCGCCCGGCGGCGCTGCAGGCCCTCGCGGTCGCGGCGCGGCGCGAGGGAACGCTGGAACGCTTCCAGGCCGACAAGCAGCGGTGGTACGACACCGACCGTGGCATGGCCATCTCGACCGAGGTCGCGGCCGTGCTCCGGGGTGCCGCGACCGCAACGCCCGTGTGCACCGCGACTGCGGCGCGCTGACCTCATCGCCTCCACTGACCGACCCGTGATCAGCTCCCTGTCGCACCGGCGCGTCGCCCGCGCGTTCCCGCTCGTCCTCGTCCTCGTCGCGGCCTGCGCCACCGGGCCCCGGCCCACGCCGTCGGCGCCGTCGACCCCGGCAACGCCCGTCGTCCGCGCGCCCATCGTCACCACGGTGGACCCGCGCGAACTCACCGCGGCGCCGGAGGACTGGCACCGCTTGGACCTCGAGACCGACGGCGTCCTCGGCGTCGGCAGCGAACGGGCCATCCGCGAACTCCTCGCCGACCGGCGGCCGCAACGGACCGTCGTGGTGGCGGTCATCGACGGCGGCACGGACACCACGCACGCGCTGCTGCGCGCCAACCTGTGGCGCAATGCGCGTGAGCGCGCGAACGGGCAGGATGCCGACGGCAACGGACTCGTCGACGACCTGTACGGCTGGAACCTGATCGGCGGCCGCGACAGTTCGGTGCATCATGACACGTACGAAGTCACGCGGCTGTACGCGGCCTGCCATGGGTACGCGGCCGGCGCCGGGCTGCCGACGCCGCCGGCCACGGAGTGCAGCGGGCTGGCCACCGCGTACCGCGAGAAGCGGACGGAAGTGCAGCAGACCCTGGCGCAGATCCGGCAGATCCAGGGCGTGCTGCAACAGGTGCAGGCCGCGCTGTCGGCGGCGATCAGCGGCCCGCTGACCCGCGCCAGGGTGGAGGCGTTCCAGGCAACGACGCCGCAGCTCACGCAGGCCAGACAGGTGTGGATGCAGTTGGCCGACAACGGCCTGGACTCGGCGACGGTGGCCGAGGCTTTCACGGCCTACGACGGGCAGTGGCGCTACGGGCTCGACACCATGTTCAACCCGCGCCCGATCGTCGGCGACGCCTGGACCGACGTGGCGGACCGCCGCTACGGCAACGCCGACGTCATGGGGCCCGACGCGTCGCACGGCACGCACGTCGCGGGCATCATTGGCGCCGTGCGCGGGACGGGGCCCATGCAGGGCATCGCCCCCAACGTGCAACTCATGACCCTGCGCGCCGTGCCGGACGGCGACGAGCGCGACAAGGACATCGCGGTGGCGGTGCGCTACGCGGTGGACCACGGCGCGCACATCATCAACATGTCCTTCGGCAAGGGGTACTCGCCGCAGAAGGCGGCCGTGGACGAGGCCGTGCGCTACGCCGAGTCGAAGGGCGTGCTGATCGTGCACGCGGCCGGGAACGACGGCGCGGACATCGACGAGGAACCGTCGTTTCCCACCCCCTTCTACGCCGACGGGACCCGCGCGGCGCTCTGGCTCGAGGTCGGTGCCTCCAGTTGGCGCGGACCACGGGCGCTGGCCGCGAGCTTCAGCAACTACGGCAAGGACCGCGTGGATCTCTTCGCCCCGGGCGAGGACGTGCTCTCGGCGGTGCCGGGCGGCGGGACCAAGGCGCAGAGCGGCACCTCCATGGCGGCCCCGGTGGTGTCGGGGGTGGCCGCGCTGCTCATGGCCTACTTCCCCGACATGACGGCCGCGCAGGTGCGCGAGCTCATTCTCAGCACGGTGCGGGCGCTGCCCGACCAGGACGTCGCCCGGCCGGGTGCGCCGGGCGAGACCGCCAAGTTCGGTGCGCTGTCGCGCAGTGGCGGCGTGATCGACGCCTATGCTGCGGTGAAGCGTGCCCTCGACATCCGGCCCTAGCGGACGGGAGCGGGTCGCTTAGGGTCTGCCGAAGATCGGTCCGACGATGGTCATCGTCGCAACGGTGAGCACGACGAACATCAGCAGATTGATCCACAGGCCGGCGAACGCCATCTGCCGGATCGTGACACGGCCGCTGGCATAGACGATCGCCGCCGGTGGGGTGGCGACCGGCAGCATGAACGCGAAGCTCGCCGCGAGGGCCACCGGGACCGCGAACAGCTCGGGCGTCACGCCCATCGTCATGGCGAGCCCGATGACGATGGGCAGGAAGATGGACGCCGAGGCGGTGTTGCTCGCGAACTCCGTGAAGAACAGCATCCCGCCGATGAGCAGGACGCTGACAAGCAGCGGCGGCCACGCCCCCGTGGCACCCAGGGCGGTCCCGATCCACGCCGCCAGCCCCGAGGCCGTGATTCCCTCGCCCAGCGCGAGCCCGCCGCCGAACAGCAGCAGCACGGGCCACGGGATCGCCTCGAGGTCGGCCCCGCGCAGCATGGGGCCGGCACGCCGACTGCCCGCCGGCACCACGAACAGCAGCAACGCGCCGGTCAGGGAAATCGACGCATCGGTCACACCGGGCAGCTCTGCGGCGACAAACGGGCGCAGCACCCACGCGGACGCGATCAGCAGGACCAGCACACCCACGGTCCATTCGCCGCCGGACGCGCGGCCCAGCGCACGACGCTCCGACTTGATGAGGGCATCGCCCCCGGCGATCGGCGCACTCCCGACACGGAACAGCACGCGGGTCGTGATCAGCCACGCCAACGGCACACCGACAAGGGCGACGGGCATGCCGAGCAGCATCCATTGCGCGAAGCCGATCGGCCGACCGACCGATTCCGCCAGCAGCCCCGCAACGATCGCGTTCGGCGGCGACCCGATCAACGTGGCGACGCCGCCGATCCCCGACGCATACACCAGCGACAGCAGCAGGGCCGTCGCGAACTGCGGGTGCACGGCCTCGGCGTCACGCTCGGCAAGGCCGATGACCGCCAGCGCCATGGGGTACATCATCATCACCGTCGCGGTGTTGCTGACCCACATGCCGATCAACGCCGTCGCCGCCATGAACCCCCCGATCAGGGCGCTGGGCGACGCGCCGACCGTCGAGAGGATCGCGAACGCGATGCGGCGGTGCAAGCCGCTGCGTTCGACGCCCTTGGCGATCAGGAATCCGCCGAGGAAGAGGAAGACCACCGGGTTCGCGTACGGGGTGGCGGTCGCGACGGGCGAGAGCACCCCGAGCACGGGGAACAGGATCAGCGGCAGCACAGCGGTGATCGGCAGGGGCACCGCATCCGTCACCCACCACGTGCCCATCCAGAGCAGCACGCCGAGCGCGGCCCACGCCAGTGGCGGCATCGTCCCGGGGGCCGGGATGAGGTGCAGCACCGCCCAGCACAGGGGCCCTGCGGCCAGCGCACCACGGGCGACCCCGGGCGGCGCGCCGCCGTTCAGCGCGGCGGAACCATCGCTCACGGGGGGTTGTCAGTCGCGGTCGTCCGGGCGTCCAGCGGCCCCATCAGCGCCGCGTAGCGGCTCAGCGAGGGCGTGTGCTCGAGCCCGATGCGCAGCGCAATGGTCAGCGGCAGCGCGAGGAACGCCCCCACGAGGCCGAAGGTCCACCCCCAGAACACCAGCGAGATCAGGATCACGATGGGCGAAAGCCGGAGCTGACGCCCGATGATGATCGGGTCCGCGAAGTTCCCGATCGTCACGTTCACCACCAGGTACACCAGCGTCAGCGCTGCGGCACCACCCGGCCCGAGCTGCAGCAGCGCCACCCCGATCGCCGGCACTGCCGCGATCACCGACCCGACCGTCGGGACGAAGTTCAAGGCAAACGCGAGGAACCCCCAGAGCAGCGCGAAATCGACGCCGAGGAAAAATGCCCCCGCCCCGATCGCGACACCCGTCGTGAGCGAGATCGCCGTCTTCAGGACCAGGTAGCGCTGGACCTCCCGCAACGTCGCCTCGGCCCCTTCGATACCGCGCGCGCTGGGGCCGAGCACCCGCTTCACCTTGCGCGCGAACGTGGTCGACTCGGCGAGAATGAAGACGAGATAGAGGAGCACCAGGAAGACCGTCGTCGCCGTGGACGTCGCCTTGCGGGCCGCCAGCGTCGCGTAATCGATGAGCCGCTGCGGCTCCGCCAGGTCGACCCGCAGCGAGGTCCCGATGTCGACCCCATACACCAGCAGCCGCGCACGCAGGGCCTGCTCGAGCTCGACGGCCCGCGACGCATAGAGCGGCAGCTCCGTGCGGAGTTCGGCCGCAGAGATCAGGAGGATCCACCCCACGCCCGCGAGGACCGCGGCATTGAGCAGGACCACGATCGCGATCGCCAGCGGCGCCGGGATGCGCAGGCGCCGCAGGCCGTTGACCACCGGCAGACTCACCGCCGCAATGAACATCGCGAGCGCCAGGGGCATCAGGATCGTGGCCGCGGCCCGCAGCCCCGCGATGACAACGAACAGCGCGGCGGTCGTCACCACGCCGCGCACCACCGGCCCGGTCAGCGCATTCGGGACCCGCGCGGGCGTCGTCATGCGACCCTCCGCCCGACCCACTGCGCTGACCCCGGCATCACCACCGACGCGAACACAAGCAGCATCACCCAATCATCCAGCGCCAGAGGCGCGACTCCGAGAATGCGTTGCAGGCAGGGGCAGGTGCACCCCAGCCTGAGGTGCACCCACATGGAGCAAGACGAGTGACCGCGGCCATTGGTTGCAGGCGGCATACACCGTCGGCCCTGAAATGTGACACACCACACACACGATCGCGACAAATCGTGCTAGCTTTTGAGGCAACGCTCATCCCGAGAGACCGATGCTCCGACCCGCCCTGCTGCTTCCGTCCATCCTGCTCGCGTCCACGGTGCTCGCCACGCGTGCCGACGCGCAGATCATGCGCGCCATTCAGCGCAAGGCCGCCGACGCCGTCGCGCAGAAGGCCGAAGCCAAGCTCGACGCCAAGATCGAGCAGATGGCCGAGAAGGCCGTCAACGGCTCCTACGATGCCCTGATCGGCGGCATCGAGAGCGGCGGCGGGGCGCTCATGAAGCTGCCCGGCGACGCCAAGACGGCCGAGCGCTACTCGTTCTCGATCGTGTCCACGATGACGATGACGAGCAAGACCGCCTCGGGGAAGGACGAGGGCACGGCGACGATGAAGATGCACTTCAACCCCTCGGAGGCGTACACGGCCACGCAGGTCATCTCGGCGGACCTCAAGGAGGCCGGCGGCAACGCGATCGTGATCTTCGACCTCGAGAACGAGGCGATGGTCATGCTGATGGAAGCCGAGGGGACCAAGTTCTCGATGGCCTATGGGTGGAAGGACGCCATCGCCGCGGCGGAAAAGGCCGGTGCGAGCGACGAGGTCAACTGGGAAGACGCCGAGAGCTGGAAGAACTGGACGCGCATCGGCACGCGCACCATCGCCGGGTACAGCGCGAGCGGCTACCGCAGCACGGACGGCGAGGCCACGGTGGAGCTGTGGGTGTCGCGCGACCCAGTGCTGGCGGGTGCGGGCCTCTTTGGCGTCAACAGCGGGCTCAAGCAACTGCGGGGGCGGCTGCCCGAGGAGTACCCGTCGGGGATGATGCTGGAAATGACCAGCACGGACGGCAAGGGGAACGTGAGCCGGCTCGTGACCACGGAGATCGACACGCGCGCGTCGGTGCGGTTCACGATGGCGGATTACCCGCGGATGGGGTTGGGGGGGGCGAAGTAGCGCGGGGGGGGGGCTGCCGAAGCAGGCACTGACATCGGCGACGCTGGCTCCATCGCCCGGCGCAGTTCCCCCCGGGCCGTGTCACGTTCGCGGGCATCGCCCAGGCGCAGCGCATCGACCAGGACGAGCAGGTCGTACAGCGCGGGGTCGAGGGTCGCCGTGTTCGGCGCACCGGGCACCAGTGGCCGCACCCCGGTACCGGTGGCCCGCCCAAGCGGAGAGGGCCAGACGGCATGGACTTCGTCCGCCACCGTCGAGTGACGCGCCGCAGAGTATGCGGCGATCCCGGTGGGAATGCCCCGGGCCCGTGACACCGTCTCCGGCGGGAAGGCGTAGGGGACCCCGAACTGGAGGAACTCGAGCATTGGTGCGACCGCGACCTTGCGGTCGTCTCGGCCAGTCCGGTGGACCAATCCACTGCGGAGCAAGCGTCCGACGGCGGCGTGGCACGTGCTCGTACTGACCCCCAAGGTCGCCGCCATGTGGGCGTACGTCTCGCGTGGGTGCAGGTAGAGGTACAGGAGGACCGCGATGTCGGCTGGCTTGAGCATATTTTGTTCGCGAACGAGAAACAACATACTGTAACATACAGAGAATAAATATATTATCAATATTTATTCTCTGTTTGCGAATGGATACTAATGGGCTTGATCCCTACTGCAAAGGGTATTTCCAATCCCTGAAAGCAGCAAGAGCTGCCCGGACATGTCGGCGTCCTCAG
>CAYSFN010000022.1:0-29595 GCA_964430045.1 uncultured Gemmatimonadaceae bacterium
GTCGAGATCGTCGAGGCCGAAGGGGTCCACCTCGAGCATCTTCAAGGCATCGCGCGCGACGTCGCCGGTGATGCGCCCGTCGGCGCGGACCTGCGCGTAGTCACGCACCCGGCGCAGCAGGCGGATGGCAATGCGGGGCGTCCCGCGCGATCGCCGCGCGATCTCCTGCGCCCCGTCCGCGGCCAGCTCGACGTTCAGCACGTCGCCGGTGCGGCGCACCACCTGCTCGATCTCGTCGGCGGGGTAGAAGTCCAGCCGCAGGGCGATGCCGAACCGCGCGCGCAGGGGCGCCGTGAGCAGGCCGAAGCGCGTCGTGGCACCGATCAGCGTGCAGCGTTCGATCGGCATGGTGATCGTCGTCGCCTTGGGACCTTCGCTGAGGCGGATGTCGATCTTGTAGTCCTCCATGGCCGGGTAGAGGAACTCCTCGATGATCGGCCGCAGCCGGTGGATCTCGTCGATGAACAGGATGTCGCCCGCGCGCAGGTTGGTCAGCGGACCGACCAGGTCGCCGGGCTTTTCCAGGGCGGGGCCCGACGTGGTGTGCAGGTTCACGCCCAGCTCCCGCGCGATCAACTCGGCGAGCGTCGTCTTCCCCAGGCCCGGCGGGCCGTGGAAGAGCACGTGGTCCAGCGGCTCCGCGCGGCCGAGCGCGGCCTGGATCGCGATGTCGAGCGACTCCTTGACCCGCGCCTGCCCGATGAACTCCGCGAGCCGCCGCGGGCGCAGTGACAGCTCGACGACCGACTCCTCGCCGAGGGCTTCGGGGGTGGTGATCTCGGTGCGTGTCATCGACGGGAATCTACCGCCCCTGCAGCATCGCGAGGGCCCGCTTGATCAGGTCGGCCGGTGTCGCCCCGCGGCTGGCCTCGATGGCGGTTGCCACGGCGCGTTCGGCGTCGCCCTCGGTGTACCCCAGGGCCACGAGGGCGCGCACGGCATCACTGGCGCCGGGGCCGCGTGCGGGCTCACCGGCGGGAGGCGCCCAGCCCTTCAGCTTGTCGGCCAGCTCGACGCACAGACGCTCCGCCGTCTTTTTGCCGACCCGCGGCACGCGCTGCAGCGTGGGTACGTCGCGCTCGGTGATGGCCTGCACCAGCCGTGACGGCGTGAGCGACGACAGCAGCGACAGGGCGAGCGAGGGGCCCACGCCGCTCGCCGAGCGCAGCAATTGGAAGAGCGCACGGTCCGTCGCGGCGATGAAACCATACAGCTCCCATGCATCGTCGCGGATGACGAGGGCGGTATGCAGCGTCACCGGTTCGCCGACGCGCGGCAACTGCTCGAACACGGAGAGCGGAATGTGCAGCAGGTACGCCACGCCGCCCGCCGTCAGCAGCTCCACACGGTCCAGTTCGCGCTCGAGGAGCGTCCCGCGCAGTTGCGAGATCACGGATGCAGCCCCGCCGGGAGTCGTGCGCCCAGGAGGCAGGTCAGTGCCGCCGCGACGCCGTCGGCGGCGTCGGCGGGGGAGGGGACCGTCCTGAGTCGCAGGATCTTCGCCGTCATGAACTGCACCTGTTCCTTGGTGGCGGCACCCGTGCCTGTGACCGCCTTCTTGATCGTCGCCGGGGAGTACTCGTGGATGGGGACCCCGGATTGCTGCGCCGCCAGGAGGATGACCCCGCGCGCGTGCCCCAGGACCAGGGTGGTGCGCACGTTCTTGTTGAGGAAGGCTTCCTCGACCGCGACGGCGTCAGGTCGGTGCTGCGCCAGCAGCGCCTGGACGCCGTCGAAGATCGTCGCCAGGCGCGTCGCGAGGGCCGCCGTCGCCGCCGTGCGGATCACGCCGCACTCGACCAGCGCGGGGACCGCGCCGTCCCGGCGGACCACCCCGTACCCCGTCGTGGCCGTCCCCGGGTCGATCCCCAGCACGATCACGCGCGGCCGCTCACGCCTCGGCCAGTTGCGCGAAGTCGATGTCGAAGTTCGCGTCGACCTTCTGCACGTCGTCGAGCTCCTCGAGCGCCTCGAGCAACTTGAGCAACTGCTCGGCCGCGTCACCCTCGACCGTGACCGTGGTCTTCGGGACCCAGACGATCGCGGCGTCGGTGGCGGGGAGCCCCCGCGCCTCGAGGGCCGACTTCACGGCGTGCAGGTCGCCGGGGTCCGTCGAGACGAGAAACCGGTCCTCGTCGCGGCCGAAATCCTCGGCGCCGCACTCCAGCGCGATCTCCAGCGTCGCGTCCTCGTCGCGGTTGGTGGCGTCGAGGTACATCTGGCCCTTGCGGTCGAACAGGAACGCCACGGAGTTCGTCGAGCCGAAGGACCCGCCGCCGCGCGACAGCTTGAAGCGCACGTCGGCGACCGTGCGCGTGGGGTTGTCGGTGAGCGCCTGGATCATGATCGCGACGCCGCCGGGGCCGTAGGCCTCATAGGTCGCTTCCTGGTAATCGACGCCCTCGAGCTCGCCGGTGCCCTTCTTGATGGCGCGCTCGATGTTGTCCTTGGGCATCGAGTTCCCCTTCGCGGCATCGATGGCCGTGCGCAGGCGGGGATTGCCGTCCGGGTCACCGCCGCCGAACTTGGCCGCGACAGTGATCTCCCGGATCAACTTGGTGAACAAGGCACCACGCTTGGCGTCCGTGGCCGCCTTGTAGTGCTTGATCTGCTTCCATTTGGAATGACCGGCCATCGGAGTGCTGGGCTGAGGGACAGCCGGAAATCTAACGCCGCGACCGGGCCCCTACTTCAGGCGGAACGCGAGGCCTCCCTTGAACCCGGAGAGGTCGGTGGATCCCACCTGGCTCTTCAGCGAGCCGGAGCCGACGCTCACGCTCGGGAACACCAGCAGCGGGCCCAGGGTCAGGCGCGTGCGCAGTCCGGCATAGGCCAGCGTCCCGGCACTGCCACCGTCGATCGTCCAGCGACGTGCCTCGACGTTGGGTTCCAGGAACAGGCTGCCGAAGGTCAGGCCATACCCCGCGCTGATGTTCGAGATGCCCTCGGGGGGCGCGAGGCCGCCGATCTGCTCGCCCTCCATCCGCTGAAGATGCCAGCTGGACACGAAGAGCTGGCCCGCACCCAGCGGCATGTCGAGCGCCGCCTGGGTAATGATCCGGTCGCCGGTCGAGTACGTGGTCGTTGCCGCGATGTCCTCGCCGAAGGCCGAATAGATCACGCCAAGGACGACGCGACCGCCGAACGCGAGCCGATCCACGCCGACGCGCACGCGGATCTCGTCCGCGGGCTGGAAGCGCAGGACGTCGGCCGACTGCTCGAAGGCCCCGAACTCCGTCGACTTCCGGAAGCTCGCGCCGACGCCGACGTTCCAGTCGCCGACGGGGCGCGCGATGGCGATCCCGCCGGTGCCGGCGATGCCATTGCCATAGCTCGACACGGGCATGGCCAGAAAGTCATTGCCGATCTGACCGGCGGCCGCGATCGCATCCTGCGCAACCTCGTACTGCCCGGTCGGCACGTTGAGGCCGGCGGTCAGGACGACGGCGTCCGTGCCGATGGTGTAGTTGAAGCGGAGCTGCGTGTCCGTGAGGCCGGAGATCTCACTCACGGCGTTGTCGGACGTCACGCGCGAGGTCGCGAAGGCGGTGGCGACGTCGAAGGTGAGTCGTGACGACAGCGGCACGATCATCGCAATCGGGATCGCACTCTGCTCGACGGTGGTCTTGCGTCCACCCTGCTCGAACGAGTAGTTCGAGACCTGCGGCGAGAGCCGCCACGAGGCGTCCCCGATGCCCTGCGCCCAACCGCTCGCGGGGAGCGCCAGCGCCAGGGCGCCCGCCGCGAGTGCGCGCCTCGAGCTCATAGGCCTCCCGGGCGCTGAATCTTGATGGTCACGGTCCCGGCGCGCGTCGACGGTTGATCGACGCCGGTGGTCTGCGTCGAGCCGTCGCGTCCGGAGGCTCCCGTCTGGCCGCCGATGAGGTCGGCCCCCGAGGGATTGACGTCGGCGAGGGCCTGTTGCAGGGTGGAGCCGAGCAGGTCGGAGTTGATGACGACGGCACCGGTCGTCGCCGCTTCGACGACCTTGCCTTCCGCGCTGCCGACCAGGCTGGCCTCGATCGTCGGGCTGGAGAGCGCTGATCCCGCCTGGGCGGCCTGCGCGCCCTGGGCCGCCGACAGCGCAGCGCCGAAGCCGGGGTCGATGGACCGGGCGTTGTCGAAGAAGCTGCGTGCTTCGTCGAGGCGGCCGGCGTCCGACGCCTCCAGGCCGCGGCTGTAGGCGAGGAACGCCTGCACCGAGCGCGTGGGGCGCTGCTCGATCGACTGCCGTTCCGCCGGGGTCAGGGTGATGCCCAGGCGCTCGATCACGCCGAAGACGATTTCCTTCTCGAGGTCGAACAGCCGCTCCAGTGAATTCTCCGCGTTAGCCGTGCCGCTCGCCTCGGAGGTCGCGACACTCACCACCGCCGCCGCCACCTGCAGCCGGTCGGTGCCGACCTGCGTGATGGCGCCCTGCACGACACTGCCCGCCGTGAGCATCCGGCCGGAGCGCACGGCGGTGGCGGCCTCGACGCGGCCGGACTCGGACAGCTTCATCTCGTCCATCAGCACCTGTACGCGTTCACGCTCCAGCACGGTGAGCGCCTTGACCTTGGCGAAGTCGGTGATCATGAGGTCCACCATCCCGCGCTCCAGGGGGCGCAGCGACGCGTCGGCGCCCACGAAGCGCAGCGGCATCACGGCGATGGTGGTCTTGGGGCCGATCGTCTGCCCCAGCTCCTGCTCCCGCGCCACGGCGGCCTGCGCCGAGGCCTGCAGTTCGAGGCGCTCGACGGCCGCCAGCCGGTCCTGCACCAGGGCCCGCGTCTTGCGCGTCTTGCCCATGGCGAGGTAGCGCGTGTAGGCGCTGCGCGCGGCGGGGAGGTCGTTGGTGGCCTCCGCCGTGAGCCCGAGGTACAGGGCGGCGAGGCCGTCGCGCGGGTCGAGCGTGGTCGCGCGCGACAGCGCCGCGGCCGCGTCGGCGTGGCGCGACAGCTTGTAGTAGGCGATCCCCACGCGGCGCTGCGCTTCGGCGCTCCCCGGCGCCTTGTCGCGGCGCTGCTCGGCGACCGCGAGCGCGCGGTCGCTCACCGCTTGTCCGTGCACCGGGGCGGCGGCGCAGAGCGCCACGGCCACCACCATCCAGCTCGTATTGCGTCGCATTGGTCTCGTCTCCTAACAATCCGGGTCCATCAGATCCTCGAACCGCATCCACTGCTCGAAGAAATAGAGGTCCGCGTACCCCGTGGCGCCATTGCGGTGTTTCCGCACCAGCAGCTCCGTCGCTCCATCGATGCCGAGCCCCGGGTCATACATCCCTTCACGGTACAACGCGAGCACGACATCCGCTGTGTCCTTGATCGCACCCGCTGCCCCGAGGTCGTCGAGGGTTGGGCGTCGGTCGTGCCGCCGGGGGTCAAAGCGCGGGAGCGGCGACGACGCGACGACGCAGACATCGAACTCGAGGGCAAGTCGCTTCAAGTCGGTGACAATTTGCGCCATCAAGGCGTCATCAAGACGACTCTCAAGCGACAGCGCAGCCATGGGGTCCACCATCACAACTGCCGGACGGTCCTCGGAATCGCGCAGGAACCGCGCCAATCCCGCCACGCCCTCCCGCCCGATCGTCAGCACCAGCGGCGCCCGCGCCCGCAGCCGGTGCGCCGCCGCACCGACCGTCGCGCGCTGCATGTCGTCCAGCTCGCCCGACCGCAGCGCGTCCACCGGGACCCGACCCTCCACCGCCAACGCCCGCTCCAGCACACGGTCCACCGTCATCTCGCCGGACCACAGCACCACCGTCGCGTGCGCCGACATCCGCAGCGCCAGCGCCAGGAGCAGCGCCGACTTCCCGCTGCCCACGTCCCCGCCCAGCACCACCAGGTCGCCACGGCGCACCCCGCCCCCCAGCATCCGGTCCACGCTCGGGAATCCGCTGGGGACAGTGTCCGCCGACGGGGCGCCGTCGGCGACCGCGTCCACGCGACGCATCAATCGCGACACAGGAGAGATGTCAGTGCGCTGCACGCTGGCGAAGATACGCCGTTGGGCCGCCGTCGGCAAACGTCAGGGCCTGACCACGCCGCCGGAGGGGCGGCCGGGCGCCGTGAGCGGGGCGAGCTCAGCCTTCGCCGCAGGGCTCAGCAACCCCGCCGTTTCCGCCACCAACTGCTGCATCGCCTTCCGCAGCGAACGCTCCTCCTCCCCGGCGATCACGGCGTCGCACACCCCCAGGGCCGCCGCGCGCACGCGCCGGTCGGGGCAGGAGGCGCGCAACCAGGCCCGCGCCGCCTCCGCCCGGGCGACCGACACCACCGCCAGGCTGTGGTCGTGCAGCACCGACGCCACCAGGCGCGCCATCAGCAGCAGTGCCACCGCCGACTCGCGCCCCTGCCCCAGCGCCAGGGTGCCGCCCAGGCGCGCCACGGCGACGAAGCGGAACGGCGAGGTCGTCAGCAGGTACTGCGGGCGGATGTCGGTGGGCATCGCGCGAATCTCGCACCGGGAGGCGCCCGGGGCCAGCACGCCGACGGCCCGACCGTGCGCTACATTGCGACCATGGCGCCACCGACCAAGTCAGTCCTCTGGGTGGACGACGAGGCGGAGCTGCTCGAGCCGCATCGGCTCATCCTCCGCGATCGCGGGTTCGACGTGCAGATGGCGACCAACGCCGCGGACGCGGTCGAGCTCATCCGTCGTCGCCCTTTCGACCTGCTGCTCCTCGACGAGCAGATGCCCGGCATGCGCGGGCTCGCCGTCGTGCGCGAGGTGCGCGAACTCGCCCCCACGCTCCCCGTGGTGATGGTCACCAAGAGCGAGGAGGACGCCACCCTGCGCGACGCCATCGGGCAGAGCGTCGCGGAGTACCTGGTCAAACCGGTCACGCCGCGCCAGGTGCTGGCCGCCGTCACGCGCCTGCTCGACGGGCCGCAGATCCGGCAGCAGGCGCTCGCCCGGCGCTTCACGGAGCGCTTCCGGGAACTCGAGGGGCAGCGCACGCGCGAGTTCACCTGGCGCGACTGGGTCGACCGCTATGTCGAACTGACGCAGTGGGACATCGAACTCGCCGCCGCCGAGGAGGGCGGGCTGCGCGACGCCCTGCGCGGCGTGTACCCCGCCATGCACCGGGACTTCGCCACCTACGTGGGGCAGCACTACCCCGCCTGGGTGCACGACGGCGAGGCCGACCGGCCGCCGCTCTCGGTCGACGTGGTCGAGGAGTTCCTGCTGCCGGTGCTCGCCGGGCACCGCGCGGCGTTGTTCGTGGTCATCGATTGCCTGCGGCTCGACCAGTGGCAGGTGCTCGTGCCCGTGCTGCAGGAGTGGTTCGAGGTCGAGACGACGCACTACTTCGCCCTGCTGCCCACGGCCACGCCCGTGGCCCGCAATGCGCTGTTCAGCGGGCTCTACCCGGTCGAGCTCGCCGAGCGGCACCCCGACTGGGTCATCGATCACGAGGACGAGTCCCTCAATGCGCACGAGGCGGAGCTGCTCACCGGGCAGCTCCGCGCCCTCGGGGTCGGCCATGCGGTGCGCTACCGCAAGGTCTCGGGGGAGCGCGAAGCGGACGACCTGCTGCGCCACGCGCACGACGCGATCGCTCCGGAGGGGGTCAGCGCCTTCGTCTTCAACTTCGTGGACCTGCTCACGCACGGTCGCTCGGAGTCGGCGATCCTGCGCGAGATCGCCCGGGACGAGGCCACGCTGCGCGAGCTGACCGTGCAGTGGTTCAAGCGCTCGCCGGCCCTGGCCGTCCTGCGCGAGGCCGCCCGCCGCAAGGTGCCCGTGATCATCACGTCGGATCACGGCTCCATCCACTGCCAGACGCCGGCGACGGTCTTCGCCAAGCGCGACGCCACGCCCGCGCTGCGCTTCAAGCTCGGCGAGGGCGTGCGCGCCGAGCGCCCCGAGCACGCGCTGCTCTTCGCGGACGAAGCGCACCTGGCGCTCCCGCGCCGGACGCCGGTCGCCGGCAACGTGCTGCTCGCCACCGGGGACACGTTCTTCGTGTATCCCACCAAGTTGCGCGAGTACCAGCATCGCTACCGCGGCGCCTTTCTCCACGGCGGTGTCTCGCCCGAGGAGTGCATCCTGCCGATCGCCCTGCTCACCCCGCGTTCCTAGATGGGGCCGTACCGCCGACTCCTCGGGTTCCTCCGGCCGCACGGGCACTACCTCGCGGGGAACGTCACGACCAACGTGATCGCCGCGGTCTTCGACGGCGTCGCGTTCGTCCTGCTGATCCCCTTCCTCAATGTGCTCTTCGGCACCGCCGAGCCGATCCCGCTCGGCAAGGGCTGGCTGACCGATCTGCTGTCGACGCTGGTCGGGCGCCTGATCATTCCCGGGGCGCCGGAGCGATCGCTGCTCGGGGTCATCCTGATCATCGTGCTGCTGGTCACGCTCAAGAACGTCTTCATCTGGCTGGGGGGACAGTTCGGCGTCTCGCTCCAGGAGCGCATCACGCGCGACCTGCGCGACGCGGTGTTCCGGCACATGCAGCGCCTGCCGCTGGGCTGGTTCGGGCGCACCAAGGCCGGGCAGATCATCGCCCGCATCCTCAGCGACGCGGAGCAGGCGAAGGCGGTCATCGCCGAGGTGGCCACGCGGACCATCCAGAGCAGCGCCCAGATCGTCGTCACGATCGTCGTGCTGCTGCGGATGTCCCCGCGCCTGACGGTGCTCGCGCTGGTGATCGCGCCCGTGATCACGCTGCTCCTGCAGCCGCTGCTGCGGCGGCTGCGCAAGGGGCACCGGGTGCTGCGCAACGACTATGGCGAGATCACCTCGGTGCTGCAGGAGGTCATCGGCGGCGTGCGCATCGTCAAGGCGTTCCGCGGAGAGGCCTACGAGGACGCGCGCTTCACCACGGCCAGTGGCAACTACACCCGCGGGATGGTGCGCATCGCGCGCCTCGCGCTCATTTCGGGGCCGGTCACGGAGGTGCTGGGCACCGTGGTGGCCGTCACGGTGCTGTGGTTCGGGGCGCAGGAGGTGTTCTCGGGCGCGCTCGGCGGGGCGACCCTCATCACGTTCATGGTGATGGTGATGCGCCTGCTCCCGCCGCTCAAGCAGCTCGCGCAGGCGCCCACCGTGGCGCAGCAGTCGCTCGCGGCGGCGGAGCGGTTGTTCGAGGTCCTCGACGAACCCAGCGAACCGCAGCGCGACCGGGGGACGCGCGTGGTCCCGGCGTTCCGCGAGGGCATCGTGTTCGAGCAGGTGTCGTTCGCCTACGACGCGGACACGCCGGTGGTCTCGGAGGTGTCGTTCACGGCGCGCCGCGGCGACGTGATCGCCCTGGTCGGCGCCAGCGGCGCGGGCAAGAGCACGCTGGTGGATCTGCTCCCGCGGTTCATCGAGCCCACGGCGGGGCGCATCACCCTCGACGGGATCGACACCCGCGACCTCACGCTGCCGTCGCTGCGGGCGCTGATCGGCATCGTCAGCCAGGACACCGTGCTGTTCAACGACACGGTCCGCGCCAACATCGCCTATGGGGCCGGGGCGCGCTTCACGGATGCGCAGGTCGAGACCGCCGCGCGCGCGGCCAACGCGCACCAGTTCATCAGCGAACTGCCGCAGGGCTACGACACCGTCCTCGGGGAGCGCGGCACACGGCTCTCCGGGGGCCAGCGCCAGCGCCTCGCGATCGCGCGGGCGCTGCTCACCGACCCGCCGATCCTCATCCTCGACGAGGCCACGAGCGCGCTGGACACGGCCTCCGAGCGGCTGGTGCAGGACGCGATCGACCGGCTGCTCGCCGGGCGCACGGTCTTCGTCATCGCGCATCGCCTGAGCACGGTGGTCGCGGCCACGCGCATCCTCGTGATGGAGCGTGGACGCGTGATCGAGGCGGGGACCCACGCCGAGCTGCTGGCGCGCGGCGGCCAGTACGCGCGGTTGCACGCGCTGCAGGTGGCCGCGACGTGAGTGCCCGTGCCACGCTGACCGATCACGCGCAGTACGTGGCCTTGCGGGTGCTGGTCGCCGGCATGCGCCTCGTCCCGTTCCACGTCGCGGGGGCGGTGGGGGCGTGGATCGGACGGCTGGGCTACACCCCCTTCGGGATCCGGCGCGCCGTGGTCGACACGCAACTGGCCGCGTCCTTCCCGGACCTGGATGCCGCATCGCGGCGGGCGATCGCGCGGCAGAGCTATGAGAATCTCGGGCGGGTGGCCGTGGAGACCGGCATCCTGTCGACGCTGCCCGCGGACCGCGTGCTCGGGCTCTTCGACGAGCCCGTGGGATGGGAGCACGTGGCCGCCGCCATGGAGGCCGGGCGCGGCATGCTCCTGATCTCGGGTCACCTGGGCAACTGGGAGCTGGGGGCGGCCTACCTTGCCGCACGCGGCGTGCCGATCGACGCCGTCGCCCGGCACATGAACAACCCGCTGATGGACGGCTACCTCGCGCGCTCCCGCCGCCGCCTGGGCGTGACGGTGCTCTTCGACGACGAGGCGGCGCCACGCATCCCCCGCAGCGTGCGGGGGGGGCGGGCGGTCGCGCTGCTCGCGGATCAGGATGCCAAGGGCCTCGTGAGCACCTTCGTGCCGTTCTTCGGCCGTGCGGCGCGCACCCCCAAGGGGCCGGCGGTCTTCGCCCTGCGGCTCGGCGTGCCGGCGATCCTCGCGATGGTCGTCCGCGAAGCGAGCGGCCTGTACCGGATGTACTTCGAGCCCGTCCCGGTGCGCGACACCGGTGCCCGCGAGCAGGACACCGATCGCATCGTCGCCGCCTACACGGCGCAGATGGAGGCGGTCATCCGGCGCTATCCGGGGCAGTACCTCTGGCACCACAAGCGCTGGAAACGTCGCCCGCCCACGGCGACCGCACCCTGATCAGCCGCTGGTGACCGCGACGAGGCCCACCTCGCGCCCGCCCTTCCGGACCAGGAACCAGCGCCCGCGGACCGCGGTGCTCGCGTCGAGCGTGAGCGCCTCCGGCAGCAGCTTCACGCCGTTGACGGCAATGCCGCCCTGCTGCACCAGCTTCTTCGCCTGCGAGCGCGAGACGTCGAAGAGGGCTTCGAGGAGCTCGGCCACGACCAACCCCTCCGCCGCCCGTGTGATGGCGGGCACGGCCGTGCAGAGCGTGTCGTACACCGCGTCGCTGATCGACGCGGGCTCGATCCGCTTGTCAAAGACCACGGCGCTGGCCGCGCGTACGCGCTCCCATTCCGCCGCCCCGTGCACCCACGTCGTCACGTCGCGCGCCAGCACCTGCTGGGCACGCCGCTCGTGCGGTGCCGCCGCGTGCGCCGCTTCGAGCGCGGCGATCTCCGCGTCGGGCAGGAGGGTGAAGAGCCGCAGCAGCGTCGGGAGGTCCGCGTCGTCGGTGTTGATCCAGAACTGGTAGAAGGCGTACGTCGACGTCAGCGCGGGGTCCAGGTAGATCGCGCCGGCTTCGCTCTTCCCGAACTTCTTTCCACTGGCCGTCGTCAGGAGGGGGAACGTCATGCCATGCGCCGCGCCGCTGACGGCGCGCCGGATCAGCTCGGTGCCCGCCGTGATGTTCCCCCACTGATCGCTCCCCCCGATCTGCAGCGTGACGCCGTGCCGCGTGAACAACTGGAGGTAGTCGTAGGCCTGGAGCAGCATGTACGAGAACTCGGTGTACGAGATCCCGGACTCCAGGCGTGACTTCACCGTGTCCTTCGCGAGCATCTGGTTGACCGGGAAGTGCTTCCCGACGTCGCGCAGGAACGGGATCAGCCCCGTCGTGCCGAGCCATTCCCCGTTGTCGACCATCGAAACGCCGTCGCCAAGCAACCCGCGCAGCTGGTGGCCGATCGCCGCCGCGTTCGCGGCGACGTCCTCCGCGGTCAGCAGCGGACGCTCGGCCGACTTCCCGCTGGGATCGCCGATCATCGCAGTCCCGCCGCCCACCAAGGCGACCACCTGGTGACCGGCCTCGACCAGGCGGCGCAGCCCCATCACCGGGACCAGGTTGCCGACGTGCAGCGAGGGCGCCGTCGGGTCGAAGCCGCAGTACGCCCGGAGCGGACGACCGGTGAGGGCCGCCGGGAGGCCATCGGTGTACTGGTAGAGCTGTCCGCGGGCGCGCAGGGCGTCGAGCAGCGGTGCGTCGATCGTCATCATGGGAAGATAACCGCCCGCCCTGCCGCGTTGCCCCGCTCCCTGTGCGCCCCTTAGCTTGCCGTCGACGTGCCGAAACGCCGCCTCATCCCGCTCAGTCGCACCCAGGTGCGTCGCCTGCTCCGCCGGAGCGCCCTGCTCGTGGGCGCCGGTGGCGTCCTGGGCGTGCTGACGTTCGCCGTGATCTGGGTCAACACCTGTCGCAACGACAGTTGCCCGTCGGTGGACGTTCTCGACCAGTATGTGCCGCAACAGACCTCCAAGATCTTCGCGGCCGACGGCCGTCTCATCACCGAACTGGGCCTCGAGAAGCGGACGGTCGTCCGGCTCGACTCCCTGAGTCCGCCGGTGCGCGATGCCTTCCTGATCGTCGAGGACCGCCGCTTCTACGCCCACGGCGGCATCGACTACCGGCGGATCGTCGGCGCCGTGATCCGGAACATCCGCGCCGGCGGGTTCGCGCAGGGGTTCTCGACGATCACGATGCAGCTCGCGCGCAACATCTTCACCGAGGAGATCTCGCGCGAGAAGACCATCACGCGCAAGCTGAAGGAAGCGAAGGTCGCGCTCGCCATCGAGCGGCGCTTCCCCAAGGACCGGATCTTCGAGCTCTACCTGAACCAGATCTACCTCGGCAGCGGCGCCTACGGCATCGAGGCGGCCGCGCAGCGCTATTTCGGGAAGTCCGCCAGCGACCTCAACGTCGCGGACGCGGCGCTGCTCGCCGGACTGCCCAAGGCGCCCGAGCGCTACAACCCGCGGCGGTTTCCCGAGCGCGCGGTGCAGCGGCGCAACCTCATCCTCGCGATGATGCAGGAGCAGGGCGTGCTCACGCCCGGTGAAGCGTCGCTCGCGCGGGCCTGGCCCATCCAACTGGGCCGCTCGACCAGCGCGCGCACCGACGTGGCCCCGTACTTCGTCGAGTGGGTCCGGCAGCACATGCAGGAGCGCTTCGGCGCCGCGCTCTACACCGACGGCCTCGAGATCCACACCACGCTCGACCTGGACCTGCAGTTCGCGGCCGAACGGTCGCTCGACGCACAGCTGCAGCTCATCGAGAGCGGTCGCTTCGGCCGCTTCCGGCACACCACGTACGCCCAGCACGCACAGAAGGAGGTCGTCCCGGCGGACCCGAACGCGGCGAACACGCCGTACTTGCAGGGGGCCTTCATCGCGATCGAGCCGCGCACGGGTGCGGTCCGCGCCCTGATCGGCGGCCGCGACTTCGAGGACTCCAAGTTCAACCGGGCCACCCAGGCGCTGCGACAGCCGGGCTCGACCTTCAAGCCGATCGTCTACGCGGCCGGGATCCGCGCCGGGCTCCCGGCGTCGTTGATCCTCGACGATGCGCCGCTGACGATGACCCAGCCCGACGGCACGGAGTGGGCGCCCAAGAACTACGACCTCACCTTCAGCGGCCCGATGCCGATGCGCGAGGCGCTGTTCCAGTCGCGCAACCTGCCGGCGATCCGGCTCGGGATGTCGATCGGCGAGGCCAGCGTCGTCGAGATGGCGCGCCGCTTCGGGATCAGCACCCCCATCCTGCCGGTCCCCGCGATCCACCTCGGCGCGGCCGACGTCTATCCCATCGAGATGGTGGCGGCGTACTCGGTGTTCGCCAACCTCGGCACCCGCGTCACGCCCAACGCCATCGTGCGGGTGACGGACCGCGGCGGCCGGGTGCTCTGGGAGCCCACGCCCGTGGTCGAGCCGGTGCTCTCGCGCGAGGAAGCGTGGTTGATGAACGACATGCTGCGCGACGTGGTGCGGCGGGGGACCGCGCACGGCGCGGTGGTGGTGAATGGGGGCTTCCGGCATCCCGCCGGCGGGAAGACCGGCACCACGAACGAGTATTCGGACGTCTGGTTCATCGGGTACACGGCCGACGTCGTCGCCGGGGTGTGGATCGGCTTTGACCGCCCGAAGCGCATCATGGACAACGCACAGGGGGGCCGGCTCGCGGCGCCCGCGTGGACGGCGTTCATGAACGACGTGTACCGGCGCAAGCCCGCGCCACCGGATTGGCCGCGCCCCGGCTCGCTGATCGCGATGGAGATCGACGGCCCCTCCGGACAGCGGCGCGGACTCTGCGGCGGCGACCGCGCCACCACGGAGTGGTTCATTCCCGGCACGGAGCCCGTGGACCTCTGCCTCCCGGGCTTCCTCGACGCGATCAGGCGACCGCGCCGCTGATGCGCCTGCACGCGCGCTGGGTCCTCCCCGTGGGAGCGCCTCCGCTGCGCGACGGCACGGTCGTCCTCGACGGTGCGCGCATCCGGTGGGTCGGTGCCCGCGTCGATGCCCCGCCGGGCGGTCCCGACCGTGACCTTGGCGATGCCGTGCTGCTGCCAGGCCTCGTCAACGCGCACACGCATCTCGACCTCGCCGTGTTCGCGGGGCAGCCGCTCCCGCGCGCGTTCCCGGCGTGGATCCGTGCGCTCGTCGCGACGCTCGCGACCACGCCCGCCGACACGCTGCGCGCGAGCGCGCTGTGGGCGGCGCGGGATCAGTTGGCGCACGGCGTGACGACGGTCGCCGACACCGCGCCCAATCGTTTCGCCTTCGACGCGATGCGCGCCACGGGCCTGCGCGGGATCGCCTTCCACGAAGTTTTCGGCCCGGACCCTGCCACGGCGCCGCTCGCGCTGCGGCAGTTGCACGCGGCCGTCACCGAGATGCGCCGGGACGACACCGCGCTGGTCCGCACCGGCGTCTCGCCGCACGCCCCCTACTCGGTGTCGGATCCACTCTACCGCGCCGTCGCCGACTACGCGCGCTCGGAGTCGCTGCCCGTCGCCGTGCACATCGCCGAGTCCGCGGCGGAGTCGGCGCTGCTGCGCGACGGCGATGGCGACTTCGCCGACTACCTGCGGCGCGCGCGCGGTATCGCCGTCGCGGCGCGGGCGCCGTCGCCGCTCGCCCTCCTCGACGCGCTGGACGTCCTCGCGACGCGGCCGCTCTGCATCCATGCGGTGCAGGTCGGTGCAGACGACGTCGCGCGCCTCGCCGATCACGGGGCCAGCGTCGCGCATTGCCCCTGCTCGAACGCGTGGTTCGGGCACGGGCACGCGCCCCTGGCCGCCCTCCGCGCGCGCGGCGTTCCCGTGGGACTCGGCACGGACTCGATCGCGAGCAACACCCAGGTGCGTGTCCGGCTCGAGGCGCGCGCCGCGGCCGACGCCGCGCTCTCGCCCGCGGACCGCGTGCAACTGGCGACCCACGGCGGCGCCACCGCCCTTGGCCTGGGCGAGGTCGTCGGTCGCGTGGTGCCGGGCTACGCGGCGGACCTCGTCGCCTTCGCCGTGCACGACACCGCACGTGCCGATGCCGATCCGGCGCGCTACGTCCTCGACCTCCCCGCCGACGCGCGTCCCGTGTTGACGATGGTCGCCGGCCGTGACTGCACCGTGACCGATCCGGTGCTGCCGCACGCACCGCATGCGCCTTGAGGCGCCTTGGTGCACTGCCGTAGATTGCCGGGATGAGCAGTGTGATCGGATGTCTGGCACTCAATGCCTCGTACGAGCCGCTCACCATGATCCCGATGCGTCGCGCCCTGCGCCTCGTCATCGACGGGAAGGCGGAGATCGTCGAAGCCGACCGGGACCGCGTCGTGCGTTCCGAGCGTCTGGCACTGCCACGTCCGGCCGTCATCCGGCTCACCAAGTTCATCCACGTGCCGCGGCGATTCCGGCGGCAGGTGACCAACACGTTCCTGTTCGCCCGCGACGACTACGCCTGTCAGTATTGCGGGCGCCGCGCCAATGAACTCAAGCCGCGCGAGACGCTGACCCGGGATCACCTCATCCCGATCTCCCGCGGTGGCGCCAACACGTGGACCAACGTGGTGACGGCGTGCTCCTCGTGCAACACGCGCAAGGCCAACCGGCTGCCCCACGAGATCGGGATGCATCCGCGCGTGGCGCCGACCGAGCCGCACTTCGTGCATCTCAGTTGGGCGGTGCGGCGCCTCACGCCCATCCAGGAGCGCTACATCCACACGTTCTACGGCGCGGAGGTCGTGGAGGACCTCCACACGCTGCGCATCGACTGACCTCAGCGCGTGAAGCGGACGCTTCGCGTCTCGACGCGCACCACCTGCCCCCCCAGCACGCGCGACATCAGCGTCCGGACGAGCCGCGTCACGGGCGACGTCGGCAGACGGTCACCCTGCAGCGCGCCACCGAGATCCCCGCGGAGCCAGCGCTCGACCTCGGCCAGGTCCGTGTTCGTGAGTGAGGCGACGGTCAGCCGGGCGCTGTAGTAGAGTCCCCGCCGACCACTCGGGGCCGGCAGGGGGACGCGCACCGGGGCGCTCAGCGCCTCCACGAG
Organism: uncultured Gemmatimonadaceae bacterium; assembly: GCA_964430045.1. Classification (GTDB taxonomy): domain Bacteria; phylum Gemmatimonadota; class Gemmatimonadetes; order Gemmatimonadales; family Gemmatimonadaceae; genus DASRAP01. The sequence continues at coordinate 16,371 of CAYSFN010000022.1, forward strand.
GGCGGCGAGCGTCCCGTGCCGGCCGACGGGATGCAGCGAGTCACCCACCACGCGCGCGACACGGTACACCTGTCCCACGGCATCGTAGCGTACCATCCAGTCCGTTCGGACCAGGCGCAGGCGTTCGTCCGTGAAGCGGCCGGTCGCCCAGAGCTCCACCTCCATCGACACGCGGGCGGGGAACCCCGCCGCGAGCAACTCGCGGCTGCGCTGGTCGCCGAAGACCCGTTCGATGCGCAGCGTCGGCCCGTCCACCACCGCCTCGGTCGGCACGGTGATGGTGAGGGTTGGTCGCGCCTGGGCGGCGGCGCTCCCGACCGCCACCGCCAGCGCGAACGCGAGGCGTCGCAGCAGGCTGATCAAGTCAGAACCGGCGTCCCAGTCGCACGATGACGTTGACGGGTTCGCGACCATCGCTCAGCGCCTTCGCCAGCGCGATCGACAGCGAACCGAAGTCCAACCCCAGGCCGAGGTCGGTCTTGAAGGTGTTCAGGGCGGGGAAGGACTCCACCGCGTACTCCGAGCGCCGGTCGCCGCGCGCCTGCCAGCCACGCCCCGCGTTGACGAACGCCACCCAGGTCGGTCCGCTGAGCTCGGCGGGGATCCACGCATGATCGTGGTCGGCCACGTCCCATCCGAGCGAGCCGCGGTACTCCAACTGCGCCAGTGCGACGCGATCACAGAGGGCCGGCATGCCCGGCGCGCTGCCACGGGGATCGCTGCATTGCAGGCGGTCCTCGCCGCCACGCCAGTGCCGCCGGAAGTCGAAGCCGGGCAGTGTCGCCGGTCCGCCGACCGACAGACGGCGTTGCAGGGGGAGCTCGTCGCCCCCGAGCCAGCCGCCGTACACGACGCGCAGGTTCAGTTGCGCCCCCGGGGCGAGGCGGTTGTAGCGCCGGAGGTCCACGAAGCCGCGCGTCCAGGTGCGACGCCCGGTGTCGAGGTCCAGTGGCACGTCGGGAACGTCGAGCGGGAGGCGCGCCCCGAACGCGCTCGCCGTGAGATTCCCGCGCTCCAGTTCGGCGCGCACGAACCAGCCGGCCCAGGGCGAATAGCGCTGCGTCCTGGTGTCGACGTTCAGGGCGAAGGTCGCGAGCGTGGCGACCCCTTCGTCGACCGTCGGGTTCGGGCGCCACGGATCGTCCGCGCGGATGACCGTCCATGGGCGGCGCGCAGCGCGCGAGCCCCAGCGCTCCTCCCCGAAACTCGCCGAGAGCGAGAGCGCATCACTGGCGTGCGCGCTGATCGTGCCGCGTCCGCCGTGCCGACCATAGTGATCGCGGAAATCACGGTGCAGGAGGAACGTCCCGAACCCCGACTCGCGCGCCGACATCTGCCAGTCCTCGACGGCGGTCACCTCGTCGAAGTGCTGGACCTCGGCGCCGAACCCGGCACCGGTGCCGCGCCGCAGTGCGATGCGCGCGCTGTGCCCGAGCGTGCCGCGATCCCAGCGCACAGGCTCGGCCGTCCGCACGATCCCGCGCGCCTCGACGGACAGGGCGCCCCAGGGCCGGGTGAGTCGCAGCCGCGGGCCGACGAGGAAGGGCAGCCCCTCGACCCGCGTGTACGCGCTGGCGGTCGCGAGCGTGATGAGGTTGAAGCGCGTGTGTTCGCTGGCCCCCCGGCGTCGCCAGAAGTCCCCCTCCCCCTCGGGCTCCGCCGCGGACGCGACGCCCTCGACCGTGATGCGCTCGTCGGTGATGGTGTAGCGCAGCACCTCGGCGTACACCCGGACGTCGCCCCCGATGCGGGCCTCGCTGCGTCCATCCACGCGCCCCCCGACGACGAGGATGTCCCCATCGACGCGTGCACCCGGCAGGAGGGTCACGTTCGCGTTGATCCCGACCAGGGATCCTTCGATGTGGCCCGCGATCGTCACGGGGCCCGTGCGCACGGCGAGCGTGCCGCGGACCACGCTGTCCGCCGCAATGGTCAGGTCGCCCGCTTCGCGACGCGTCTCGGGCGCGTTGTACAGCGCGGTGAGATCGTGGACGATGGCGGGGGGCAGGGACGTCGCCGGTCGGCGCTGTGCACCGAGGACCGACGTCGTGGCGACCATCCAACCGAGCACGAGCAGGGGTCGACGCATCTGTGGGGAGCTCCGTCTGAGGTGGGCTGTCGTCCTCTGCCGAGGGCACCGACACGTATCGTTTCGTATCATGGAGTGTCCAAACCGAGTCGTTTCATGCGGCGGTAGAGGTTGGGACGATCAGTGCGCAATCTCCGTGCCGCGTCCGCGATGTTGCCGTCGGCGGCCGCCACGGCCTGGGTGATCAGATGCCGTTCGTAGGCGTCGAGCGCATCGCTCAGCGGCAGCGTGTCCGCCGCGACGAACCCCGGGGGGGCGGGCGCGTCGACCGGGCGCTGCACCGAGGGCAGCACACCCTGCACCTCGCGCGCCGTGATGGTCGCTCCGCCGTGCAGGATGATCAGCCGCTCGACGATGTTCTGCAGTTCGCGGACGTTGCCCGGCCAGTGGTGGGTCGCGAAGGCCGAGAGGGCGTCCTCCCCCCAGTGCGGCATGCGCTGGCCGCTGCGCACCCGCAGGAGGGCGGTGAAGTGCCGCACCAGCGCCGGGATGTCCTCGGCGTGCTCCCGCAGTGGTGGCAGCGCGATCGGAATGACGTTCAGGCGGAACAGCAGGTCCTCGCGGAAGTGTCCCTCGCGCACGGCCCGCGCGAGGTCCCGGTTGGTCGCGGCGAGCACCCGCGTGTCCACCGTGATGACCTTGCCGCCCCCCACCCGTTCGATCTCGCGCGCCTCGATCGCCCGCAGCAGCTTGGCCTGTGCCTCGGCCCCGAGATCGCCGACTTCGTCGAGCAGGAGCGTGCCGCGGTGCGCGAGCTCGAAGCGGCCGATCCGGCGTTCCGTCGCGCCCGTGAACGCCCCCTTTTCGTGGCCGAACATCTCGCTCTCGACCAGGTCGCGCGGGATCGCGGCACAGTTCACGCGCACGTACGACTGATCGCGCCGCGTGCTCTGCGCGTGGATCGCACCGGCGACCAGCTCCTTCCCGGTCCCGGATTCGCCGGTGATCAGCACGCGGGCATCCGTGACCGCGACGCGCGTGATCAGGGCCCGCAGGTCGCGGAGCGGGGCGCTCTCACCCACCAGCGGCCCGTCGAGCCCGAAGTCCGCGCGCAACGCGCGCGCTTCGAGGCGCGCACGGCGCAGTTCCAGTGCCGTGGACAACGCCAGCAGCGTGGCCTCGGGCACCAGCGGCTTTTCGAGGAAGTTCACCGCACCCAGGCGCGTGGCCCGCACCGCGTCGGTGAGGCCGGCCCGGCCACTCATCATGATCACCGGGACGTCGGGGTGTGCGGCACGCAACTGCTCCAGGGTCGCCATCCCATCCAGGGCACCCGGCATCATCAAGTCCACGAGCACCGCGTCCGGCTCGGCGTCGGCGGCCGCGCGGATGCCCCCGGCGCCGTCCGCGGCGGCGCGCACTTCGTAGCCTTCGGCCTCGAGCAGGGCCCCCACCATCCGGCGGATGTTCGGCTCGTCGTCGATCAACAGCACGGTGGTCATGACACAGCATCTCCGGTGCGGGCGCGCCATTCACCCGTGATTGCAGGCAGGCCGTCGTTCACGGGCAGGATGAAGCCGACGGTCGTCGGTGCGCCGGCGTCCTGCGTCGCGAAGACGACACCGCCATGGGCCTCGACGGCCTGCCGCGCGATCGCCAGCCCCAGCCCCGTGCCCCCCGCCTTGGTCGTCTCGTACGGTTCCCACAGGGTCGTGGCGATCCCCGGCGCGAAGCCCGGGCCCGAGTCCGCGACGGCGACGCGCACCGCCGTGAGCTCGTGCAGGGTCGTCGACGACACCGTCACGCGGATCGTGCCGCGCCCATCGGTGGCGTCGACGGCGTTGAGCAGGACGTTCGAGAACGCGCGCGCCAGCGCATCGTAGTAGCCGCGGACCAGCGGCGCGTCCGCGGCGATGTCGATGTCCAGGATCACCCCGTCCGGCACCGTGGCGCGCGCGGTGTACGTCACCAGCTCCCCCACGTCCACGTCGGCCGCCGGGCCCTCGGGGAGTCGACCGAATTGCGCGAAGCTCGTCGCCATCCGTTCCAGGCGCGCGGTCTCCGTCACGAGCACGTCGAAGGTCTCGGCGCTCTCCGGCGGCACGTCGCGCCGCAGCCGCTCGACGGCGAAGCGGATGGGCGTCAGCGGGTTCTTCAGCTCGTGCGCGAACCGTCGCGCCGACTCCCGGAACGCTCCCAGTCGCTCGGCCTCGACCTCGCGGCGGCGTGCGGCGGCCAACTGGGACGACATCGTGCGCATCCGGTCGCGCAGCACGGCGAACTCGGGCGCACCCCGGGCCTCCTCCGTCGGGGGCAGGGGGGACGCGTCGGCGATCGCGGCGGTCCAGCCGACCAGTTCGTCCAACGGACGGCTCAACAGCCGGCTCAGGTGCCCTGCCACGCGCGAAATCAGGTAGGCGAGCACCAGCAGGCTGCACAGCGTCGCGAGCGCGAACGCGGCGACGAGCCGGTCTGCGATGAAGCGCACCTGCCGTGCGGAGGCGATGGACGCGGCCAGCTGCCCTGTGTGCGCATCGACGGCGGCACGCTGGCCTGCCGTCAGCGTCGCGTCCTCGAGGGCACGCGCCATCGCGCCGCCCGAGGCGGCGACCTCGTCCCAGGGCGCCGTGCCGCCGAGCAGCGGCACGACGCGGTTGAACACGTGGAAGCCGCCCAGTCCGACGAGGCTGGCGGGGATGACCGCGAACAGCGCAAGGATCGCGAACAGACGGGTGCGGAAGCCGAATCGCACGTGAAAAGAGGGGGGCGGAACGGTGCAGGGCGTCACGAGAACACCGCAGGACTGCATCAAACGTACCGGTGTGATCTGCCCTACGCCGTGCCGGGGGGTGGGTTTCGCGTCTCGCCGGGTGTACCTTTCACTGTTCCTTCCACAGGTACGTCGCGCGTGCAGGGTAGCGAGAGCGGTCCGAATGCCGCTCCCCCCTTGGTGCCACGGCCTCCTGCGGAGGGACCGGTCCACGCGGCGGCGGAGCACAGTGTTCTGCCGAGGCGCGCGGGCCGCGAGCCATCACCACAGAGAGCATGCCCGTTCGACCCGTCCGGAGCGCGCCAACCCGCGCGCCCATCGCCCCGTTGCATCGGGGCCCCGGTGCCAGTGCCACGCACGCCACCACCTCGCCCAATGCGGCGCTCCTCATCGATTTCGACAACGTCACGATGGGGATCCGCTCGGACCTCCAGACCGAGCTGCGCAACCTCCTCTCCTCGGACATCGTCAAGGGGAAGGTCGCGGTCCAGCGCGCCTACGCCGACTGGCGCCGCTACCCGCAGTACATCGTCCCGCTCTCCGAGTCGTCGATCGACCTGATCTTCGCGCCGGCCTACGGGTCGTCCAAGAAGAACGCGACCGACATCCGCCTCGCGGTCGATGCCATCGAACTGGTCTTCACGCGCCCCGAGATCGGCACCTTCATCCTGCTTTCGGGCGACTCGGACTTCTCCAGCCTGGTGCTGAAGCTCAAGGAGTACGGCAAGTACGTCATCGGTGTCGGCATCCGGGAGTCGTCCAGCGACCTGCTGGTGCAGAATTGCGATGAGTACTACTCGTACAACGCCCTCGCGGGGCTGGTGAAGACCAGCGACGAGGAGGTCGTGAAGTGGGATCCGTGGCTGCTCGTCGTCGAGGCGATCGGCCGGATGCAGCGCAACGGCGACGTCATGCGTGCCGACCGCCTCAAGCAGGTGATGCAGGAGATCGACCCCACCTTCGACGAGAAGAACACCGGGGCCGCGAAGTTCTCGCGCTTCTGCCAGGATGCGGCGCAGCGCGGACTCCTCAAGGTCACCAAGCTCGAGAACGGGCAGTTGGAGGTCGGACCGGCGGCAGCATCCGCTGCGACCGCCACCGCCACCGCCGCCGCCACGCCGGCGCGTGGAGCCGAGGCGCCTGCGGTCACCGAGAAGGCTGGCGAGGAACGCGAGAGCCGGGATGGGCAGGGCCGCAGCCGTCGCGGTCGCCGTGGCGGTCGCGGCCGCGACCGCGAGGATCGTCCGCGGAGCGGCGACGCCACGACGCCTGCCGCTGACGCACCGTCGGCTGCCACGACGCCCGCAGCGCCGCCGGCCACGCCCGTGCTCGCGGTGGCCGATCTCCCGCCCGTCGATCCAGCGATCGGCGTCAGCGGCGAGCGGCTCTCCCGCGACGAGGCCTTCGACCTCGTGCGCCGGGCCGTCGCGGAGGTCGCGACGGTGGACGCGGCCGCACCGGCGGAGACGGTCCGTCAGCGGGCGTTCTCGTTGCTCGGGCGCGACAGTGAGAGTCTCGCCGAACGGATGTTCACGCGGGTCCTGCGCGACGCACACGACGCGTCCGTGATCGACCTGCGCAAGCGCGGGCACTCCTACGAGGCCTCACCGGCCGCGTCGGCGCCCTCGGTCACCGAACAGTTGAACATCGCTGCCGCCGCGCACGACGCGGCCAATCCGGCGCCTGTCGCGCCGGTCACGCGCTCCATCGTCGGCCGCCGCGCCGGCGGCGGGCGAGGCAAGGAGATCCCGGCCGACCTGCTGAGCATCGGCGTCGTGGAACTCGACGACGCGAAGCCCAGCGCGCCCGCCGCCGTTGCCACGAAGACGCCGCCGCCGGCCGAGCCGGGCAAGCCGGCCGCCGACAAGGCGCCGTCGGGCAAGACGCCGAGCAAGTCGGCCCCGGCCAAGGCCGCTGCACACAAGCCCGCCCGGAAGGCTGCGCCGGCGAAGCCTGCGGTCGCGAAGGGCCCGGTCGCGAAGCCAGCCGCCGCGAAGCCCGCACTGGCAAAGCCCGCCGCCGCAAAGCCACAGGCAACGGCGCCGAGCGCCGCAAAGCCGGCAGCGAAGAAGACACCGGCCGCGAAGAAGAAGCCCGCCAAGCGGGCCTGACGCGACAGGCGCAGGAACAACGAACGGGGGCGGCGACCAATTGCGGTCGCCGCCCCCGTCGTTTGTCCGCACGCTGATCGTCAGCGCAGTCGTTCGACCGCGCGGGCGAAATTGATGCGCACCCCTCCCTCGACGACATAGGTCAGGCGATCCCCGTTGAGCAGGAACTCGTTCCGGCCCTGCGTCGGCATCACCTGCGCTTGCAGGAACGGTGCGTAGCGCCGCCATTGCGCCTGGACACCCACGGTGCCGAGCAACGACAGCCGCGCCTTCACGTCGTTGATCCGCGCCAGCACGGTGTCGCGCGCTTCGGGGCTCGCGAACTGACCGCCCTGCGGTGAGGCACGCGGCACGAAGTTGAAGGCGAGGCCGAGCCCGGCGTAGGGGCGGATGGACTCACGCCACAGGTACGGGAAGGTCATGCCGGACACGGTGAACCGGCGCAGGTCGCGGATGTCGACACGCCGTACGACACCGCGGGTGGGTGCGTCCGCCACGGTCGAGACAGCCTCGAAGTACGATTGGTCGAGGCCGACGTGCAACCCGACCTTGGACCGCGTGATGAGCCATTCCACGCCGATCACCGGGGCGGTCGTGCTCGCGATCTCCGTCTTGAAGAACGTTGCCCCCCCCTTCGCACCCCAGAACCAGGAGTCCGAGAAGGGGTGCTTCTCCTGAGCGCCAGCGAGGGCGGGGACCAGCAGGAGGGCGGCAGAGCCCACCAGTCGAGCGGCACGCATGCGAGAGACCTCTCGGCGAAGGAACAACGCAAGACGGAGTGTTCCGCGCGCGTGCGGATCCCCGGCCTGAACCCCGCGACACGTCGCGGGGGCTCGGGAGAGAGACGAAGCGTGCGACCTGCAAGTAACGGGTCGCCCCGCTGCGGACGGCGTTACAAGCGGGACCGGGCGGCGACGAAGGCCTCCACGGCACGCGTGAGCTGCTCGCGGCTGTGCGCGGCGCTGATCTGGCAGCGGACCCGCGCGGTCCCGTGGGGCACGACCGGGAACCCGAAGCCGGTCACGAACACGCCCTCCTCGAGGAGCAGGCGGCTCATCCGGATCGCCGCCGCCGTCTCGCCGATCAGGATCGGGACGATCGGGGTCTCGCCGGGCATCGGGTCGAAGCCGGCCGCCTGCATCGCCGTCCGGAAGAAGGTCGCGTTCTCGCGCAGTCGTGTCACGCGCGAGGGGTCGGCTTCGATCGCCTCGACGGCCGCCAGGGCGCTGGCCGCCACGGTCGGCGGCAACGCATTCGAGAAGAGCTGCGGCCGCGAGCGCTGCGTGAGCACGTCGCACAGCGCCGCCGAGCCGGCGACGAAGCCGCCCGCGGCGCCACCCAGCGCCTTGCCCAGGGTCGAGGTGATGACATCCACCTCCCCGAGCAGCCCGAAGTGCTCGGCCGTGCCGCGTCCCGTCGCGCCGAGCACACCGGTGGCGTGCGAGTCGTCCATCACGAGGATCGCGTCGTGGTCGCGGGCGATCTGCACCAGCTCCGGGAGCTTGCAGATGCTGCCTTCCATCGAGAACACGCCGTCCGTCCAGATGATCCGCCGCCGCGCGCCGGCCGCGTCGCGCAGCTTGGCCACGAGCCCGTCGAGGTCGCCGTGCTTGTACACGCCCGTGGTGCACTTCGTGATCGCCTTCGCCAGGCGGATCGAGTCGATGATCGACGCGTGGTTGAGCGCGTCCGAGACCACGAAGTCGCCCTCCTGCACCAGCGACGCGGTCAATCCCTCGTTGGCGTTCCAGCAGGAGACGAACGACAGCGCGGCTTCGGTGCCCACGAAACGCGCGAGGCCGGCCTCGAGCGCACGGTGGATCGTGAAGGTCCCGCAGATGAAGCGCACCGACCCGGTACCCGCCCCGTAGCGCGCCAGCGCGTCACGGCCCGCCGCGACGACCGAGGGCTCGTTGCACAGGCCCAGGTAGTTGTTCGACGAGAGGATCAGCACCTCGCCCCGGCCCTCGATGGTCACCTCCGCGGCCTGCGGCGAGTCGAGGTGCATCAACTCCTTGTACGTCTTGGCGTCGTGCAGGGCCTGCAGTTCGGCCTGCAGCGACGCCTGGAATGCAGCGTTCGGCATGGGTCTAGAGTTCGAAGACGACCTTCCCGGCTTCGCCGCCCTGGATGAGGCGCATCGCCTCGTCATAGGCTTCGAGCGGAAGGCGGTGCGTGATCACGGGCGTCGGGTCGAACGCGCCCGAGCGGAGGAACTGCGTCATCTGGAGCCAGGTGTCGTACATCCGGCGGCCGACCACGCCGTACACGGTCAGCCCCTTGAAGATGATCTCGGTCGCGAGGTCGATGTCGATGCTGGCGGAGGGGATGCCCAGGAGCTGGATCCGGCCGCCGGGCCGCGCCAGGGCGAACGCCTGATGCACCGCGGCCGGCACGCCGGACATCTCGAGGACCACGTCCGCGCCCAGACCGCGCGATCCGCGTCCGACCGCGTCGGCCGCATCCTGCGGCGCCACGGCGTCGTGCGCACCCATCCGCAGCGCGAGCGCGCGCCGCGTCGGGTTGGGATCGGTCGCGATCACGCACGACGCGCCCGCCGCGCGGGCGATGCCCACCGCGAAACAGCCGATCGGGCCGCAGCCGGTCACCAGCACCACGCTGCCCGGGATGTTCGCCGTCAGCGCCGTGTGGAACGCGTTCCCCATCGGGTCGTGGATGCCGCCGACCTCCAGCGAGATCGCGTCGTCGAGATGCCAGATGTTGCTGGCCGGCATCGCGATGTAGTCCGCGAAGCAGCCGTCGCGATCGACCCCGATGATGCGCGTCGCCGGATCGACGTGCGCCTGGCCGGTGCGACTGAAGTACGACAGCGGCGGCACGATGTGGCCCTCCGCGGTCACGCGGTCCCCGACGCGCACGTCGGGGACCAGCGCCCCGACCGCGGCGACCTCGCCGGCGAACTCGTGGCCGACGATGAACGGCGGGCGGCAGCGGCCCTGCGCCCACGCGTCCCACGCGTAGATGTGGACGTCCGTGCCGCACACGCCCGCGTTGCGGACGCGGATCAGGACTTCGTCGTCGCGGAACTCCGGGATCGGGACGTCGGCCAGCACGAACCCGGGGCCGGCACTGCGTTTCACAAGCGCTCTCACGCGCACAATCTCCTGGTGATGATGAGGGGGCGTCCGCAGGCGACACGCGTTGCGGCCGACGTTGGAAACTCGCACGGCGGGATGCGTGGCGTAAGCGGCGCGTGTTGCGCGGCGGTCACCGCGCGCGTCTGTTGTCCATGGTCCCGAGCGTCCGGAATGTCGCGAGCTATTGCGCCGACTTCGATGTGCTCCTATATTCGCGGACAGCGACCAACCGGACGAAGGTCCGAGGGTACTGCGTGGCACTTTCGCGAAGAGACAGCGTGTTGCACTCCCCCGCCAGCGGCTCAGCACATGGTGCGCCGTCCGCGGAGACCCCGCTCACCCCGCTTGCGCTGCATGGCGCGCGGGGGCTTCGCCGTCGCGTCTCCTGTCGTCCGCACGGCCTCGCGCGCCGGCGCGTCCCATCCTCCGCACTCATCGTGATGCGAATCACGTGATCCACTTCGCGCGGTCCCTGACCGCGCCTCGCCTCCGACGTGCATCGCTGGCAGCGGTCGCGTCGGACACCACTCGACGATCCACCGGGGGAACGTTCGAGTGTCAGCAACCTCCTTGCAAGGAGCTATACGATGCCTGCCAAGAAGAAGGCGGCCAAGAAGGCCGCGAAGAAGACGGTGAAGAGGGCCGCGAAGAAGGTGACGCGGAAGAAGGTCGCGAAGAAGGCGGCCAAGAAGACGGTCAAGCGGGCCGCGAAGAAGGTCGCGCGCAAGAAGACCGCCAAGAAGGCCACGCGCAAGAAGGCCGCGAAGAAGCGCTAGTCGCGCCCAGTACGAAAACACGAACGCCGGCTCCCACAGGCCGGCGTTCGTGTATCCATCCCTGCCGATCCCTCGCGCCTTGCGACGCGGGGCCTCCCGATCAGGCGACCCGCTGCTGCGGCAGCTCGGTCTCCGGATCGGCCGGACCCCAGACGTACATCGAGAAACGCGGCTCGTCCTGCGCGCGGCTCCCGCGCGAGATCACGATCCCGACGATGTCCTCGTCCCGCTCCGCCGCCAATAGCTGTTCCATCGTGACGCTCCCGCGCAACAGCGCGTGTGCAATCCATCGACCGTCTGACATGAGAGGCGTAGGTCGCCCCGCGATGGTCGTTCACGATAGGTGAAACGCACGAACCATGCCAGCGTTCCGCGGAACGCCAAACCATTGACTGCCAACAAGTTGCTGTTCGAGCGCGCCCAGCCTGCGCCGTGCCGCCGTCACATCGTGACACGGCGGGTGGTGTCAAACTGATACGCTACGCGACCTTTCGGGCAACGAAGGTCCGGCCCGGACCGCCGTCCTCGGACTCCACCGAGATCGTCCAGCCCGCGTACGAGCGCTCCAACTCCGCCAGGTCCAGCAACTGCTGCCCGACGACCAGCGTCTCGACCAGGTGGACGCCGCCGTCGCGCGTCGCGCTCTGCAGCACCGCCAGCACCCGGGCCCGCTCGTCCTCGCTCAACCCGGAGAACGCCGCCGGGGAGCAGATCACCGCCGAGAGGGGCTCCCCCGGCGACCATCCATCCAGCGAGCCCACCCAGGGCTGCACGCGCGTCGCCAGGCCGTGCTGCATCGCCATCTCCATCACGCGCACGATGCGGTCCTCCTCCTGTTCGAGCGCGCTCACGGTGCAGCCGTTCGCCGCAAGGAACAGCGCGGCCGTCTGGTGCAGTGGACGGGACACCAGCACGTGCGCCCCCGTCGTCGTCGGGCAGTTGCGCACCAGCGGATCGTCCGCCGTCAGCCCCCAGGCCTCCGGACGCCGCAGCGTCGCGAGTTCCTTGCGGCGCTTGCGGGACCAGGTCCCGAACGAGGGGATCCGCAGCCGGGCCGTGATGATGCGGTCCACCTCGTCGCAGAGCAGGATCTCGTTCAACGCCACCTGCTCCTGCTCGTGCAGACGCAGGACCGCCTCGTCGGCGATCTTGAGGATCGCCGAGCGCGGGAGGCGCTCTTTGTAGTCCTCGACTTCGCGTTCCACGAACGCGTCGTACTCTTGTTTCAGCGAGAATCGAGTCGAGAAACCCATCGGCGGCGGGAGGGGTTGAGACATCACGAATGTAACGTCCAGCGCGCCCGGAACAAGACACACGTCCTCATGAGGGGTGACGACGCACCGCCGCCGCCGTCACGTGCCCGCGCTAGTCGCGCTGGATCAACGCGCCCTTCAGGTACCCGGTCTCGGGCACGGTCAGCAGTTCGGGATGATCCAACCCCTGACCGCTGAGACTCCGCAGCGTCAACCGCCCACCCGCTTCGGAGGCGGCGCGTTGCAGCATCTCCCAGAACAGCGGCTTGGTCACGTGGAAGCTGCAGCTCGCGGTGAACAGCATGCCCCCCGGCGCGAGGAGTCGCATGGCACGCCGGTTGATCTCGTGGTACCCGCGCAGCGCCGCCGGGACGCTCGCCTTGTGCTTGGCGAACGCCGGGGGGTCCACGACGATGGTGTCGTAGCGCGCACCGGCACGCTCCTCTGCCGCGAGGAACTCGAAGGCGTCGGCCTCCACGGCGTCGATGGTCGTGACGCCGTTCAGGGCCGCGTGCGCCTCGACGCGTGCCAGCGCGGCCGCCGAGACGTCGATCGCGGTCACGTGGCTCGCCCCGCGCGCCAGGTGCAGCGCGAACGACCCGTGATAACTGAAGCAGTCCAGGGCGCGTCCCCGCGCCAGCGCGCCGATCAGCACGCGGTGCTCCCGCTGGTCGAGGAAGGCACCGGTCTTCTGCCCCTCGTGCGGAGCCGCCAGGTAGCGCACGCCGTGCTCGATCACCTCGATGGTCTCCGGCACCTCGCCGTGCAGGACCTCGACGTCGCGCGGCAGGCCTTCCCGCGCACGCACGGACACGTCGTGCCGCGCCAGGATCCCCGCCGGCGCCAGCACGCGGCTGACCGCCGCCACGATCTCCGCACGGAACGACTCGATCCCCGCGCTGAGCAACTGCACCACCACCCACTGGTCGTAGCGGTCGATCACCAGGGACGGCAGGTAGTCCCCCTCGCCGTGGACCACGCGGTACGCATTGGTCACGCCCGCCAACGGGGCGCGGCGCGCGAGCGCGGCCGCGACCCGCGCCTCCCACCACGCGGCGTCGATCACCGCGTCGGCGTCGCGATCCAGCAGCCGCAGCGAGATCTCGGAGGCCGGACTCCACAGCGCCCGGCCGAGGCGGACGCCGTTCGGGTCCTGCACGACGACCGCACCGGCCGCCACCGGGGGCC
>CAYSFN010000023.1:0-29506 GCA_964430045.1 uncultured Gemmatimonadaceae bacterium
GGCGGCGCTGGCCGAGCGCTGAGCGCGCCGCCCCCGGACACTGGGTCGAGGCCGGTACCGTGCGACTGCTCCTCGACTGCGGGCACGGCGTCCTCACGCGCATGTGCGCCCTGGGCCTTCCCTGGAGCGAGGTCACGCACGTCGCGCTGACGCACTTCCACTACGACCACGTGGGCGAGCTGCCGGCGCTGCTGGTCGCCCTGCGCTGGGGGCAGCTCCCCCCGCGGGTGGCACCGCTCGTGCTGCTCGGCCCACCGGGCACGCAGGCGTGGCTGCAGCGGCTGGCGGCGGCGCACGGCGCCAACGTCCTCGACCCCGGGTTCCCCTTGCAGGTGATCGAGGTCGCCCCGGACACCGCGATCGACCTCGGCGACGGCGTCGCACTCACGGCACACCCAGTACCACACACCCCGGAGAGTGTGGCATATTGTGTGACGCGGGGGCGCGCGCGGCTCGTCTATACCGGCGACACGGACGTCGATGCGGCGTTCGCCGCGTGGGCGGCCCGGTGCTCGGTGCTGCTGGCCGAGTGCTCGCTGCCCGAACAGCTCGCGATCCCCGGCCACCTCACGCCGGATCGCGTCGCGATCCTCAGCGCAATGGTCCAGCCGGACGCGCTGGTCCTGACACACTTCTACCCTCCCGTCCTCGCCGAGGACATTCCGGCGCTCGTGCGCGCGCGCTGGACCGGACCGTGTACGGTCGCCGTCGACGGGAGCACGTTCGAACTCGAGGAATGATCGATGCTGGTCGTGATGCAGCAGGACGCCACGCAGGCGCAGGTCGACGCGGTCTGCGGGGCGATCAAGGCGATGGGGTACGAGGCCGTGCCGATGCCCGGTGCGCAGCGCACGGCGATCGGGCTGATCGGCAACGACGGGCGCGTGGACGGTGCCCATATCGCCGCCATGGACGGTGTCGGGCAGGTCCTCCACGTCAGCAAGCCGTTCAAGCAGGTGTCGCGCGAATGGAAGCATGACAACAGCGAGATCGTGATCGCCCCGGGCGTCAGCTTCGGCGGCGCGAGCGTCCCGGTCATCGCCGGGCCCTGCTCGGTCGAGAGCGAGGAGCAGATCATCGCCACCGCGCATGCGGTGAAGGCCGCCGGCGCCACCGCGCTGCGCGGGGGCGCCTTCAAACCACGGTCGTCGCCGTACTCGTTCCAGGGCCTGGGCGAGCAGGGCCTCCAGTTCCTCGCCGCCGCCCGGCGCGAAACCGGGCTCGCCGTCGTCACCGAGGCGATGGACGAGAGCCAGGCGGAGCTGGTCGCCGAGTACGCGGACTGCATCCAGCTCGGCGCCCGCAACATGCAGAACTACTCGCTGCTCAAGGCCGTCGGGAAGCTCAACAAGCCGGTGCTCCTCAAGCGCGGCCTCTCGGCCACCATCACCGAGTTCCTCCTCAGCGCCGAGTACATCATCGCGGCCGGCAACCCGCAGGTGATCCTCTGCGAACGCGGCATCCGCTCGTTCGACACGATCGTCCGCAACGTGTTCGACCTGAGCGCGATTCCCGTCGTGAAGTCCCTGTCCCACCTCCCGATCGTCGCCGACCCGAGCCATGGGACGGGCGTGCGGGCGCACGTGCCTGCCATGGCGCGCGCCGCGGTCGCGGCGGGCGCCGACGGGGTGCTCATCGAGGTGCATCTCACCCCGGACAAGGCGTGGTCGGACGGCGCACAGACCTTGTCGGCCGACCAGTTCGCCAGGCTGATGCCCGAACTGCGCGCGATCGCGGGCGCGATCGGCCGCACGCTCTGATCCCGTCTAGTACCCCGCGGTGAGTCCGAGCAGGCTGCCGGACTCCCGCAGGCGCTGACGCGCCAGTTGCACCACGGGGTCGCGGCTCACGATCCGCCGCGTCTCCTCCGCGCGACCGAACGCGTACCGGACCGCCTCGTTGCCGATGCTGCGGTCGATCCAGTCGGCGCCCGCCTCCCAGGCGTCCTCCGCCACCGTCACGCCGCGCGTGGCGAGGCGCTGACGGACCGACGCACGGTACTGGCCCGCGATCCCCACGTCGTAGCCAGGCACTTCGCCACGCGCCGTCATCGCCATCGCCTCGGCGGTGATCGCGTCGCGCAACCGCGGGAGCCGGCTGCCCAGCGCCGCGAACAGGACGCGCGGTCCCTGTGGCGCGACACTGTCGCCCGCGATGACGTCGGGCACGATGCCGCCCCCGCCCAGCACCTCGCGCCCCGCGTCGGTGCGGAACACGGGACGCGCCGGCGGCGCATCGTCGATCACGAAGTCGGCGGCGTCAGCCGGGAACGACTCGAGACTGCGCCCGGACGGCGTGAACCAGCGCGCGGTGGTGAGCTTCACCCCGCCGTCGTCACCGGGAAACGAGAACACCGACTGCGCACTGCCCTTGCCATACGTCGGCCGCCCGATGATCAGGGCACGGTCGTGGTCCTGCAGCGCCCCCGCGACGATCTCCGACGCACTCGCGCTCGCCCGATCCACCAGCACCACGACGCGCAACGCGGGCCAGCGCTGCGGATGCTCGTCGACGAACACGCGCGTCGCGTCGACCCCGCGACCGCGGAGGGCGACGATCTCCTGCCCGGGATCGAGGAACAGGTCGGCCACGGCGGCGCCCTGTTGCAGCAGGCCGCCGGGATTCCCGCGCAGGTCCAGGATCAGCGACCGCATCCCGGCGCGATGGAGCGAGTCGACGGCGTCCGCGAGTTCGATCGCCGCCGAGTCGGAGAACGAGCGCACCGACACATACCCCACACCGGCATCGAGCAGCATCGTGCGCTGCACGGGACGCACCAGCACATGCTGGCGCTGCAAGGTGTAGGTCTGCCGCCCGCTGACACCGGGACGCTCGATCACGAGCTGCACCGGCGTCTCCGGGGTGCCGCGCAGCGCCCGGCGGGCCTCGTCCATCGTCCAGCCACGCGTGGAGCGGGCGTCGACCTCGACCAGGCGGTCCCCGGGGCGGAGTCCGATGGTCTCGGCGGGTGAATTGGGCAGCGCCGCCACCACCGTGACCCAGCCCTCCCGCACGTCCATTTCGATCCCCAGGCCGCCGTAGAGGCCGCTGGTGCTCTGCTGGACGCGCGCCAGCCGCGTCGAGTCCAGGTACACGCTGTACGGATCGCGCAACTCGCGGATCAGCCCGGCCGCCGCGCGTTCGTAGAGCACCCCCGCGTCCAGCGAGTCCACGTAGCGCTCGCGCACATGGGTGAACACCTGTTCGAACAGCCGCGTCCCCTGGGTGCGGGCCTGCGGGCGAAAGCCGTCGCGCAGCACCAGCGCGCCCCCGAACAGGACCGCGCCGATCACGCAGCCGACGACCGTCAAGGCCGCACGCCCGCGGATCACGGGCGATCCTCCTGCACCACGTCGCGCAGGGCCGGGACGGCCTCCGCCAGCGCACGGACGATGCGCTGCTCCACCTCGTCCGCCGTGCCGTCGGCCTCGATGGGCAGGATCGGTCCCGTCTCGGGATGCGCCTGCTGCCACAGCGGATGCTCGAACCGTGCGAACGCCTCCGCCACGCGCGCGTGGAACGCCGCCCCGGCCTGCTCCATCCGGTCGGGGGCACTGCGCTGCAGCGCGCGCGCCACGCCCTCCTCCGCACCGAAGCGCAGCAGCAGCGTGAGGTGCGGCACCACCCCGGCCGTCGCGGTCAGGTTCGCCGCGCGCACCTCGCGCTCGTCGAGCCCGCGCCCGTGGATCTGATAGGCGTACGTGGACAGGAAGAAGCGGTCGAGCAGCACGAGGCGCCCCGCCGCGAGCGCCGGCTTCAGGCGCCGCTCCACCAGCTCGGCGCGCGAGGCCATGAACAACAGTGCCTCGGCGCGCGCCGTCAGCTCACGGGCAGGGTCGAGCAGCAGGCGCCGGATCTCGTCGCCGAGCGCGGTGCCACCGGGCTCGCGAAAGGTGTCGCAGGGAACGCCCGCAGCCGCCAGGCGCGCCGCGAGCCGAAGGAGCTGGGTGGTCTTCCCCGCTCCTTCGACGCCTTCGAAGACGATCAGCGTCCCGCCCACCGGCCTCACCCGAGCGTGATGATCCGACTCTCAGCGCCCTTCTTGATCCCCGCGAGGATCCACGCATTCACCCGCTGCATCGTCTTGTCGAAATTCTCCTGCGCCGCGACCGCGTGCTGGTAGGTGATGTTCGACTGCACGGTGCCCAGCAGTGTGTCCATCTCCTGCTCCATCTCCGGAGTGGGACGCTCGCCACGCTGCATCATCTCCTGCGCCAAGACGCGCAGCTCCTCCATCCGCTTGAGGGCGGCAACGGCGGCCTCGTCCGCATTGAGGGACTCGCTGGTGTGCTTCACCGCCTGGTACTCCGTGCTCTGGCCGATCAATCGGCCGAGCTCCTGGGCCTTCTCCTCGAGCATCTACTCCTCCACACGACGCGCGAGCACGAAGCGGGCGCGTCCGGTCAGGTCGGGTCGAACCACCACGTCACGCCAGACGTTCGCTGCCGTGACCAACTCCGCCGCGCGTCCTGCGCGCCGGGCATCCACCTCCATCGCCAGCAACGCACCCGGTGCCGCGATCGCCCCCGCCTCCATGGCGAGATGCCGGATCATGGCCATCCCATCGTCGGCCGCGAACAGGGCGAGCGGCGGCTCCCAGTCGCGCACCAGCGCGGGGAGGTCCGCCTCCTCACCGGGCGAAATATACGGAGGGTTCGACACCACGACCGACGCACGGATCCCCGCGGCGAGCACCGGCGCGACGCCGTCCCCCTGGAGGAACTCCACGCGGGCCGCCTGCGCCGGCGCGAGCCGCTCCCGGTTCATCGCCGCGACCACGAGCGCGTCCTCCGACAGGTCCGTCGCCACGATCCGGTCGAAGCCCCCCTCGACGGCCAGCGCGAGGGCGATCGCGCCCGACCCGGTCCCGATGTCCACGGCGGTCCCGCTCCCGCCACGCGTCGCGTCGAGGACGATCTCCACGAGCAGCTCGGTCTCCGGGCGGGGGATCAGCACCCGCGCATCCACCGTGAGCGAGAGCCGACGGAAGGCGGCCCGCCGCGCGGCATAGGCGAGCGGCATGCCCTGCTGGCGCCGGGCGAGCGCCTCCGCGAGGGCGGTGCGCTCCGCGTCGGCGAGCGGGCGCGCGGGGTGCGCCGACGGCCAGAACCGCGGCACATCCAGCACCGCCGCGATCAGGTCGCGCGCCTCGCCACGCGCAGGCGGTGCGAGCGGGCCGGCCAGGACCTCCGCCAGCGACGCGTGGGCCTCGCCGACGGTCTGCCACGCCGTGGACGCCGTGCGCGCGGCCGCCCGCCCGTCGCTCGCGCTCACGGGTCGCTCCCCGTGGCCATCCGCTCCGCGTCCGCCGCGAGCCGCAGCGCCGTGATCAACGCCGCCAGGTCGCCGTCCATCACCGCCGCCAGCCCGTGCGTGGTGAACCCGATGCGGTGATCCGTGACGCGGCTCTGCGGATAGTTGTAGGTGCGCACCTTCGCCGAGCGGTCGCCGGTGCCGACCTGTGTCTTGCGCTGGCGGGCACGTTCGGCCTCCTGCTGCGCCAGCATGTGGTCGAACAGGCGCGCCCGCAGGACTTCCATGGCCTTCATCTTGTTCTGCAACTGCGACTTCTGGTCCTGCTGGCTCACGACCATCCCCGAGGGGATGTGCGTGATGCGGACAGCCGAGTCCGTGGTGTTCACCGACTGCCCGCCCGGTCCCGACGAGCGGAACACGTCGATCCGCAGGTCCTTGTCCTCGATCCTGAGGTCGATCTCGTCGGCCTCCGGCAGCACCGCGACGGTCGCGGCGGACGTGTGGATGCGGCCCTGGGCCTCGGTGGCGGGCACGCGCTGCACGCGATGCACGCCGGACTCCCAGCGCATCTCGCCATAGGCGTTCTCCCCGAGGATCTTGAACACCGACTCCTTCACGCCGCCGAGGGCGCCCTCGGTGTACGACAGGGTCTCGATGCGCCAGCCGGGACGGCGCTCGGCGTACCGCGTGTACATCCGGTGCAGGTCGGCCGCGAAGAGGGCCGCCTCGTCACCGCCGGTCCCGGCGCGGATCTCGATGATGGCCGGCCGGTCGTCGAAGGGGTCGCGCGGGACCAGGGCCGGCACGAGGTCGGCTTCGAGGCGGAGGATCTCCGGCTCGAGCCGCGCGATGTCGTCGTGCGCCATGGCTTCGAGCTCGGGCTCGCCACTGCCGAGCAACTCGCGGGCACCGGCGAGCTCACCCTCGGCGCGTCGGAGCGCCGTGGCGAGCTGCACGATGCCGCTCAGCCGTCGGTGTTCTTTACCGAGGGACGCAAGTTGGGCGGCGTCCCGGGCGGTGGCGGGGTCGGCGAGTAGCTGCTCGACCTCCGCCGCACGCGCGAGCGCCTCGGAGAGACGCTCGCGGAGACTCAGGCCGTCTTCCCGGCGTACTTCTGCCGGAAGCGCTCCACGCGCCCGGCAGTGTCGATGAGCTTCTGCTTGCCCGTGAAGTACGGGTGGCACTCTGCGCAGATGTCGAGCGAGATCTGCGCGCGCGTCGAGCGCGTCTGGAACGTCGAGCCGCACGCGCACTTGACCGTGGCGAGGGCGTACAGCGGATGGATGTTGGTCTTCACAGGAACCTCGTCCGGCAGGGGCGTAGAATTGGGACTAGCCTAGGAAATTACCCCACATGGGCCCTGAACTCAAGCGCCCCCACGCGGAACAGGCCGCCGGAGAAGACCCCCGGCAGCCCGCCACAGCCCGCCGCGTCGGCGATCAGAAGACAACCACCCCTTCCAGCACGAAGCCCTTGAACTTGCCCTGGTGGAGGATCGAGGTCGCGGGGTAGTCCTTGTAGGACTGGGTCACGTACTCCCCCTTCATGAGCAGACTCGGGGTGATGAACCAGCCGGCCCCGAACGCGACCCGGTCGACCTGCACGTCCTCGGTCAACCCGCGCGGGCGGCCCGACACCGAGTTCACCCGGCCGGACACGAAGGTCTTCTCGGCCTGCCCAAAGCGGTAGATCACGTCCGCCGCCGTCTGGTTGAAGGTCCGGGTCTCGGTTTCCGCCGCAGTGCGGCCCTCCGCGCGCTCGACCACCCCGAACACCTCGAGGCCCCGGAACTTCACGAAGGGGTTGAACATCGCCGCCGTGTTCTTGTCCGAGAACTCCGGGTTCACCAGTCCGGACCGGAACGCGCCACTCTCGGTGGTCGTCGCGACGGCGTTCTCCATCACCCAGTAGTACCGGGACCCCGCCCGGTCGCCCGCGTACAGCGTCGCGCTGTTCGCGCTGGCCTGATCCCGGTACGAGGCCGAGACGCGCACCCGGAGATCGGGATTCACCTGCTTGTCGATGCCGCCCTTGAACATGAACGCCTCGGCGCGCTCCTTCGGCGCGGTGACCGTCCCGCGGATCTCCCCGTTGGTCATCGCGACCATCCCGAACACCCCGCTGGGATGCCGGAGCAGCACGTCCCCGCCCACTTCGGTGGTGAAGGCGTCGAGGAGCAGGTTCCCCACGAAGGGATTCACCATCGAGTTGCCGTTGTCCGTGCGACGGAAGTGTGCGTCGCCGTAGTTCACCTCGAAGTGACCGAAGCGGACGGTCGCGTATTGCATCAGCCGGTTCAGGATCGGCAGGTCGATCGGCGACTCGTCGATCTGCAGGAAGCCGTCCTTGACCCAGGTCTCGTTGTGGTGCCGCGACGAGAGGTAGGTGGTGAGCTGCACCCGGATGCCCGGCGCGAGCTGCGCCCCCAGGTACAGGTTGGCCGTCGCATTGTTGAACCCGTTCCCGATGGTCTTGAGGGTGGTCGCCTCCGTGCGCGGCGTGGTCCCGTTCTCATGGTGCAGACTCTGGAACTGCTGCGTGAACGCGGCGCCCCAGTTGATCGCGAATCCCGTGTACTCGATGCCCGCCGCCTTCGGCTGTTCGAACACGTTGATGCCCCCCTGATCCCGCGGGGCCATGTACTGCAGGGTCACCGGGTTGCGCGCGGAGGAGGCCTCCGGGCCGCGCTGTGCGGCGGCGGGCGCCGCACAGAGGCACGCGGTGACGGTGAGAAGTGCTGCGGTCGAGCGCATGGAAGTCGAGCTCCGTAAGGAGAGAGAGAAAAACGTGATGGTCGTTCAGGGTTTCAGGACGAGGTCGAACGTGACGGTGACCGCCGGGCCGACCTTCATCGTGCCCAGCATCAACGTCGGCGGCGACACCCCGTAGTCGGTCATGCGGAGCACGTGGCTCCCCTGCACGCGGAGCATCCCGCCCCCCGCGTCGGAGAACCGCACCGGCAGGGACACCTGCTGGCTGGTTCCCCGGATACGCAGCGCCCCCTGCAACTCGCCGGTGCGTGCGCCGGCGACGCCGGCGATTTCGTATCCGCGCAGCGCGAACTCGATCGTCGGGTGCGCGTCCTTGTCGAGCGCCTTCCACATGTGCCCGTTCATCGTGCCGTTCCTGCAGTCCAGCGCGGCGACGGGGATCGACAGGGCGACGGTGCGCACGGCCGGCTCGCCGGCGAGGATCGCGGCGGCCGCGTCGCGGGTGGTCGCGTCGACGGTCGCGGCCAGCGTCGGGGCGGCGCAGGACCAGCCGCGCACCGTGGAGGTCCCCTCGAAGGTCAGCACACTCGCGGGGGCGAGGGTCCACGCCACCTGCGCGTGACGCCATGCCGTGACGGACACCACGAGGCCCAGCAGCCAGGACAACCCACGAATGCGGCGTGACACGGATCGGTACCTCTCATCAACAGGGTGGGGGGGGCGTGCGGTTTCTGTTGATGCAGTATCGACACCGACCCGGGAAGCTGTAGCCGCCCGTGGCGCGCCGGTCAGCGGTCGCAGGGTGCGCGCGCCGGCGCGTCCGCCGGACGCACGTCGAGCTGCAGCACCGTCGTGCCGAAGACCGGCATCTGACTCTCGATGCGCACGGGGATGCGGCAGGCATCGTCGGTCAGATGCAGCGTCAGGGTGCCGACGCCCCGGTAGCGACGCGCGTCGAGCACGCGCATCTCGAGCACGATGACGTCGAAGCGCCCGGCGGCCACCGTGACCACGCTGCGCCCGAGGAAGCGGATGGTGGTCGGGCGGCGCGCCGCGTCGTAGTGCCGGTCGTACGCCACGGTGCCCGCGGTGTCCACCTCGACGGTGCGCAGGAAGTAGATGAACGACAACTCGTCCAGCGGCGCCGGAGCCGCCGTCGCCCCCTCCGCCGGCGTGGACCCGAGCGCCCGCCAGCGCCACTCGTCGGGGAACACCTCCACGGTCTCGCGAAAGCGGGTGCCGATGTGCCGCTCCACCTTGTCGAACTGCAGCGTCGCGAAGCGGACGGGGTCGAGCCACGACGTGCTCTCGTCGGTGCCCGTGAAGGGGCCCAGCCCCGCGCGGACGCGCATGCGCAGCACGAAGACCCCGGTGCCGCGCAGCGTCGTGGGGCCCTCGACCCACATCTCGCCGGTGCCGACGTTCCCGAAGCGGGACGACTGGGCGCGGTAGAACAGGCGCTCGCCAGTGGTGAACGGGACGCGGTCCCCCGGCACCTGGGCCGCCGCGCCGGGGGGCACGGCCAGGAGCGTCGCCAGCGCGAGTCCGAGGTACCGGAACAGGCGGCGCCCGCGCCGGGGGGCCGCCGCGCGATCGGGATGGAACAACGGGAGTCGGTGCATGCCTCACAAGTATCGGTCCGCCGCACCACCGATTGACACCCCCCCGCGCCGGGACGTAACTTCGCGCGTCAGGACCCTCCGTCTCCTCACACCACCACGACCGATGTCCATTGCTCAGTTCCTCGGGACCATCCCACTCTTTCGCGGTCTGGGGCCGACGGAGCTGTCGCAGTTCGGCGATGTCACCCGCGAAAAGGACTACCCGCGCGGCAGCGTCATCCTGTTCGAGGACGACCCGGGCGACTCCCTGTACATCGTGCGCGACGGACGCGTGAAGGTGGTGCTCGTGGGCGAGGATGGCCGCGAGGTGATCCTCGGCGTTCTCGGGATCGGCGAGCACTTCGGCGAGCTCGCGTTGATCGACGACCAGCCGCGCTCGGCGCACGTCATCTCGATGGAGGACAGCACCCTGCTGGTCCTGCGGCGCGACGACTTCCGGCGCCGCGTCGAAGCCGCCCCATCCGTGGCGTGGGCGATGCTGCAGGAGCTGTCGCGGCGTCTCCGCCGTGCCGACGAGAAGATCGGCGGGCTGGTGCTCCTCGACGTCCCGGGGCGGATCGCGCGCCTGCTGCTCGAGACGGCCGACAGCGCGCAGAGCAACACGATCGAGGCGCCCCTCACGCATCAGACCATTGCGCAGATGATCGGCGCGAGTCGCGAGACCGTTTCGCGCACGATGAAGGAGTTCCAGGACACCCAGTGGATCCGCGTCGAACAGCGTCGCATCTCGATCGCGAACCGTGCGGCGCTGGAGCGGCGCGCCTCCGCCCGCGTGTGACGCGAGTCACATTACTCGCGTGACCGGTTTCCTTTCATTCGTGGACCCGATTCAGGTATCTTTCTCCATGCCGGTCCGTCGAGGTGAGTCGTGACGCTGCGCGTTCGGTTCTGGGGGACACGCGGTTCGATTCCAACGCCGGGCCCCCGCACGATCCGCTTCGGTGGCAACACACCGTGCGTGGAGGTGCGAACGGAAACCGGCTGGCTCGTGGTCCTCGACGCGGGGACCGGGATTCGTGAGCTGGGGCGCAGCTTGGTGGAGGCCGGGAACGGGACGCCGGTGCAGGGAGACATTTTCTTGACACACGCCCACTGGGATCACATTCAGGGGCTGCCGTTCTTCGCGCCGCTGTTCGGGCGCGGCAATCACTTCACCATCCGGGGGCCGGCAGCATTGGCGACCGGGATCGATCGCGTGGTGCGCGATCAGATGTCGCCCGTGGTGTTCCCGGTGTCGTTCGAACAGTTGGACGCAACGATCGACTTCGAGGCCCTGGGCGACGAGGCGATCATGCGCGAGGGATACCTGGCCACGGCGTATCCGGTGCGGCACCCCGGCGGTTGCCTCGGGTACCGCTTGCAGGAGCCGGGGCGGGACGGTGGGATCGTCTACGTGTCGGACAACGAGTTGGGGCCGGGCGGGAACTACCCGGTCGCGGCGGACTGGCGGGAACGGTTCGTGCACTGGATGCGGGGGGCGGACGTCCTGATCCACGATGCATTCTTCACCTCACGCGAGGTGGCATGCCATGCGGGATGGGGACATTCCTCCTGCGACGAGGCGGTCGAGCTGGCGCTGGAAGCGGGGATCGGCACCCTGGTCCTCTTCCACCACAAGCCCGAACGCGCGGACGACGAAGTTGACGAGGCACTGGCATTCTGCCAGTCGCTCGTGCGGGACCGCGGGGCCTCGCTGCGAGTAATCGCCGCAGCCGAGGGGATGGAAATGGAGATTTAGGCGCACCCACCGGAGGCACCATGAAGCGCACGTTACTTGCCCTGTCCACGGCCGTTCTGGCTCTGCCGCTCGTCCAACAGGCCTCGGCCCAAGGCGACACGCGACCCACCGTCGCGGTGTTGTCGTTCAACACCAACATCTTCGGCGCCGGCGCGTCCGACTTCGGTGCCCTCGGCATGGGCGTCGCCGACCTGATGATCACCGAGCTGCTCCGCAACGGCTCGATCCGCGTGGTCGAGCGCGAGCGCATCGATGCCCTGCTCAAGGAGCAGGACCTGGGCAGCACCGGGCGCGTCGATCAGGCGACGGCCGTGCGCCTCGGCAAGTTGCTCGGTGCCAGGCACATGATCCTCGGCGACGTCACGACCACGGGGATCGACGCGACCACCCGGCAGCCCACCGAGGTCACCATCGCGATCCGCACGGTCGACTCGGAGACCAGCGAGCTGCAGAACCTCGGCGACCGCCTGCGCGGCAAGCCCGACGACATCGGCTCGATGATCCTCCAGGCCACCGAGCGCGCCGCACGCGACCTCCGACTCCCGGCGATCCCCGCCGGACCGGCCCGCGACGCGGCGAACGAGGCCGCGGCGGTCGCCAAGAAGGCGCCGTTCCAGACCGTGATGCTGTACTCGCGCGCCCTCGAGGCCCAGAACAACGGCAACCGCGACGAGGCCGTGACGCTCTTCAAGCAAGCGCTCGACAAGTTCCCCGAGCACGAGCCCTCCAAGGCCGCACTCAAGAAGCTCGGCGCCGACTTCTAAGCACCACTGGCAGCGCCACCAAAGCCGCCGGCTCTTGCGAGTCGGCGGCTTTGTGCTTTTCATCCCTGTGTGTTGGTGCACATCTTCGTCCCCTTCGACGCTCCTCCGCTGCCGCAGATCGCGGGCGCGGTCGTCCTGTCACAGGGTCGACGCCCGACGTCGCAGGACCTCGGCGGCGACGTGCCGTCGGTGATCCTGCTCGCGGCACCGTGGCTCACCCCGCGCGCGGACGACGAGCTGCTCGCGCAGCGCGCGGCCCTGGTGGTGATCGGCGATCCGGCGACGACCGCCACCGACGGGCTCGCCAGCCGAGCCATCGGGTGGATCGCACCCGACGCGGCCCCGGCGCTGATCGCCGCCGTGGTCCGGGGGGCGATGCGGCATGCCCAGGCGGTCGCCGCGGCCCAGCGACGCCACGTGGAATTGACGGAGCTCACCAACATCAGCGCCGCCCTCTCCACGGAGCGCGACATCCAGCGCCTGCTGGCCCAGATTCTGGAGCAGGCGCGACGCCTGTCGCGCGCCGACGCGGGGTCGCTCTACCTGGTCGAACGCGGCGGGGACCGCACCCCGGTGGCGCTGCGGTTCGCGCTCGCGCAGAACAACACGCTGCCCGACCTGCCGTTCCGGGCCAGCACCGTCCCGCTGGATGCCTCGAGCCTCGCGGGCTACGTGGCCAGCTCGGGCGAGCCGCTCCTGATCGACGACGTGTACCGCCTCGGGGAGGAGGTGCCCTACCGGTTCAACCGCTCGTTCGACGACGCCGTGGGCTACCGCACGCGCTCCATGCTCGTGCTGCCGATGCGCACCCATCGCGACGAGATCGTCGGGGTCCTCCAACTGATCAATCGCAAGCGCGACGCCGACGCGCCCCTGCCGGACGCCATCGCGATGAGCGCGCAGGTCATCCCCTTCGACGACGCGATCGCCGCGCTGGTCGGCGCAATGACCTCGCAGGCCGCGGTGGCCATCGAGAACGGGAAGCTCTACGAGGACATCGCCCGGTTGTTCGACGGCTTCGTGACCGCGTCGGTGCACGCGATCGAACAACGCGACCCGACGACGGCCGGTCACTCCTCCCGCGTGACTGCCTACACCCTGGGGCTCGCGGACGCCCTGAACCGCGGACGCGGGGTGGGACAGTACGCCCACACGCGCTTCAGCGCCCGCGACCTGCGCGAGCTGCGCTACGCCTGCCTGCTGCACGACTTCGGCAAGGTCGCGGTCCGCGAGGCCGTGCTGCAGAAGGAGAAGAAGCTGTACCCGGCCGACCTGGTCGCCATCCGGCACCGGTTCTCGTACCTCCTGCAGGCCATCGACCTGGACGTCGAGCGGCAGCGCAACGCGATCCTGCGCCGTGCCGACGCGTCGGCGCATGGGGAGCAGGAGGCCCGGCTCGACGAGGAGCGCGCGGCCCGTCGGCTGCTGGTCGAGCAGATGCTCGAAACCGTGCTTGCCGCCAACGAGCCGCGGGTGCTCGCGGACGACGTTGCGGCAGACATCGCGTCCATCGCGGCGCAGCTCTTCGTCGACGAACACGGGGTCGACCGCCCGCTGCTGGAGCCGCACGAGCTCGCGCTGCTGTCGATCCGCCGCGGCAGCCTCGACACCTCCGAGCGCGTGGAGATCGAGTCGCACGCGCAGTACTCCTACGAGTTCCTCCAGCGCATTCCGTGGACCCCCGAGCTGCGCGACGTGCCGGCGATCGTGTGGGGCCACCACGAGAAGCTCAACGGACGCGGCTACCCGCGGGGGGTCGGCGCCGAGCAGCTCGGGGTGCAGACCCGGATGATGACCATCGCCGACATCTTCGACGCGCTGGTGGCGGCCGACCGCCCGTACAAACGCGCGATCCCCATCGAACGCGCCCTCGACATCCTGCGCGAAGAGGCCGCGGAGGGTGCCCTGGACGCCGACCTGCTGGAAACCTTCATTCGGTCCGAGGTCTGGGTCGCCGTCTCGGACGAGGTCCGCACACGGACCCGCGAGGCGCAAGCCGCGACCCCGCGCCCGTCGGTCGCCCTCGACGTGGCCGTGTGAGGACAGCGCCTCGCGGGACCCGTTCGTAGTCATGCTGGGGCGCTTCGCGGAACGGCGGGGCGACCTCTCTTTCCCCTTCTGCCACCACCTCGGATGAGACCTCCTCGCGCGCTCGGCGTCCTCGGGCTGTTCCTGCTCGCCCCACTGGCCGCCTCCTCCCAGAAAAAGCCGCTGACCCAGACGGACTGGGATCGCTGGCAGTCGATCCAGGGGGCGACGCTCTCTCCCAACGGCCAGTGGGCCGCCTACACGCTGAGCCCGCAGGTCGGCGACGGCGAGTTCGTGGTACGCGCCACGAACGGCACGACGGAGTATCGCGTGCCCATGGGGTACATCGGGCGTCCGAACAACACACCGGGCGGCGCGCGCGGCGCAGCGCCCGGCGGGGGAGGCGGCGGCGGCCGCGGTGGCGGCGGCGGGGGCGCGACGGGCGGCCCGTTCACCGCCGATGGGCGCTATGCCGTCGTGACGGTGCAGGCGTCGCAGGCGGAGGTGGAGGCCGCGCAGCGCTCAGGTGGGCGCGGAGCCGCAGCGCAGGCGCCGCCGTCGCACGTCGTGATGATCGACCTGCAGTCGGGCGCCCAGACCAAAATGGACATCCGAGGCTATCGCCTGCCACAGGCCAGCGGACGCTGGATGCTCTACACGCCTGCGCCGGACAGCGCGGCGGCGGACTCGTCGGCACGCGCAGGTGGCGGGGCGGCGGGCGGGCGTGGAGGCGGGGGCCGCGGCGCGGCTGGAGGCGCGGCGGCAGCAGGCGGCGCGGCAGCGGGCGGAGCAGCCAGCACCACCGCGCGTCGCACCTACGGCTCCACGTACGTGCTGCGCGACCTGACCAGCGGCGCCGAAGAGCGGCTGACCGACGTCGCCTTCTACACCTTCGACGACTCCGCCAAGGTGCTGGTGTACACGGTGGCCTCGCGTGATTCGACCAAGGACGGGTTGTACGTGCGCGACCTGGCCGTCGGCACCACGCGGACCATCCTCGACGGACCGGGGAACTACCGGGGCTTCACCTTCAACCGGCCCCAGACCGAGTTTGTGTTCACCTCGGACCGCGACGCGTTCGGCAAGGAC
The DNA here is from genome assembly GCA_964430045.1 of uncultured Gemmatimonadaceae bacterium. GTDB lineage: Bacteria > Gemmatimonadota > Gemmatimonadetes > Gemmatimonadales > Gemmatimonadaceae > DASRAP01. The sequence goes on from CAYSFN010000023.1 coordinate 15,209, forward strand.
AGTGCGCCCTCCGTGATCTATCACGGGTCGCTGCGCAGCGGACGGGCTGCGCCCATCGTGACCGACGCGGCCGTACCCGCCGGCATGCGCATCCCGGACAACGCCTCCCTCAACTTCACGCGGGGCGGCACGGCGGTCACCTTCACGATCGCCGCACCGCCCATCCCGGTCATCCCGGCGGACTCCCTGCAGGGCAAGTCGGTCTATGACCTCTGGCACTGGCAGGATCCGCAGTTGCAGCCCGCGCAACTCCTGTCGGTCGGTCGGGACCGCAATCCGACCTACCAGGCCATCTATCACCTCGCCTCGAAGCAGGTCGTGCGGCTGACCACGGACTCGATGCCGTCGGTGTCGCTGTCCGACGACGGACGCATCGGCGTGGCGTCCACCGGCGTGCGCTATGCCGTCGCCCGGATGTGGGGCGACGCCGGGAATGACATCCACCTGGTCGACGCGACCACCGGGGCCACGACGCCGATCATCGAGAAGATCTCGGGTGGCGCGCAACTCTCGCCGGGCGCCAGGTACCTCACGTACTTCCACGAGGGGCAGTGGCACGCCTATCACATCGCGACGAAGCGGACCGTCACCATCACCGCCCCCGTGCAGGGCGTGCGCTTCGACCAGGAGACGCACAGCACGCCGAGCACGCCCGGTGCCTGGGGCATCGCGGGGTGGACCAGGGATGACCGGTCGGTGCTGGTGTACGACCGCTACGACCTGTGGGAGTTCGACCCCGCCGGCGTGCGGGCCCCGGTGAACGTGACCGACGGCGCGGGCCGCGCGGCCGAACTCACCTTCCGCCTGGTGAACCTCGAACCGGAGGAGGATCGCACCATCGATCCGGCCAAGCCCCTGCTCTTCCGCACCTTCGGGGTGCGGACCAAGCAGAGCGGGTTCTACCGGGATCAGCTCGGCGTGACGCGCCCGCCCGAGCGCATCGTGATGGACGACGTGAATTACGGGACGCCGCAGAAGGCCCGCGACGCCGACGTCTACATGCTCACGAAGAGCACGACGGTGGACTTCCCGAATCTGTGGGTCGGCCCGTCGCTCACCGCGTTGCACAAGATCTCGCAGGCCAACCCGTGGCAGTCGGAGTACAACTGGGTCACGTCGGAGCTGGTGGAGTGGCTGAGCAGCGATGGCGTCCCGCTGCTGGGCATCCTCTACAAGCCGGAGGACTTCGATCCGGCGAAGAAGTACCCGATGATCGCGTACTTCTACGAGGACCTCTCCAACGGCCTCCACAACTACGTGCCGCCGACGGGACGCAACGTGATCAACGCCACCCACTACGCGTCCAACGGCTACCTCGTGTTCCTGCCGGACATCCACTACGAGGAGGGATACCCCGGGCCCAGTGCCGTGAAGTCGATCGTGCCCGGCGTGCAGGCGCTGTTGCAGCGCGGCTACGTGGACCCCAAGGGCCTCGGCTTGCAGGGACAGTCGTGGGGCGGGTACCAGGCGTCGTACATCATCACGCAGAGCAACCTGTTCAGCGCGGCGATGGCGGGCGCGCCGGTGGCCAACATGACCAGCGCCTACGGCGGCATCCGCTGGGGCTCCGGCCTGGCGCGGGCGTTCCAGTACGAGACGGGGCAGAGCCGCATCGGGAAGTCGCTGTGGGAGGCGCAGCAGCTCTACATCGAGAACTCGCCGCTGTTCTGGCTGGACCGCGTGAACACGCCGTTGTTCATCATGCACAACGATCAGGACGACGCCGTGCCATGGTATCAGGGCATCGAGTTGTTCGTCGGGCTGCGCCGCCTGCAGAAGGAGGTGTACATGATCAACTACAACAACGACGTCCACAACCCGGCCAGCCGCGCCAACCAGAAGGACATGGCGCAGAAGATGCAGGAGTTCTTCGACGCCAAGCTGAAGGGCGCGGAACCGCCCGACTGGATGAAGTACGGGATCCCGGCCACGCAGAAGGGCAAGGATCAGCTCAAGCCCGTGATCCAGCCCTGAGCCACGGCCCCGGGGCGAGCGCCATCCACGCCCCGAGGTGCAGCATCCACGCCGCATGCGCCCAGAGCGAGAACACCGCTCCGGGCGCATCGTCGTTGAGGACACTGCGCAGCGCGAGCCCGAGCCCGAGCGCGAGCGCGCCACCCACCAGGACGGCGTGATGCACGACGACCCAGCGGGGCACCGGGCGTGCCCCGCGCGCCAGGATCACGACGGCGACGACGGCCGACAGTGGCGTCACGACCACCAGGTGGGGATTCCACGCCCAGAAGGCGTGCCGGGTGAACAGCCACATTCCCAATGCGGCGAGCGCGATGACACCCATCGTGCCGTGCACCGCAGCGGCGAACAGCCGGTTCCCGAGCGCCAGGCGCGGTCCGTGGGCGGACGGTCGGCGGCCGAGCACGAACCCCACCAGCACGACGGCGACCCCGAGCCCGACGACCCGCCACGGCAACTGCGAGGCCGGGAAGCGCGGCAGCGCCTCGGCGCGACTGGCGGGGACCACCGTCGCGGTCCGCGTCACCAGCGGCACGCGGCCCCCGTGCCCATCGTCCACGGTCATCGTCGCCAGGGCGTCGCGGAGCCGCATGGGCACGAACGCCGTCTCCCAGACGCTCAGGGGCCGATCCGCCGGCACGCCGAGAGCGAAGTCGATCCCGAGCGTGAGCCACGCGTCGCTCCCCACCAGGCGGAGCGTCTCGCTGCGATACGTGTGGGGCGTGGACGCGACACCGGGCCCGGCCGCGAGCGCACCGTCGAGCACGAAGTCCAGCGCATCGCGCAGACGCGTCGAGCAGTTGTCGAGGAAGTAGTCGTAGCGGTAGTAGCGCGCGTCCTCGCGGGCGTTGGCGCGGACAAAGGCCTGCAGCGCCGCGCGCTGCCCGGCGGACAGCGCGAGTTCCTGCGCCACCACCTCGCGTCCGACGGACGCGTAGTAGGCCAGCGTGGATGCCACGTCGTCGCCCTGCATCCAGTAGCGGGTGTCGCCGAGCAGGAAGCGCTGGAGGAAGCCCGGCTCGTTGAACGAGAACATCCCCCAGTTCCACGCCGCCTCGTCGCCGGACACGGTGTCGCGGATCCAGAGAAGATTGTGTCCGAACATCTCCCACACGGCCCCGCCCTGCCCCACCGTCAGCACGACGACCTTGAGCGACGCACCAGCCGCTGAATCGCCCGCGGCGGCGCGCGCGGCCTCGACGGCCGCCGCCGGGAGCGGTCCGCGATCCCGCGCGCCGTCCTGGGCGGTGCCGGCGCGAGGGCCCGCGACGGCAGCCAGCGCCCACAGCATCCACCCGGCGCGCCCGAGGACGCGCCGACGCCAGCTCACAACCGCACCTCGCGCTCCTCCTCGGCCGACGTGTATGCGGCCTCGATGACGCGCATCACCTGCACTTGATCCACCGGCGGCTCATAGGCGACGTCCCCGCGGAGCGTCGCCACGAAGTGCGCCAGTTCCGCGCGATGCGACTGCTGCAGCGGCGGCTCGCGCGTCGCGGCGCCGGTGAGCGCGAGATCGGTGGGTCGTCCGTGAAAGTCCTTGACCACGCGCAGCGGCGAGAGCCGCGCCGTTCCGCCGGAGGCGAGCACCTCGAAGGCCCAGCGGTTCCGCTCGCCGACGTAGTGCCAGGTCACGTTGAAGGTCACCGCGAGCCCCGACGCCGCCGTCAGCAGCACCACCATCGTGTCCTCGACGGCGCTCGCCCCCGCGCCGCGCACCCAGTGCGCACTGACGCGCTGAGGCTCGGGAAAATCCGTCAGCCACAGCGCCAGGTCGATCAGCGAGTACCCGAACTCGAGCAGGGCGCCCCCACCCGCCTCCGCGCGACGCGTGCGCCACCCCTCCACACTGCCCCGCATGTGGTAGGCCCCTGCGCGGATCCCCATCACCGTCCCGAGCTCGCCACCGTGGAGGAAGGAGGCCAAGGCCTGCACGTCCGCGCGGAAGCGCGTCGGCGTCGACGCCACGAGCTTCCGTCCCGCCTTGGCCGCCGCGGCAATGAGCGTCTCGACCCCGCGCGAGGAGAGCGCCAGCGGCCGCTCCGAGAGCACGTCGCACCTGGCCCGCAACGCGCTGAGGATGTGCGGCTCGTGCAGATGGTTCGGGGTCGCCACGATCACCCCGTCGAGGGCGACGTCCGAGAACAGGTCGTCCACGTCGGTGAAGTACTCCGGGACCCCGAAGCGCTGCGCCAGGGTGCGCACCTTGGCCCCGTCGTTGTCGCAGAGCGCGACGAGCGAGACCCCGCGCATCCTGGGGAGCATCTGCAGGTGCGCGATCTGCGAGATCGCGCCGCAGCCGATCACCGCGAGGCGCAGCGGGGGAATGGCGGTCCCGGACGACGGGGTCGGACGAGAATCCTTGGGCGGCATCAGTCTCTGCTAGTCAACGCGGTGGAGTGCGGTCCCCGGGTAGTACGTGCGCAGGATGGTACGCGCGTCCGCGCCGGCCCGCGCGCGTGCGATCGCCCCCCACTGGCACATCCCGACCCCGTGGCCGTTGCCGCGGCCCGTGATGACCAGCCGCGCGAGGCTCCCGTCACGGCGACGTTCGGGAGCGAGCGAAAGATAGGTGCTGGGCACGATCGCGCCATCGGGTTCCCGGAGAACGAATCGGAGCTCATTGCGCTCGACGACGTGGCGTGCGCCACCGCGCAGATGAATCTCGACACCGGCGGCGCGCCCTGATGGCGTCGAGCCGGCACGCCGAACGTCGGTGACGGGCGGCAATGGCGCCGTGACGCCGCGCACATGCGTCCCGAGGTAGCGCTCCAGCCCGCGCTGCAGCGCCTCGCCGTCGATCGAGCGCTCCCAGGCGAACCCCGGCGCAATGTCGCACCAGACCCCGCCGGTCGGTCGCCGATCGCTCACGCGGCGCAGGTGCGGCGCGCCGGCGGAGCGGAACAGCTCCTCGGCGGCCGCGGTCTCCCCGCCACAGGACGCCGAGTACGGCGCCTCGACGACGCGGCCCGCGTAGGTGAGGACCACCCCCGCCGTCGCGGCGATCCCCGCATCGCTCTCGGGGCGCTCGGCGTCGGCCCCGCCGTACATCTGGTCCGCCGTGGACCCGCGGAGGTCCCACCCCCGCGTGCCGCTGCTCGACATCCGCACGGCGGCGTACGAACGCGCGGCGATGGCCTGCGCCTCGACCGCCGCCTGTTCCTCGGGTCGGCGCGGACCGATCTCCAGCGGCACGACGCCCCGCAGGTACTGCTCGACCGGCAGATGGTTGACGCCCATGACGCCGGAGTCGGACGGGACGACGCGGAGCCAGCCGCGATACCGACGGCTGCCGACGCGCAACGGCGCGCTGCCCGCAGACCACACCTCCACGGCCTCGCCGGGACGGCCCTCCCACGCGGGGGCGACGCCCGAGATCGTCAAGCGGCCCGCGCGGGTCCGCATCGTCACGACCTGCTGCGGCGGCACCCGGATGGGGGCCGTGACCCCGACGAGGCGAATCTCCAGCCCCGCGTCGCCCTGCAGCTCCATGGCTGTACCGCCCGACGCCACGACCACGCGCACCGCACGCGCGAGCCCGCCGGGCGTGGCCGGCGTGGTGGGTGGCACCACAGGCACCCCGGCCGGATCAGACGGTCGCGGTCCCTCGGGCACCGACGACCGCACGCAGCCGCCGATCGCACACGCGGCGCCGAGCAGCAGCCACGGACGCGTGCGCGCACAGGTCATCGGGCTGGGCGAGGGGGCGTCAGCGACCGAAGCTGCCCACCGACGACGGACCCGTCACGGGGAGCACGCGGCGGGGGGGCCGCGGAGCGCTGGGAAGGTGCGGGACGCCGACGACGCGCGCCGTGAAGTCATAGTCATCCTCGACCCCGAGGACTTCGACCTCGACCAGCGCTCCCGCGGGGACGTCGCGGTCCAGGCGGGTCACGCCGTCGATGTCGTCGGCCTGCCACGGGACGCGCGCCATGGCGGGCTCGCCGTCAGCCGCGGCCTCGAGGACCAGCGCGGGCACGCGGTGACCGATGCGGCGCTCATACTGCTCCGCGGTCAGCACCCGCTGCAGTTCACTGACCCGCTCCTGCCGCTCGCGCTTCACCGGCTCGGGCACGTCGTCCGGCATCGTGGCGGCGCGCGTCCCGTCCTGCGGGGAGTAGGTGAAGACACCGACCCGCTCGAAGCGCAGCTCCTCGAGCACGTCGCAGAGAATGTCCACGTCCTCGTCGGTCTCGCCCGGGAAGCCCACGATGACCGTGGTGCGGATCGCGAGGTCGGGCACCGCCTCGCGGAATCGCTGCACCCGCTCGCGCACCGAGGTGCGCCGCTCCGGCCGCCGCATCGCCGTGAGCACCGCGTCGCTGCCGTGCTGCATCGGCATGTCGAGGTACGGCAGGAGCCGCGACTCGCGTGCCATCACCTCGAGCAACGCCGGCGTGATCCCGGCGGAGTACAGGTAGAGGTTGCGGATCCACGGAATGCCGGTCTCGCGGACCAGCGTCTGCAGCAGCTGCGGCAGCGAGGAGCCGTCGCGACGATCGCGCCCGTAGTGCGCGAGATCCTGCGCGACGAGATTGACCTCGCGGGCCCCCTGCATTTCGAGGAGCTGCGCCTCGCGCACGATGTCGTCGATCGCGAAGGACCGATGCCGGCCGCGCATGAGCGGGATGGCGCAGAACGCGCACCCGTGGTCGCAGCCCTCGCTGATCTTCAGGTAGCGCACGAACGGCGACCCCGCCGACAGCAGGCGCTCCCCGGGATGTGCGAGGATCTCGCTCTGGAGAAGCCCCCGCTCGATCAGCGACGGCACCAGCGCGTCCCCCTCGGAGGCGCCGAGGAACAGGTCCACCTCGGGCAGCGCCTCGCGCAGTTCGTCCTTGTGGCGCTCCACCATGCAGCCCACCGCGATGACGGCCTGGCAGCCGCCGTCGGACTTCAGCCGCGCGGCCCCGACGATGGCGTCGATGGACTCCTGCTTCGCCGCGTCGATGAAGCCGCAGGTGTTGACGACGATGACGTCGGCATCGGCGGCATCCGCCGTGGGGACGGCGCCGTGGGCGACGAGGTCGGCAAGGTACCGTTCGGAGTCCACGGTGTTCTTGTCGCAGCCGAGCGTGAGGAGGGTGACCTTCATCCCTGCAATCTCGCTAGCGGGCGCGCTGAGGGGTATCGGGGCGCACCAGCAGGTCGACGCCGAGCCACAGCAGCTTCGTGAAGGGGAACAGCACCACGGGGGCCGCCAGGGCGCCAATGGGGGCCCAGCGCTCCAGCGCGCTCCACGGCGGCAGCGGCCACGTGGCGACCAGGATCGCGACGAGCACCGCCGCGAACAGCAGCTCGCCCACCACGAGGTTGAGGAGCATCGCCCCGAGAAAGTGATCCGCCTCGCCGCGCGCGAGCATCCCGTCGCAGGCGCCGCAGCGATCCCGCATCCGCAGCCAGTGCCGCCGCACCGGGCCGCCGCCGCAGCGTGGACACCGCAGGCGCAGCACCCGCCACAGCAGACGCAGCGCGTCCGACGGACGGGGCACCGTGAGTGCGTGATCGTGCAGCGGCTCGTCGCGAACGAAGTCGCGCGCGGGGTCGGGCCTCACCCGAGGTAGCTTTCCAGCGCGCGTGCCCGGGACACGTGGCGGAGCCGGCTCAGGGCCGTCTCCTTGATCTGCCGCACCCGCTCGCGGGTGATCCCCATCATGGCCCCGATTTCCTCGAGCGTCATCGGCTCGGAGCCGTCCAGCCCGAAGTACAGCTTGATGATCCTCGCCTCGCGCTCCTTCAGGGACCGCAGCGCGTCGTCGATGGACTGCGTGAGCGCCTTCTCGAAGGTGTGCTCGTCCGGCGTCCCGCGCGTGTTGTCGGGGAGGTAGTCGAGCAGCTTGGAATCCTCGCCCTCCACGAGGGGCGCGTCGAGCGACACGTGCGTCTGCGACATGTTCAGGGTGTGGGCGACCTCCTCCTCGGTCAGCTCGAACTCGGACGCCAGTTCGGCGTGCGTCGCCGCGCGGCCGAACTCCTGCCGGATCGCGCTGGCGCGCTTGCCCAGCTTGTGCAGGGTCCCGGCGCGGTTGAGCGGCACCCGGACGATGCGCGACTGGTCGGCCAGCGCCTGCAGGATCGACTGGCGGACCCACCAGACCGCGTAGGAGATGAACTTGATCCCGCGCGTCTCATCGAACTTGTGCGCCGCACGGATCAACCCGAGGTTCCCCTCGTTGATCAGGTCCGAGAGCGACACGCCATGGTTCTGGTACTTCTTCGCCACCGAGACCACGAACCGGAGATTCGCGCGCACCAGCGTGTCGAGCGCCTCCTGGTCCCCGTTCCGGCTGCGCTGGGCAAGCCGCACCTCGTCATCCCGCGTGATCAGCGGGAAATGACTGATGTCGCGCAGGTACTGGTCGAGCGATCCTTCGTCCTCGGAACTCTGATGGACGACGATGCGGTCACGCTTCACTGGTCCCCTCGTGCTGCTGTGACTGCGCGGACGAACCCGCGCGATGCCGGGTGACGATCACTCCACCCGGGTGCCAAGTCGCTGCCACCGGACCCGGGTGACCCAGTCCAGGGTCTGCGTCGAGTCCGGCGCGAAGCTGTAATAGACGAAGAGCGGTTGCCCGCGGATCAGCGTGTCGGGGAGGAACCCCCAGTACCGGCTGTCCAGCGAGTTGTCGCGATTATCGCCAAGCACGAAGAAATGCCCGTCCGGGACGACCAGGGGTCCCCAGTTCTTGCGCGACGGATGATACGCGCGCTGCGTGGCCCGCGCCTCCCGGACCAGGAAGTCCCGCTGCCAGCGGAACTCCTCCCCCGAGGGATCGTAGCCCAGTTGCTCGTTGACCGCGTAGGGCTCCGGCACGGCCGCGCCGTTGCGCACGAGTGCGCCGTCGCGCATCTCGAGCGTGTCGCCCGCGCTCCCGACGATGCGCTTCACGAAGTTCTTGCTGTGGTCGGACGGCCAGGTGAACACCACCACGTCGCCGTTCGCCGGCTCGCGCAGGGCGGGCAGCCGCGTGTGCAGCAGCGGGACCTCCGCCCCGTACACCAGCTTGTTCACCAGCAGGAAGTCCCCCACCAGCAACGTGCGCTCCATCGACCCGCTGGGGATCTTGAACGCCTCGACCAGCATGGCGCGCACCAGCACGAACAGCAGCAGCGCCAGGGAGAACGACTTCAGCCACTCGAAGGACAGCCGCAGCACGCTCGCCGCGATCCGCGGCGCACGCGGCGCTCCCGAGGCCGCCATCGCTGACGGCCCGACGGACTCCGAGCCGTCCGGCGGGGGGAGTTCTGCGTCCTGCATATGCTGGTATCTAAGCGAAGGCCTCCCGCGGTCGCAAGCGCGAACCCACGCCCGCGGGAGCCTTTGGCCGCAGACCGCCTAATAGTTGTCGATCTGCGCCCGCTGGAGCCGCCCGGAAAAATCGACGTAGCCGACCTTGGTCTCCGTGTAGAACTCGAAGACCTCCCACCCCCCCTCGCGGTGGCCGTTGCCCGTGGCCTTCACCCCGCCGAACGGCAGGTGCGCCTCGGCCCCGATCGTCGGCGCGTTCACGTAGGTGATCCCGTTGTCGAGCTCGTTCAGGGCGCGGAAGGCGAGCGACACGTCCTTCGTGTAAAGGGACGACGACAGGCCGTACTGCACCCCGTTGTTGATCGCGAAGGCCTCGTCCGCGTCCGCGACCATGAGCACCGCGAGCACCGGCCCGAAGACCTCCTCCTGCTCGAGCCGCGAGCCGGGACGCACCCCGGTGAAGATGGTCGGCTCGTGGAAGAAGCCGTGCGACAGCCCCCCGTGGTCCGCGCGGCGCCCCCCGCAGGCCAGCGTCGCCCCCTCGCGCTGCGCGAGCGCGACGTAGCGCTCGACCTTCGCCAGGGACGCCGCATGGATCAGCGGTCCCACGTCCGTACCCTGCGCGCGACCGTCACCCAGGCGCAGCGCACGCGCCGCCGACACCAGGCGTTCCACGAAGGCATCGTGGATCCCCGCCTGGAGGATCAGGCGGCTCGTGGCCGTGCAGCGCTGGCCGGTGGTGCCAAAGGCCCCCCACAGCACGCCCTCCAGCGCCAGGTCCAGCGGCGCGTCATCGAGGACGATCTGTGCATTCTTGCCACCCATCTCCAGCGAGAGCCGCTTGTGCATCCGCCCGCAGATCTCGCCGATGCGCGCCCCGGTCTGCGTGGACCCCGTGAACGAGATCACCGGGACGTCCGGGTGCTCGACCAGCGCCGCGCCCGCCACGTGATCGCCGTGCACCAACTGGATCACCTCGGGGGGCAGCCCCGCCTCGAGCAGGATCTCCACCAGCACCGTCGCGGTGTGCGGCACGTCCTCCGAGGGCTTCAGCACCACCGCATTGCCCGCGAGCAGGGCGGGAAACGCCTTCCACGTGGGGATCGCCAGCGGAAAATTGAACGGCGTGATCAGGCCGCACACCCCGATCGGGCGGCGGAACGACATCGCCCACTTGTTGGCGAGTTCGCTCGGCACGGTGTGCCCGAACAGCCGACGGCCCTCGGTGGCGGCGTAGTACGCCGTGTCGATCCCCTCCTGCACGTCGCCGCGGGTCTCCGCCAGCGGCTTGCCCATCTCGCGGGTCATCAGGTCGGCGATCTCCTCCTTGCGCGCCGCCATCAGGTCACCGACCCGGCGGAGGACGTCGCCGCGCGCCGGCGCGGGCGTGCGCTTCCACTGCGCGAAGCCGCGCTGCGCCGAGGCGACCGCGCGCGCCACGTCCTCGGCGGTGGACCGGGGAAAGTGTCCGATCACGTCCCGCGTGTCCGCCGGGTTCACGTTGGGGAAGGTCGCCGAGGTGCTGGCGTCGACCCACGCCCCGGCAATGAAGTTCTGGAAGGTCGTGCTCATGCGTCACATCCCCAGCTGATGCGCGCGGGGTCGGCAGCGTACCCCACGCGCGGAAGGATTTCGATGGCGGTGAGGATCAGCCCCCAGGCCACGAGCATCAGGGCCAGCACGTGCGCGCGGCCCGCGCGCGCACGCCACGTGGTCACGGCGGCCCACCAGCCGGCGCCCGTGACCACGACCACGGACGCAAGATACCCGGAGAGCCCCGCACCGCAGCGATTGGCGTAGGGCCAGAACACGATGGCCACCCCGAGCAGCACCGCCAGCGCCAGGCGGAACAGCACGCCCCCCGGCGTGGGCACGCCCGGCGCGGTGCCGGCGGGGCGGGCCGCCGCCGGTCCCGGCTCGGCACGGCGTACGGCCGCACGCGGATCCGGCACCGCAGGGCCCGCCCCGGGCGAGGGGGGCGCCACCAACGCCTCGTCCGAGACCGACGCCAACTGGCGATCGATCGCGGCCAGCTCCTTCTCCCAGTTCCGGTCGCTCATCCGTCCTCTCGCGTCAGCGCGAAACGCTCGATCTTCTTGTACAGGTTGGACCGCGGCATCTCGAGCACGCGCGCGGTCTCGGCGACGTTCCAATCATGCGCGCGAAGCTTCGCCACCAGGAAGGCGCGCTCGGCGACCTCCTTGAACTCCTCGAAGGTCTGGCACGCGCCGAAAATCCCGATATCGCCGCTCGCCGCCACGGACCGGCCACCCACCAGGCGCTCGACGTCCGCGACGGTCACCACCGTGCCCGAGGTGAGGATCAGGAGCCGCTCGACGGTGTTGCGCAATTCCCGCACGTTGCCGGGCCAGTCGCGCTGCGAGAGCAGCGCCACGGCGTCGGGGTCGAAGCGCCGCACCGCCACCCCCTCGTGCTGCGAGAGCAGCGCCACGAAGTGCTCGATCAGCCGCGGAATGTCCTCGCGGCGCTCGCGCAGCGGCGGCACGTGCAGGGGGACCACGTTCAGCCGGTAGAAGAGGTCCTCGCGAAACCGGCCCGCCGCGATCTCGTCCTCGAGCCGCTTGTTCGTCGCCGCGATCACGCGGACGTCGACCTTCAGCCGCTTGGCCCCGCCGATGCGCGTCAGCTCGCCCTCCTGGAGCACCCGCAGCACCTTGGCCTGCGCCGCGAGGGCCATGTCGCCGATCTCGTCGAGGAACAGGGTTCCCCCGTCGGCCTGCTCGAACTTCCCGGGGCGATCCGCCACCGCCCCCGTGAAGGACCCCTTCACGTGCCCGAAGAGTTCGCTCTCGATCAACTCCGAGGGCATGGCGGCGCAGTTCAGTTCGATGAACGGCTTCCTGGCCCGCGGGGAGCCGTCATGCAGCGCACGCGCGACGAGCTCCTTGCCCGTGCCGTTCTCGCCCGTGATCAGCACCCGCGCCGGCGTCGGCGCGACCTGGGCGACCTGCTGCCGCAGGGCCGTCAGCGCCTGACTGGCACCGACCATCGTGCTGCGCCCGACGTCCCGTGCCTTCAGCCGGGCATTCTCGGCGCGCAGCTCCTGCGTCCCCAGGGCATTGCGCAGCGTGACGAGGATGCGGTCGGTGTCCAGCGGCTTCTCGAGGATGTCGAAGGCCCCGAGCTGCGTGGCCTCGATCGCGTCGCGGATCGTCGCATGGCCGCTGATCATGATGACCACGGCCGCTGGGTCACGCTGCCGGAGGATCTTGAGGGCGGACAGGCCGTCCATCCCGGCCATCTTCACGTCCAGGAACGTCACGGCCGGGTGCCATTCCTCGTAGGCCACGAAGGCCTCGGCGGCCGACGCCACGGCGCGCGTCTCCACCCCTTCGTACTCGAGCAATTGCACGAGGGCGGCGCGCACGCCGGGCTCGTCGTCCACCACGAGCACGCGCGTCATTCGGGGTCCGACTTGTAGAGGGTGATCATACCACCCTTTACCCGCAGATCGCCGATCTGTCCCGGCAGGGCGAACCCCAGCGCGTCGTCCCGCAGTCCGCTGCGCTTCAACCGCACGGCCAGGGCCCTCGTCACGCGCGGGATCGCCGGCCCGGGGATGGACACCGCATCGACGATGATCTCGTCGATCACGAGCTCGCCGATGCCCGGGCGGTCCACCCGGAGTCGCCCGCCGAGCATGAGCCCCGCGCGGCGTCCGGCAACGCCGCCGATCGTCGAGAGGAACTCGGGCCCGAAGTCGCTGACGCGGACCTCGGTGCGGATCAGGATGCGGTCGTCACGCGTCGCGACCTCCGCGACCCGGTCACCGGTGGTGATGCCGCGGACCAGTGAGTCGAGGAGGAACGACGCGAGGTCGGCGGGCGCCACGTTCGCGAACACCGGTCCGTTCTGGCGGGACAGCCCGTCGACGGCGTGCCGCGCCCGCGCCGCGCCCTCGCGTGACAGCGGCGTCCACGGCAGCTCGGCGACCACGTCGCGCCCCGCCGGGGTCACCAGCGGCAGCCACCGATGCCTGGTCACGGACGCGCCCAGTGCCAGGACACACAGGACCACGAGACACCCGATCTGACGCAGGCAACCGCTCATACGGCACCCTACGGCGCGCGGCCACCAGCGGTGTCAGCGCCGTCCGCAGGGCGACACCGGGCGTGGGTCACCCGAACATCGACTTGGCCACGAACAGGACGTTCGCGGGCCGCTCGGCGAGGCGGCGCATGTACCAGCGGTACCACGCATCACCGTAGGAGACGAGCGTGGTCACCGCGTGCCCCTCGCGCCGCAGACGGGCCTGCGCATTGTCCTTGATGCCGTACAGCATGTGGACCTCATACTTGCCCTTCGCCACTCCCAGCTGCTCGGCCTTCGCCGCGATCCGGCCCACCAGGGCCTCGTCATGGGTCCCGAGGATGGGCTTGCAGGCGTCGGCCCTGGCGCCCTCGAGCATCGTGACGGCAAGGTCGTAGAAGGCCTGATCCGTGTCGGCCTTGCGCGGGTACGCCACCGACTCGGGCTCCGCGTATGCGCCCTTCACCAGACGGACGATGGGCTTGAGCGGCATCAGGCGCTCCAGGTCCTTGGGCGTGCGGTACAGATACGTCTGCATCGCAAGCCCGCTGGAGGGGTGCCTGGCCTTGACCGTCTCGTAAAGCGCGAGCGTCCGGTCGACGTAGCTGTGGTCCTCCATGTCGATCCACAGCGCCGACCCGGTGGACTCCGCACGTGCCGCGAGCGCCAGGCAGTGTTCCGTGCACTTGGTCTCGGACTGGTCGAGCCCCAGCTGGGTGGGCTTGACCGAGACGTGGGCGGGCAACGCACGCTGGGCAATCTGGTCGAAGAACCAGAGGTAGTGGTCGCGCACCGCGTCCGCGTCGTCGAGGTGCGTGAGGGCCTCGCCGAGCTTGGTGAAGATGAGCCCCCGCCCGTCGGCGACGATGCGCGCGCCGGCGTCGAGAGCATCTTCGGGCTTCTCCCCCGGCATGAACTTGCGGGTGGCGCGCTTGACCACCGCACTCTTGGTGGCGAAGCGATTGAGCGCGTCACTGCGCGCGGCGGCGAGCAACAGGGAGCGGCCGAGGGGCACGGGAAAC